>CANKTL010000030.1 GCA_947486405.1 bacterium
GCACCCGAGATCGACGGTGTATCATTGACCGCGCGAACAGAGACACTAATAGCCGCTGTGGCGGTCTTTGGATTCGGCGTATATCCGGGGTACCCACTGCCTGTATCTACGTCAGTTACGGACACATACAGCGTTGCGGCGCCCCAAGCGTTGGGCTTTGGCAATATAGAAATCTTGCGATCAGCCGAGTCATGGGTAATCGTTAACAAGTCACTTCGATTGGTGGTAACTGACCATTGAAGGCTGTCGAAACTGTCCTCAGCGTCTGTGGCGGCTTGGTTATAGTCAATAACCACAGGAACCACGTCGTCTTCCGACAATATAATGGGCGTGTGATCGAGCGTAATTACAGGCGTATCGTTCACCGGTCGCCAGCCAACAGTCACCGAGGTGGTCACTGATTTCGGATTGGGTGTGTAATCGGGAAATATTTTTTGAGGCTCAACACGGTCGGTGTCTGTTAGCGTTAATTTCAACACAGCCGTCCCATATTTATTTTCTTTGGGGGTAATTTGAATTAAATCCAACAAACTGTTTTCACCCGTTAACGATTGCACAAGGACAGTTCCATCCTCGGGTGGTGTAAAAGCGGCTGTCCAGTTCAATTGAGAGTGGTAAGTGGGCACCCGGTCTTCATACAGCTCGTCATTTTCATAGGGAAAAAGATTGATATCTAAAACCGTGTCCTCATCCACAATATAAGAAGTCGGTAATAGTGCAGAAATGAGCGGGGTTTCATTCACCGGAGTTATTCGAGTCGTGAACGAGGTAGTGACGGGAACGCCGCCATCCGATATCTGAATCACGCTGGTATCGGTCCCATACCAATGGGCCTCCGGAGTTAAAGTCATCCGATGCCCCCCAGCAGGTCCTTGAACATTTAATGTGACCGGAATGGGCTGAGTTGGGGTAACGTTACGTGTGGCGGAAATCGTAAGATCCGACAGTAAATTATCCACATCTGCTAAAAAGGAGTCTAAGGTAATGCCGGTAAAACCTTGGCCCTCTGCCAGTTTAAGATTGTACACCACCTGGCCTTGACCGTCGGTCAAAACACCTTGACCGATCGTCCCTTGAATAGTGGGAAGATCATTTACCGGAGTAATATTCAGGGCAACGGTTCCCGAGGTTGAGTTACCGGCGGCATCGACTAATTTTAGAAAAATTTGCTCACCGGGATATCCGAATTGGTTTCCGCCTGTGTTGGCGGCCGTGTTGGTATTGGGAGAAGGTGTTAAGACCAGTGTGTTTGTTACTGGGCCATCCGGGACATTCGGAATCGTGGCGGCCAGCAGCACGTTATGCGCATAAGGCCCTAGTTTAGTATCATACACGAACCATTGAGCCGAACTTGCAGCAGAAAGATTGTCACTGAAATAGGCATCCAAATTGAACGTTGCGACCACATCTTCGGTCATTGTGATTTGAGTCAGTGGCTGACCCGACCCGTTTCTAATTTGAGGAGGGGTTCGGTCAAGTGTAGTGACATAATTCGAATATGCTTTTTTTTGGTTGCCCGCCTGATCACGCAAATATACGAGAATTTCGTAGGTGGCCGAATCTAAAATGCCATTACCCACCTCTCTCCAGGTATTCGAGGCCGCATCAAAAGTTGGAAACCATTCCGTAAAAATGGGTGACTCTAGTGTGACACCATTTTGCGCATGCAGAATTCTGTAAAAGGTTGGGGTGGATAGACCAACATTGTCAGTCCCTGAAAAACTAACCTGAATTCCCCCAGTTTGTGAGTTTCCAGGAGTGATTAACGCCTCTGCCACGACACTTCCTTCAAAGGATGGCTGGACATTATCAATAACGATATAAGCTACCAATTTTGAAAACGTATTCCCAGCCGCATCAACACCCGATAAAAAGCAAAAATAATTGCCGTCCAGCAAAGGAATACCTGCATCATCTTTTCCATCAAACACCACGCTGATCGCCGAATTGAATCCTGTGCCTGAGAACGTTCTCAGGGTCGTCGGTCCGTCGGTAATTTTAATTGCCCAGTTTCCAGTACTTGAGTCAGCAATAGTGACATAAATCGTACACACGTCGTTAACGCCATCCATGAACCGTGGCGAAAAAATAGCTGGTGCAACCGATAAATATGGTACAGCAGGTGCCTCATTATCCACAATAAGCGATGCCACTTGAATCGGGTCACTAAAAAAAAAGTAGTCCGATACTTCTGCGAACAACAAAACGTTCGCGGTTCCGGGGTATTCGGCTGTCTTATAAATTTGGGTTGTGGTGTCCCAGGAAAAAGGCCATTCACCAATTGAGGGTGTCAGACTAACGGCCATCCGGGAATGTGACTGCCCATTAATAGTGGCACTTAAATAGGCTTTGTCTCCAAAATTTCCGCCCGAAAGGACGGTAAACAGTTGGTTTCCGCCGACCGGTGAGGCGACGTCACTTAACCCTTGTATCCGAGATATAAAATAGTTACCCGAATACAACCGCATTCCTGAGCTGGTCAGCATATCAGGACCCAGGAACGGGTCTATGGCAACGTCATTATTTATATAGGTTGCATTTTGAATTTTTTGGTTACCGGCCTCCATCCCACCCGTTTTTAATATGTAACTGGGAGACGCTAAATTGGCGGCAAATAGGGCTGTCGGCATGATAAATAGTGCCGCTAATATCAGCGACAGCGAAAGTCGTCGCACGGTTACTACCATTTAAATCCCACTCCCACCCGATAAAAGTTGCCCAGCTGAGATGAGGGATGATATGAAAAATCAACGCCCACATCTCCAATATTAATACCAATTCCGGTACTGAGCTGAGAAAACACAGCTCTGCTGGTGTAACCCACCCGCATTGCAACCGCCGGATTGATATTCGATTCAATGCCGCCTTGCACATACAAAGCCTCATCAGAAGGGGCAACCAAATCGGTACTGATAAGCGTCGGCCAAGCCCATTCGTCAGAGGTCCACACTACGCCTACGCGCCCTGCCGACGGTAGCGGCCGGTATTCGCTGCCGCTCTGCTGGCCTTTGAATGTTAGTTGGGTCATAGCTACCCCCACCCTCAAAGTAGAAGATACGGGATAGGTTGCGCCAACATCCACACCCCATGCGGTCAGGGATTGTGAATCCAACACCTGCATCAACTGACTCACGGTTGTACCTACGGTTATTCCGCTAAACTCGGCTGCGTAGGTTATCCCGAGTTTTTGCGAGCGAGCACCAAACGAGTCACCCTCGCTTCCTGATCGGTCAGAAAACGTGGTTCTGGATTGCTGCCCATAGTCAAATACGCCAATATCCCCACCAACTACGCCGTAGCCAAAGGGGACAGAAGCCACCACTTGATAAAACCGACCCGAGTCGACATAGTTCATCAACTGCAGTCGAACTGCAGGGGCACGCTGATTTGCCACCCCTGAGGGATTGGTCATATATCCATCAATTGAATTAATCGCAGTCGTCGCATTTGCCAAACTGGCACCTCGAACTGAGCTCACCAAGTTTACAAATGACATTGCCGACGTACCGGGGCCTGCCCCAAATACGGGGCTGTTGAGTGTAAAAATGCCCAAAAAGAGGCCTGAGGCCCCTATTCCCAGCAATCGATGAATTTTATTTTTATGCTTCCATTCCATGTGTCTCCCCACCCTCGAAGTACTGGTTTCTTCCACCAAGACCCCCGTTTGCAAACATTCGCCACCCTTACAAACTTACTCAGATTACGCTAAAATCGCTGAAAATGGGCAAAGGAATCACCTATATTGAAGTCAAAGCTCTCGTCCACAGCATATTTGGAACTGAGCTACGCACGCTGGCGGAGGCGGTCTACCTCTATGACAGTATGTTTAAGGCGGGTTCCAATTCAGAAGTGGATAGTATCAAGCTACTAATCGTACTCAACACAGCGGAACCTACTGCGCTTGTCGGTGTCAAAAAAAGTCACGAATCTCTGGTAAGAAAAGTTAAAAATCGATGTGAGGTCCAGTACCAGATTTTCTCAGTAGAACCGATGCTCAGTAGCCTCGATATTTTTCCAATTGAATTTTTAGAGCTCTCTTTTAGTAGAGACCTGGTTATCGGGCGCGACATACTGGCGGATGTGACCATTGGTTCCGCAAATTTGCGGCAAGAGTGTGAATTTTACTTGCGCACCCATGTTTTGAAATTGAAAGAAGGATTTGTCCGATCGAGCATGTCCAATTCGGAGCTAATTCGGGCCTCATTCCCTTTTATACTATCCATTTTCAAATATCTACTGACTCTATTGGGTCAGGAAAAGTCCAAATCTTCAACCGAATCAATTACTGTTTTGGCCGAACGTCTTAATTTTAGAGCCTCCGTCTTTAGCGACATTTTACGCGATATTAACTCGCCTGAATGTGGCGTCCATTTATTCGACTATATTTCTGAATTGGAATCGATCACAGTCCAAGTCGATCAAATGAATGGATAAATTACCCTTCTACCGGTCAAATTTCTGCGCATTTATTGGTATTCTGGCAATCACGATCGGGATGATGCCTTTGTCTGTGGTTGCAGCCGTATCGTTCCCGAAAAATACGGGGTATGTCACTGACACGACTCATGTATTGGGCAGTGATCAAGTCGCGCTGATGGCAGCAGTATCTCAAGAACTTGAAACAAAGGCCGACATTCAATTTGTTACAGTAACCGTAGATACGCTTCAAGACCTAACTGTCGAGGAATATGCCAATCAGCTTTTTGAAAAATGGGGCATTGGAAAGAAATCGGACGACAAGGGACTGCTGTTGCTGGTCGCACTTAAAGACAGAAAAGTTCGCTTGGAAGTGGGCTACGGACTTGAAGGCATTTTAACGGATGCCCAAGCCGGTGATTTGTTAGACGATTTTGTCCTTCCCTATTTCCGACAGGACGACATAAAAACTGGGCTTTCCTACGGCCATGTTGCGATTGCACAGGCTATGGCTCAAAAGTCGGGTGTTAAATTAACTGGGCAGCATCACCAATATAATTCGGGCAACCACAGCTTTTTGGGGTTGGCGATTTTAATATTTGCATTATTTTTGATATTCTCAGGGGGCCGAATGGGCTGGCTACCTTGGCTGCTCATCGGATCATCGTTCGGCGGATCCTCGCGTGGTGGATTTGGCGGATTCGGTGGTTCAGGGTTCGGTGGATTTGGCGGGGGAATGTCCGGCGGAGGCGGTGCGAGCCGCGGCTGGTAACGTAACACACAATTTAAGAGGAGATTCACACATGTCAGATACTACAAAACGATGGTTATGGGGAATTGGAATCGCAGTCGGCGTTTTACTATTTTCCTATATTTCAATTCGCAATCAATTAATTACAATCCGTGAAAGCGTCGATGCCTCTTGGGCACAGGTTGAAAATCAGCTTCAACGCCGCTATGACCTGATCCCAAATTTGGTTGAAACCGCTAAAGGATATGCCAAGCAGGAACAAAAAGTATTTGGTGATATTGCGGCTTCTCGCGCACAATTGGCAGGCGCAAAAACGGTTAGCGACCGCGTGGCAGCCTCAAATCAAATGGAATCCGCATTGGCAAGATTATTAGTGGTAGTGGAAAATTACCCCAACCTTAAATCGGATCAAACGTTTTTACGCTTAATGGATGAATTGTCCGGATCTGAAAACCGCATTTCAGTAGAACGTCGGCGCTTTAACGAAAATGTTCAGGCCTACAATATTAAGGTAATTCGTTTCCCAAGCTCGGTCGTTGCTAAGCAACTGGGGTATCAAAAACTAGATTATTTCAAAAGCGCCGATGGTGCTAAAGAAGCCCCGAAAGTTCAGTTCTAGCCATGACACTGTCCCAGAAAAAATTTGGGTTTATTGGCATGGGAAAAATGGCCGAGGCTATTTTCCTGGGATTGATCGATGCCTTTTCGATTCCAAAATCGCGCTGCGTTTTTTATGAAATTGATGAGGTTCGGCGTGCCTATATTGAAAATGAGGCCCATATTAAAGGGGTATCTCTCAGCGAAATAGGGCAAACCGATTATCTTTTTTTCTGTGTAAAGCCCCAAAATATTAAGGGACTTTTGCATGATTTTCCGCCCTTACATGGGGATCATCGGCCCGTGATGGTTACAATTCTGGCCGGCACTCCGATTTCAGTGTTTGAGGCCAAATTTGGTGTGAATCAGCCTGTCGTCAGGGTGATGCCCAACACCCCGGCGCTACTGCGAGCCGGAATGTCGGTTTTGGCCCAAAATAACGCCGTCAGTACCGCTCAGTTTGCGGCGGTATCCGCCATATTCGCTGGGCTTGGCAAAACATTGGCAGTGCCAGAGGCGTTGATCGATGTGGTTACCGGCGTAAGTGGCAGTGGTCCCGCGTTTTTCTATCGCATTGCTCACCAGGTCGCGAAAACAGCCGAGGCAGAGGGCATGAGTTACGATGACGCCCTCATATGCGCTGCACAAACCATGGTCGGGGCTGGTGAAATGCTTTTGCAAACCAACAAATCGGCTGCCACTTTAATCAAAGAAGTATCATCCCCCAATGGAACCACTATCGCGGGGCTAAACGCCTTCGATCGCACTCAAATTGACACTGAGATTCGATCCGTGGTAGAAGCAAGTATCACTCGTGCCCGCGAATTGGCGGCAGAAAGTTAGGACCCTATGATACAGCTAGTCGAGTGGATTTTTCAGTTTGCCAATATTGCCTTGTTGGTAAGAGTGGTATTGTCCTGGATTCCCCACAATCGCTTTCACCCCCTCATCGATTTGATTTACCGGCTAACCGAGCCTATGCTCCGTCCGTTTCAAGATATCGTACCTGCGTACAAATTGGGCATAGATCTCTCGCCCCTGTTCGCGTTTTTTGCGTTATCTATTATTAAGCGCATTGTAATGGCCCTCTTTTTTGGCCTTCCCTTAATCTAAATATAGAGGGGTCTATTGAAATGAACATCCTCGGAATCGAAACCTCTTGCGATGAAACATCAGCATCTGTGGTGGTGGATGGTCAGATTATGTCCAACGTGGTGGCCTCTCAAATCAAGTGGCACCAGCAATACGGCGGCGTCGTGCCCGAACTAGCGTCTCGCATGCACACAGAGAAAATTAACCGCGTCGTAGGCCAAGCCCTTCAGGATGCCGGCGTTACGTTTTCAGACTTAAATGCAGTTGGCGTTACCTATGGACCGGGTCTTGAGGGCGCGCTTTTGGTTGGCCTTACCGCCGCCAAAACAATCGCTAAAATCACAAATATCCCACTGATTCCGGTCAATCACCTTCAAGCCCACATCTACGCCGTTTACACGGATCCAGTACCGCCTGAATTTCCTTTTTTGGCCCTGATTATCTCCGGTGGCCATTCCATCATTGCCCAGGTAAATGACCACTTTAAAATCGAGATCTTAGGCTCTACGCGGGATGATGCGATCGGTGAGGCCTTTGATAAAGTTTCCCGTGTACTAGGCCTGGGCTATCCCGGCGGGCCCGCTATCGAGAAATCTGCCCGCGACGGCAACGAAACCGCCTTCAAATTTGCGATCCCAATGAAACACGAGGGCTATGAATTAAGCTTCTCCGGATTAAAAACCGCAGTGATTTCAGCAGTTCAGCAATTTTCGGGCGGTGAAATGCCCGTCAATGACTTGGCCGCCAGTTTTCAAAAAACAATCGCTGATACGCTCATTCACAAAGCCAAGTTTGCCATTGCCAATTCCAATCTGAAAGAAGTGGTGTTTTGCGGCGGCGTGTCTGCCAATAGTTACATTCGCACTCGGTTGGCCGACGCGCTTTCGGAAAGCGGCACGCGGTTAATCGTTCCGGCGTTCCAGTACTGCACTGACAACGGCGGAATGATTGCGCTTACTGCGTACTATTTTATGCAGCAACACCCGGGATATTCGGGCACGATAAATAGCGTAAAGCCCAATTTATCGCTATGCATTTAGAATTTCGGCAGTCTCAAACCCAAAATCAGGTTCAGACCCTCAAACAGTGGTTATCCCCCAAAATGATTCAGGTGCTCACCACCTTTCATTTGCCCTACACGCAATTGGTTCAGCAGGTGGAATCGGCCGTCCAGGATAATATTTTTCTCGAAGTAACTCGGTATGACCAATTGGCAGCCCCGATCGCAGAACGAAGACTCAGCAGCCGATCTGATTATAGTGGCGCTGACGAACCCGATGCGTACAACTCGGTGATCGAGCAAAAACCGTTACACCAGCACCTATTGGATCAATTACGCCTCGAATCACTCCCTCATACCGAGATGCGCATCGCGGAAGCCCTGATAGATCAGATCAACGACAAAGGCTACCTCATTGACTATGACCCGGTACGCCGCCATTTGGCATCACGGTTTGATGTGGCCGAGCGAAAAATCGGGGATGTGCTTAAAATTATTCAGGAATTCGATCCAGATGGCGTCGGTGCAAGAACGTTGAAAGAATGCCTGTTGATTCAATTGCGGCAGCTTAGTTTGGAATCTGAAGAATTACACGACCTGCTTCACAACATCATTTCTCATCACCTTGAATCATTGAGCGAAGGCAATTTCAGGGCAATATCAGATGAATTGGACATCGATTCGGCGGGCGTAGAGGAAATCGCCGAGTTCATTCGTACGCAATTTAACCCCCACCCGGGACTTCAATTTTCGGCGGCCTCTCCGGCAGCCCCCATCATTCCATCATTTGAATTTCGCATCATTGATGGCAAGGTGAAGATCATTAACTTGGAAGCCACCAGCGGCATTCAAGTTGGGATTTCTGCAGAGTACATCAAAGAGCTAAAAAATTCAGGCCAGGATGGGGAGACCCAACGGTTTTTGCAGGAGCGATACGAAAAAGCCAAATTATGGGTGGAATTGATTAAAAAACGTCAGGACAATCTCAACGAGATTGCCAAGGTAATCGCGGAACGCCAACAAGATTTTTTGTTAAAGGGTCTCGATTATTTAAAACCCTTGATGCAAAAAGAGATTGCAACGACCCGATCTATTTCTCCGTCAACGGTGTCCAGAATTGTGTCGTCGAAATACGTGCAAACCCCGCAAGGTTTATTGGCGTTCAAAGCTCTCTGCCCCCGCGCTTATTTTGGGAGGTCTCAGGCTGCGATGATCGCCGAAATCAAAGATGCGATTGCCGAATTTCCTGATTATTCGGATCAGAAAATCGCCCGGTATTTGGCTCAAAAAGGGCTAAAAGTCGCCCGACGAACGGTGAATAAATACCGACATTATTCATATTAAATTGAAACGGGTTTTTTGTTCTTCCTGACTCTTCACATGCCAGCATTAGTCACCTATATATCTTCAACCGGACACCTAAGTCAGCGGATGGTGTAGCTGTTGAGTAGCTAAAGCTGCCAATCCTCGGGTACCGTAATTTTGCGGTTTTGAGGGTCACCAACCACCACTTTAACCGGCACCCCCATTGCCTCCATTACCATCGCTTCATCGGTGGCATCGGGGGCCAGGTGTTGTTCATAGGCCCGTTTCAGTTGCGTATAGGGAAATAATTGCGGTGTTTGAATTCGGCGGAGTTCCGACCGTGGGATGGTTTCAATTACTGTATCGTTATCATCCACGCGTTTCACCGTATCTACAATTTCGATGCCTGGCACAACGGCAACAGATACACTTGCGGCCTCTCGTAACCGAGTCATCACGGCAGCTGAAATAAACGGTCGGGCACCGTCATGAATCATCACGACATCGCATAGCTTTAGCGCATGAAATCCTCGCTCGACCGACTCCCGCCGAGTCTCGCCACCCACAACCAGCAAAATTTGCTGCGAAAAACCGTACGCTTCCATCAATCTGGCCATATCGTCCAAATCGCTCCGGTGTACCGTCAAAATTATTTCGTATGGGGAAAAATCAACCAACAAACGTCGCAGGGTTCGAATAATGAGCGGAACGCCCTCGCAATCCAATAACAGTTTATTAGTGGCGTCCGAAAAACGAGTCCCTTTTCCGGCGGCGGTCACAATCAGTGAAATTTTTAATGCGTCTATCATATGATACGGTGGCATTCATTTTATGGATGGCAACCCCTTTTGTACACCTCAATAAATATGTTAAACTGCGAGCTAAGTGCAATGAGAAGTAAAAAAACAAAAATAATTGCGACGATCGGGCCAGCTTCAGAATCAGAAGCTGTGATTACCGACATGATGCGAAATGGCCTCAATGTCGTTCGGATCAATGCTTCCCACAACGCCGACCGGGAATACATCACCAAGATAGTTCAAAAGGTGCGGGCCTGCGCGGATCAAGTGCAGCTGCCGATTGGTATTTTTTTAGACCTACAAGGTCCTAAAATTCGAATCGGGAAGTTTGCCGAAGGGCCAGTGAGCTTGGAAAATGGCCAAACCTTTGTTTTGACCGCCGATGATGTTTTGGGAAATATTGAGCGTGTGGGCCTTACTTACAAGGGCCTTGTTCACGACACCGCTCCCGGTGAATCTATTTTTATTAATGATGGCGCTATTAAATTGCTAGTCAAAGATGTCGTCGGCAACGATATCATCTGTGAGGTAATTCAGGGCGGTGTTTTATCAAATAGTAAGGGCGTTAATCTCCCCACTACCCGACTGAGTTTGTCACCGATTACTGAAAAAGACCGTGAAGATGCCCTTGTCGCAATTGACTGCAAATTGGATTACTTGGCGATGTCATTCGTGTCTGACGCAGAGACCGTTCGTAGCTTTCGCAAATATTTAGATGACAACGGCGGCCACGAGGTTAAAATTATTGCCAAAATTGAGCGGCAAGTCGCGATCGATAATATTTCAGAAATTGTAGATGAAGTGGACGCCGTAATGGTGGCCCGCGGTGATTTGGGCGTAGAAATTGGGCTTGAAAAAGTACCTGAAGCGCAAAAAAATATCATCTACGAATGTAACCGCCGAACCAAGCCCGTCATTGTAGCCACCCAAATGTTAGAAACAATGATTGAAAAACGAAATGCGACTCGCGCCGAAGTGTCGGATGTGGCGAACGCCATTTACGATCGCTGTGACGCGGTAATGCTCTCCGGCGAAACCGCGGTGGGTATCGACCCTGCGCATGTCATTAAAACGATGACTGACATATGCATCGCTGCCGACACCACTATGTCCCTCAAAAAAGAAGGGGGTTATGCCGCCATTAAGCCAGTCCAGCAAACATTGTCTGGATCCTTTGCAGCGGCTGCAGATCTGATCGCCACTGAAACCAACGCCAAGGCCCTTATTATTTTTACTACCACTGGAAAAAGCCCCCTGCGCTCATCTAAACTCAACCCCAAGATTCAAATTCTGGCGGTCACTGATAACGAACAGGCCTATACCCGGATGACCTTACTTCGGGCGGTTATTCCAATCAGAATCGATAAAAAGTTCACTGAGTTTTCTCGGTGGAGCGAGATGATTACAGATGCCATTCAGGCAGCAAAAGAACTCAGCTTTCTGCGATCAGGCGATAAAATCGTCTTGTTGGCCGGCATTCCGGTTGTGAATAGCGGTAGCACGAATTCAGTCCGTTACCTTCAAATCAAATGACCCGGTACTGGCTAATGAAATCGGAACCAACTACTTTCGGAATTGACAATCTGAAGGCGGAAAAAGTGTCGCCTTGGGATGGCGTTCGGAACTATCAAGCCCGCAATTTTATGCGAGATGATATGAAGATGGGGGATCAGGTGCTGATTTATCATTCAGCCTGCGAAGAGATTGGCGTCGTGGGTCTGGGTGAAGTGGTCAGTAAGCCCTACCCGGATCCCAGCGCATTTAATCGTCAAAGTAAGTATTTTGACCCCAAATCAAAAGTAGAATCCCCCACATGGATTTTGGTGGATATTCAATTCAAAGAAAAATTCAAAAAAATAGTCTCTCTTTCAACAATCAAAGCCGATCCAAAATTAGTAGGAATCGTGGTGGCCCAAACCGGGTCTCGCCTTAGCATTCAACCGGTTTCAAAACCGCATTACACGCATATTGTGGCGCTCGCTCATGGCGATTGAGCCGTGGGTCTCCCCCACCATTGATCGCCCGGTCCTCCACCTCCCCATTCTCAATGACGCTACCGCCAATGAGTGGTCGCTCACCCAAAAATCCCCGCAAAACATTTCAATTTCGGTAACACCGGACTTTATTGCCGCGTATACTCAACGCCCCCTGTCTGACTCAGCAAGTGATATTGCAGCGGCTATTGCCGCAATGACACCTACGTTTATGACTCTCATTTGTTCAGGGCGCGAGCAGGTGCATACTGACACCAAAACCCATCCCGCCGATTTCGTCACCGACATGGACCTCGGCATCGAAATGCTGCTTCGGATGTGGATCAATCGGTTTTTTCCTTCTGACCTGATCATTGGTGAAGAAGGATCGAAGCCCGCGATCGGCAAATCGGACACAGTTTGGTATTTAGATCCCGTGGATGGCACCAACAACTATGTAAAAGGCTCGCCAATGGTCGGACTCAACATCGGAGTTTTAAAGGCCGGA
>CANKTL010000031.1 GCA_947486405.1 bacterium
ATGATCAGGGACCACATTAGCAATTTCGTCCAAATGGCGAGACGCATTGGTCAGTGATGTCAGCTGCGCATCAGACACGCATTTAATGCCCATTTTCAGCATTAACGTTGGAATAATAGAGCTAAGATTGGCGTTGCCACAGCGTTCGCCATAGCCGTTTAAAGTGCCTTGAATGTGCACCGCGCCGGCTTCAACAGCGGCCAAGGTGTTCGCCACTGCCATTCCCGCATCATTGTGGGTGTGAATCCCGATTTGGGCATCTGGAAATGTCTCCACCACTTTCGTGGCGATTTTAAATACTTCGGAGGGCAAACAGCCGCCATTGGTATCGCAGAGCGTTAAGATATCGGCCCCGGCCTTATGCGCTTCTTTTAGGCAAGAAAGTGCGTATTTGGGATTATTTTTATAGCCATCAAAAAAATGTTCGGCATCAAATATAACTTCGCGGTTGTGCTTTTTTAAGTAGGCCACGGAATCTTTGATTAGGGCTAAGTTTTCTTCCAGGCTTACTTTTAGTGCGTGAGTCGCGTGGAAATCCCAGGTTTTGCCGAATATTACGACAACCGGAGTGTTTGCGGCCAATAAGGCGTTTAAATTCGCATCGTCTTTGGCGCTGTTCTTGGCCCGACGGGTGCTGCCAAAGGCCGCTAATTTGCTGTGCTTCAACTTGGTATTTTGCACACTTTCGAAATAGTTCACGGCTTTGGGATTTGACCCTGGCCATCCGCCTTCGATGTAATGCATGCCCAATTGGTCTAATAAATGCGTGATTTTGAGTTTGTCTTTGACCGTGAATGAAATGCCCTCACCCTGCTCGCCGTCGCGAAGCGTGGTGTCTAGTATGGTAAATGGCTTAGCTTTTGAGTTCATTTCGATCTCCGAGATGCACGACGGTTGGGGTTAAGGATTCCTGGGCGGGGTCAATCTGGGCATAGGAGATAATGAAAGTTAAATCACCCATTGCGCCCATTCTAGCCGCTGGTCCATTCAGCCCAATAATCCCGCTCCCAGCCGGGGCCGGAATCACGTAAGTTACCAATCTTGCACCATTGTTCAAGTTCACCACGTGAACCTGCTCGTTAGGGATCAGATTAGCCGCTGCCATCAAGGTTTCATCGATCGAAATGCTCCCCACATAGAAGAGATCCAATTGCGTGATTTTGGCATAGGACAATTTTGATTTTAAGACGGTTATCTGCATAGCGTTTGCGTATTATACCCGTTTGGGAGGCGGATTTGAACCCCGCCTCCTGAGCGTACGTTTGATTAGCTGGAGCTGGCGGCTTCGGCTAATTGATCGCGAATTTTCTTGATTTCTTGAATCAATACGTCAGCAATTGCTCCCCCCATTTTTTCCGAAAGGAATTTTTGGGCATCTGCCAATTCAGTGGCCCATTTTTCAGAATCCACCATTAAGAGCAGACTAAGATTTTCATCAGCGCAAGAGTTGCCAATTTGGATGTCGTCGTGTCTAAGTTGTCGGCCCACCGGTGTTGAAAATCCTATTTCGGGGTGCTCTGCGTAATTCAGTAGGGCCTGTAAAACAGCAAAGTTAGCTGAAAATCCTTCCCAAATGAACTGTCCGGTTTCAGGTGACTTTAAAAACCAATTGACCAACGCAACCCGCGGACGTCCTACTGGGTGATCCAGGCCAAGCTTATAAAAATGGAGGGCGTAATCTGCCGGATCTTTAGGTTGAAATGGTCGGTCGGCGAATGGATCATATTGCTTGCCTTCTTGGTCAGCTGCAGCCGTCGCATTCGAGCCCATCGTGGCGCCATGCAGCATGGCTTGTTCCCAGGATTCAGCGATGAGAACCAATGGCAGGGTGTCATCCCGTCGGCCGCCGAAGAGGAACCAATCAATTTTTACGCCCTTCGGATCGTGGAAGGCCTCGGATAAAACTGCACATTGCGTAGCGGGTGTTGTGAACCGAGAGTTCGGGTGGGCCGCGGTTTTTTCATTTCCCGGACCTGCGGTTCTACCGCGCCAATCGGTTAATCCCTCTGGTGCAGTCTTAGAATAGCCTTCCCACCACACACCGCCTTCCGCAGTTTGGGCGACGTTAGTGAAAATGGTGTTGTGATGAACCATTTCGAAGGCATGAGGGTTGGTTGTGGTAGAGGTGCCAGGGGCCACGCCAAAAAAACCGTTTTCAGGGTTAATGGCATACCAACCGTCTGCTTCAGGATGAATCCACACAATGTCATCCCCAACTGTTCGGACCGTTGCATCACCATAACGTTCTTGAATCACTTTCATCATCGCTAAATTGGTTTTGCCGCAGGCACTGGGGAATGCAGCTGCCACATATTTTTTCTCACCGGTTGGTAAATTTATTTCAATTAATGCCATGTGGGCTGGAATCCACCCTTCTTGTTCGCCCAAAAGGGTGGCGACTCGAAGTGCAAAAAATTTCTTGGATAAAATCATGTTACCGCCGTATCCGCTACCCAACGACACAACCGGGGGCAGTGCTCTGACATCGTCTTCAGTTTTGATTCGGGAAGGGGTAGATGGGAAAACACAAAAATATCGTTCATTGGGGTTTCGAATGCACGGCCAGACCACCGATTTTTCGCCTGGGGCCAATGGGGCACCCACTGAGGCCAGTCCTGAAATAAAGCCTTTCGGGGTCGTGTTAATTTCTTCAACTACCGAAGGCTCTACCTGATTCATGATTTGCAAGTTTGCAACCGCATAGCCAGAGTCGCAAATCTGAATGCCGACCTCTGAATAAGCGGAACCTTTGGGTCCCATTCGCATGGGCACTACCCACATCGTTCGTCCGGCCATAACGCCATTGAACTTTCCAATCAGTGTTGCAGTGGCCTCGTCTGCATTTAGATAATAGTTTCCAATGCCGGCTTCTTCAGGGGTGTTCGTACAGCTAAACGTCCGTTTTTCAGCTCTAGCCACGTCGGTTTCGTCCGTTCGCGCATAGTAACAGTTTTCAAACCGGGGATCGGTCAGAGGGGTTAAGACCCCATCATCGACCAATGATTGGAGTAGCTCGGCTTTTTCGGCGGCTGTTCCGGTATATACCCGAACCCGTTCAGGTTTACAAAGCTCGGTAGTTCGCTGAATCAATTTCTGAGCGGCGGTATTCGTAATAATCTTAAAAGCACCGACTAAATCGGTATCGATATTGGTAATAAATTTTCCAGTCGCTGAACTTACAATTTTTTTATATGAATTCACGGTAATCGTCCCTTTCGTTCCCTGTAGTTTGACCGGGTAATTATAAGGAAAGATTACAAAATATTAAAGTTAAATTAAAATCTAATGACTGACTGAATTCGTTAAGTTAATTCGAATTGAAGTGGCCCCTGAATAATTACGCACCACTTCATCATCAAAGCTATAAATAGTATAGGTATAAGCGCCGCCTACCAGTAATCCCATTTCATCTGCAAATTGTGCGTTGACGCCCTCATATACCAATACGGCGTCTCTGTCGGTGGGGGAAATCGGATCTAAGTCACCCGAGGTTCTAATAATGCGTACGCCTCGAAAATCGACGTTGCTGGGATTTCTCCAGCTCAGCATTACTTTATTTTGGGTGCCAATTTGAGTGGCTTGGAATGATATCGGCTGGTCAGGTGCAGTTGAATCCAGGGGTGATTTTAAGACCACGTTTGAGCGGATACTTTCTCGAACAATGCTACCGTTGCTAAATGCCCGAACCGCAAAGTTGTAATTGGTATTGTTCTCAAGGTTATTGATGGTAACCGAGTTGGCGGTTGCGTTTACGGTCACGCGATTAGGAAGTAAAACAGCACCATCAGCGCCGCTATTTACGCCGTAATACACATAATAGCCACCGAGGTAGCGTTCGGTGTTCGGAGTCCAGGTCAAACTGATCGCGTTATCGGTAGCGACTGCAATCAACCCCCGCGGTGCCGCCGGTGCCAATGTACTCACGACATTAATAGTCACACGACCTGGCAATTCCAACTCACCCAACTCGGTATATTTATTGCCTTTATTCAATCCGGCATATACAGACACGTTTCCAGAGGTTGAAGGGGCGGTGAAACTCACTTGATAGCCCTTATTCGGCATAAATTGGCCATCGTCGGCTGACCAGCTAATATCGGCTGATTCAATGGACGATTCCGGCAAGCGGGTGAGTTGGGCTTCACTGTTTTTGCGTTGGTATGCGATCACATTTAGCGTAATTGTGCTGCCCGGCTCTACATAATTGGAACTGGTGGTGACTTCGAAATACAAAGTGGTGTCTTGAGAAGAGGTTCCAATGTCGCCTGGTACACTGTTCAAACGGTTACAAGCGGAGAGCCCGATGAGGGTGGCACTGACCAATAACCCAAGTACCGATGCGCGAAATAATGTTTTCAAATTGAAAGCCTCCTAAAGGGATGTAAGCTAGTGCTTATATTAGTCGCAAATAATACTACTATATCAAAACCTCTAACAAGATAGGTAGTTTGGCAATTGAGTGAGCTACCTGCATACGATATAGTTTTCATATAACTATGCATCGTTTAGTACTTCTATATATTATGGGGATTTTGGGAATTTCAGGCCCGGTTTTTGGGGTTGAGCCCATGGCTATTTTGCCGCCTCGACCAATGGAAACGCCGGCGGTTACTGCCAAATGGTTTTATTCGACCCAGGCATTCGATGGCGGCGGGATGGCCTGTTTTTCGTGCCATGCCCCTGGGGCCCCGCGGCAATTTTCGCGTAAGATTTTAAAGCAGCGTGAGCGCATGCTCGCCAGCCAAGTGCGGTTGTGCATCGAAGCACCGGATCGGGTATCGGGCCAAGCCCCTTCCGATGATGATATTGATGCGATTGTGGCAACGATTCGCCAGATTTACGGGTTACCGCCGCGATGAAAAGGTTCACGACAAGCGTATTGGTAACGGCATTCATTGGCATGATGCCCGCCCCCGTTTTTTCGGCAGCCTGGATTCAGCCGGAAGGCCAGTTACAGACATCGTTGGCACTGACTTCGGCACAAATCAGCGGATTTTATGTTGAACGACCACGGGTGGCATTGGCGGATTTACCGGGATTTACCGGCGCACCGATTTCAATTTGGGGTCTTCGCTATGAAGGGGCATTTGGTAGTGGACCACAAGAGGAAGTGAGTTGGACCACCCGATTGGGATCTCGCAGTGAGTTTATGTATGGGGGGATAACACGGCCCAGCCAGACTTATTTGGGGGACACCCGAATTTCGCGGAAGCACCAGTTTTTTCAGGGCCAAGCGGTGGGGGCGACGGAATTTGGCATTGGCATCCCGGGATCCTATTTGCGAAATAGTTTTTCGTTTGAGGGCATGCGGGATTTTGAAGTCTTTGCCAATATTTTGGTTGCGCATCAGGGCAAGGACGGGTTTTCCACCAGTTTGGATTTTGGGCATTATTGGCGCTTGGGACTGGCACCGAACGCCTTTCATTTGAAATATTATGCGGGGCAGATAGTCGCAGAAACATGGCGCGTTTATGGCATGTTTGATTATTGGTTGGATTTAGAGGGGGATTCTGTGACGCCCACCACGATTTTTCGGGATAAAAATGACTATTTTTCGACTCGGCAAATTCAAGATCGGCTCGTTTTTGGGGTGTCGCAGACGCAGGGTGATTGGCAATGGGGACTTCAATATAGCTCGGTATTTTCCGGGGAAAACGTGCCGATTCAAACTGCGATTTCACTGTATACCTCGACCGCCACGTTCTTATAGGAGCATCATGTAAAGATGGCAAAAGATACCCGTCGTTCACGAAAATCTGATCATGACTCTGCTGAAAAGCCCCTGCATCTGCGGGAGATTTGGTGCATCTTATATCTGGTAGTGGCTTCGCTAATTTTTATTGGACACTTTTTTACCGAACAAGCGGGGCCCATTGGGTACTATTTGGTTGAGATTTCGGGCCAGTATGTAACGGGGCGGGCACTGGGCTTTTTGCCGATTTTTGTAGCGTTATACGGATTTTCTCATTTGGTGAATGTGGATCGCTTTCGACGTCGGGTTATATTTCCCGCATTGGTGCTGAGTTTTTGGTCGGTGGCCATTTTGGTGGAGATGAAAACCAATGGCATTACCTCAAAGTGGGAGTGGCCCATTCCGATTACGGGTGGGGGCTGGATGGGCCGTATGGGTGAGTACGCCATGATGCATACGCTGGGGATGTATGGCAGCTTAATTGTGCTCTTTGGCATTTTAACGATTAGTTTCATTATGGTGTTTAATTTTTCGCTGATTCGCGCGGCAAAGTTGATTTGGCGGGGTGTTTTGGCGATGCAGGCGTGGATCGAACGGATCCGGCCATTGCCCGAGGAAGAACCTGAGCCGCCGCGATCCTATCGGAAAGAGCCGGTTCCCCCGATTGAGGATGTAGCGCCTTCACCCCGTGGACGTCGCGGCACCCCGATTGTGGATGAGGACGATTTTTGGATGGACGATGCGCCGCCTCCGGTTAATGAGGAACCTGAGAGTGTGCCTAAAAAAGAGCCCAAACGACCCAGCGCGACGATGTCGATGCCGGCTAAAGACAACTCGGATTATCAGTTTCCGCCTATTACGTTGTTGGCTACGGCAGCCGCTCGCACCACCGATGCCAAAGAGTTGGCGCAAAAACACCGTGAAACCTCCCGGTTGCTGGAAGCGGCTTTGGACAGCTTTAACGTTGAAGCCAAGGTCGTGAATATCACACCGGGACCATCGGTGACGCGGTATGAGTTAAAGCCGGGTGACGGCGTCAAAATCGCGAAAATCACGTCGCTGTCGCAAGACATTGCCCTGAAACTGGCCGCGCCGTCCGTGCGGATCGAAGCGCCAATCCCTGGCAAGGCACTGGTGGGCATCGAAGTTCCCAACCTTACCACCGACATGGTGACCTTACGCACGATCATCGACCGCACCGATTTTTACACCAACCCAGCGAAATTACTTTCAGCTGTGGGACTCACCATCACCGGCGAAGCGGTCACGATGGACTTGGCCAAAATGCCGCACGTATTGGTGGCAGGGGCGACCGGCTCCGGAAAAAGCGTGTTGGTGAATGCGATTATTATGTCGATTCTGCTGCGTGCGACGCCGGATGAGGTCAAATTTGTGATGATTGACCCCAAAAAAGTGGAATTGAGTTTGTACGAGGGCATTCCCCATTTATTGGCGCCTGTTGTTACCGACCCGCATAAAGCTGCCGCCACACTCAAACAATGGGCCCTACAAG
Source organism: bacterium (assembly GCA_947486405.1). Classification (GTDB taxonomy): domain Bacteria; phylum Margulisbacteria; class Marinamargulisbacteria; order CANKTL01; family CANKTL01; genus CANKTL01. Next base: position 7,206 of record CANKTL010000031.1, read on the forward strand.
AAATGGAACGACGCTACGAAGACTTCTCGAAAATCGGCGTCAAAGACATTACCGGCTATAACGACCGGATTAAAGAAATAGAAGAGCTGAAAAAAACCAACGAGGGCGAGGCCAAAAAACGCCTTGATCAATTCCTGTTCCCCGATGGACGGGAAGCCCCAGAATTTTTTATCCCCAAAAAACTGCCCTACATTGTGGTCATTATTGATGAGTTGGCCGATTTGATGATGGTGGCCTCTCAAGAAGTGGAAAATACCATTTGCCGGTTGGCGCAGATGTCGCGGGCCACGGGGATTCATTTGGTAATCGCAACGCAACGGCCCAGTGTGAATGTTGTGACGGGATTAATTAAGGCCAACGTGCCCTCGCGAATTTCGTTTTATCTGCAATCGCAAATCGACTCCCGAACCATTTTGGATATGGGCGGGGCTGAAAAACTCTTGGGCAAAGGCGATATGTTGTACTCGCCGGTGGGCTCGTTTAAACCCAAGCGCTTGCAAGGGGTGTACGTGAGTGAAAAGGAAATTAAGGGTGTTGTTGAGTTTCTGAAGGCCCAAGCCAAACCCGAATATTTGGAGGAATTGGTGCAAATTCAACCGATGTCCGGTGACGATGAAAAACGCAAAGACCGTGATGATGCGGACGATGAGCTGTATGAAGATGCGAAATCGATTGTAATGGCGACACGGTATGCGTCGACCTCTTATCTACAACGCAAATTGCGCATTGGCTATAACCGCGCAGCCCGCATTATGGAGCAGCTGGAAGAAGAAGGTGTGATTTCGCAATATGCTGGGGAGCGAAAACCGCGGACGTTTGAATAAGATGGTTACAGAAAACTTTCCTCCCGGTCGTTATCGTGTCCGTTTACAACCAAACTAGCGAACCACTCCGGATCTTGCTCGTTTACCACTTCCAAGAAGGTGTCCCATAGCGCCTCGTCCTCGGACAGGGCCTCTAAGATATCCTCGGGACTGGGCCGAGAGCCTGGATTCGGTTTGATACATTGCAAAATAATTGCGCGGAGTATTTCGGGGCATCTGGATCGAACTAGATCTTGCTTCATAGTTCTTGGATTCAGATTTTCAATTTCATCTTCGGTCCATAGCCCCCAGGCTGTTGCCGCCGCCGAATAAAGGTCCGATTTACTCTGATCGGCACCATACCGCAGTACTTCCGGTGCTTTGTAAGCCGCAGTCCCCACATTTTTTGTAAGTCGCCCACGCTCGTGAAAATGAGCGGAAAGTCCGAAGTCGACGATCTTCAAGTGACCCTCTTTTGTCAGAAAGAAATTCTCCAATTTGATGTCTTTGTGCGCCACTTTCAACTGCTGTAACTTGAGAACAATGGCCAAAATTTGCAAGGTGATTCTTATTTTTTTTTCAGGGGATTTATCGCGTGATTGCACCACCCAATCAACCAGATCTAGGCCGACTAGATATGTTTGGGCGACGTGGGCTTTTTCGCCAGTGATGGGAATGAGTGTTGTCCCGTCACTCTTGTAGGCCGGGTATACATCAGGATTAGAATCGGGTTTGGGAACCGATAGATGCAAAATTCCTGTATAGGGTTTGCTGAAATGAAAGAGTCTGGGTACCCACCCGGATAGGCCCGGGTGCGCTAGAAAACTACTTTCATGCTCAACGTCTGCCGCCTTGGTGTTGCGGCCAGTTGGTGCAACGGGACCATCGAATACGGCAACCTTTTTTCCATTGTGCCGGACGATTTTATAGTCTCGCGGGTCTGCCTTTATTCGCTGAAGCTCGACCTTTTTGGTAGCAATGGGCGAGATGTAAATGGCAGGAGCGCCGTTAGTCAATGTAACGGATTGTGCATTTTCATGAGACCTAAATTCGTCCATTTTATTACCCGTAACCAGCATGCCAGCCAACCGAACATTTCCGAATGCGCCTCGTCCCAAGGACCGCTTATTTTTAATTGAGTGAACGATTACTTCTGACCCATCCGGGGAGGCAAATTTCTGGCCACCCATAAAGGATTTTTCGCGCCCACCTAATATGAATGTGGTTTGAACGCCCCTCAATGACCCCATCTTGGGTTGTTCAGGCTCTGGTTCGGTTGAGGTTGCGCCAGGCAGGTCGATGGCGTCCAAAAGCGTCAACACAGGGGGGTGAGCGGGTGGCGCGGGTTTCGGGGAATCAGGTGCGGAGTTCATATGATCGTGTAATTTTGAAACCAACTCGCGACGTATATCCCTAAATTCGCGTCCAGGGCCCAAGCCCAATCGAGAGATGGAAAAGCTGTTTAATAGAGCGATTAATCGCTGAGCGAACGATTGGGAGTTTCCTTTGTAATTCATCGGGTCATCTGGGAATAAGCGTGGAAAATTCCTTAGGATTTGGATAACGGGTAGCCCTTCCAACAATTGAATGGCGGCCTCAGCTAATTGCTGATGTTCTTTGATTGGTTTTTGGTTGGTTTGCTTTTGGCCTAATTTTTGAGCGTAAGCTGCAATAAAGAGGATTGTTTCCAATCTGTCCGGTCGATACGTACATTACTATTCTCCAAGTTTCACGTGAGTTTAAGAATAGATATTCCTCGAAAACATCCATTTTAAACTCGATCGGTTTGTTTTTTCGCAGGGTTGCGGCCATTTCACCCTCGACTGATAGAGCTGGATTTTGGTAGTCTAGGGGGTATTATGAGCATCAAATTGGGATTAATTGGCCTTGGAACCGTGGGGCAGGGCGTGGTGCAAATCTTGCAACGCCAGGCTGAGCGCTTGTCGCGTCAAATTGGGCAAGAAATTGTCATTAAATCTGTTTGCGTTCGGGATCCCGAAAAATCGCGGGATATAGACCTCAATGGCTATGAAATTGTGGCGGATCCAGCCCAAATTGTGGCCGATCCTGAGATTGATATTGTGGTCGAATTGATGGGAGGGCTAGAGCCCGCCAAAACCCTGATCGAAACGGCACTCAAAAGCGGAAAATCGGTGGTTACCGCCAATAAAATGGTGATTTCGAAGTTCAAAACCGAACTGAGTGCTGCCGAGGCGGCTTCAACCGGATTTTTATACTATGAAGCGGCGGTTGCCGGGGGTGTGCCGATTATTAACGCCTTTAAAACAGGTCTAATCGCAAATACGATCACCGGATTAGACGCTATTCTAAATGGCACCACGAACTATATTTTGACCCAAATCGAATCCACGCAACGCAGCTTCGATGACGTGTTGGCCGAGGCTCAGCAACTGGGATTTGCCGAGGCCGACCCCACCCTTGATTTGAATGGCAACGATGCCGCACATAAGTTGATTATCTTGGCGTCGGATGCCTTTGGTGTTCGGCTCGCCGAGGCCGATTTGGCTTACGAAGGCATTGTTGGTATCAGCTTACGGGATATTCAGGTGGCCAATGAATTTGGCTATCGCATCAAATTGTTGGCAATTGGCCGACGCGTGGGTGAAACTAGCGTGTCGTTTAAATTACACCCGACGATGATTCCCAAGTCGCATCCGCTTGCGTCCGTTAATAATGAGAACAATGCTGTGTATTTGGTGGGCGATGCTGCCGGCGAACAAATGATGTACGGTCGCGGTGCTGGACGAATGCCCACGGCGTCTGCGGTGGTGTCTGATATTGTGACCATTGCCAGCGGAAAAGCCCGAAAAACCCCGGCGATTGAGAACGACTTGGTCGTAATTCCTCAATCCGAAACCACCACGCAGTTTTATATTCGCATGAAAGTGGCTGATACCGTCGGCGTACTTGAAAAAATTGCAGCGATTTTTGGCCGCCATCAAGTGAGCATTTTGCGGGTGCTGCAGTCAGAGGTAAATGCAACTGCTGCTGAACTTATTATAGTGACCCATCTCGCGGTTGAAAAAAATATGATGGCGGCATTGGACTCGTTAAAGCAATCAGATGCGGTGCATGAAATACACTGTGTCATCCGGGTGGGCTTAGGGGAGTAAATTGGACTTATTCGTCTAACTGAAAGTGGTGCCGCAATGTGACTTTTCCGGCCACATCCACGCCTTTTTCCCGTTTCGGCTTAAACGTCATTTTCATCACTGAAGTGGCAAAAGAATTGTCTAGCACCGGGTGTCCCGACGACTGAGTAATTCGGGTGGCAGTGGGACGCCCGTTTTTATCGATCGAGGCTTCAACTATGACAACGCCTTCCCATTCTTCGTTTTGGGCTTCTTTCGGATAAATCACGGCCACCACTGACTGAGGCGAGGGATTCGCCCGATCTCCCGGATACGAAGCGGGGGCAGCCCCGGTTTGAGTGCCAGCAGCGCCAGCACGTGTTGTAGATTGCGTGACACCGGGCTTGGTCGACGGCTTCACGGATTGTGTCGTTTTGGTCGGTGCGGGCTCGGATGCCGTGGTGGGCTTTAGCTTGGCTCCCGCTTGTGTAATCGAAATTACCTGAATCGTGGGAATCCGAATAGTTTCAGCCGACCGGACGACCGTAAATCCTGCCAGTAACAGCAGTAAAATTAGTTCGGTCGCAGCCGCTAAACCCAGGTTACGC
>CANKTL010000032.1 GCA_947486405.1 bacterium
CACCGATGAAAAACGGCGTCGCAACTCTGCATCCCAGCTATCGGCTGGCAAAAACGCCGTGGCGGGCAGTTGAGGCGTTAATCCCAGGCTTGAAAATGCCTCTTTTAATTCGACATAGGTTCCCGCCACCGATACTGACATCGCCCAACTGGGCCGAGACGGCATCAGGGCTCTGATGCGCTCAATCGCTGCAAATGGGTCAGGCATCCAGTGAAGGGTTTCATTGGAAACCACCCAATTCCAATCGCCAGCGGGATCAAACGTCGTGATATCGTCGGCATGAAACTGCACCAGTGGCGACAAAGCGGCCTCAGCAACCGAGATCATCGCCGCCGACCGATCAATCGCCCGATACGATCGCCATGGCTTCACCCGCGCCAGCAACGCCGTGAATTGCCCAGTTCCACAGCCCAATTCTAAAACCGAGCCCGGCGCCTCGCTAAGTCGCGGGGCCAATACCTGCATCAATCGCTCTGCCACCGCCGCTTGCGTTTTGGCCCACTCGTTATATCGACGAGCCAAGCGCCGATACCCGTCAACCCGCACCATGGCCCACCTGCGCTTCAACCTGATCCAAATCCAAAAGATGCCCGCCGTCTGAAATCACAATCAACGGCATGCCCGTCTTTTCGGAGAGCGCCTGCACCTCTGCTATTGGTGCGATTTCGTCTTTGTCGCCATGAACATAAATGGCGGCCTGCGTCGGCGTCATAAATTCATTCAATTCAGATAATCCCCACTGCAGTCGCCCCGGCGGCCATTCAGATTGAATCGCCTCTATGTGCTGGTTAACAAAAGGCGTGCCCGGTGCCGCCGCCGAAAAAAATCCATCAATAAGGGTTTTGGGACTTTTAAACAGCACCCGCAACATTCCCCGAATTCCAGCCGGAGGATAGGAATGGCGAATCCCCACAAACACGAGTTTTTTAGGGGTAAAGGTCAGCTGAGCCACTGCCTTAGCCAGTATAAATCCCCCTAAGGAATGGCCAAATAAATATAAATCATCCTGTGGAAATTGGGCCGCGATTTGATTCAACTCGGTAGCCACGACCGGCGGGGTCGCCACCGAAATCACGATGCGCCCGTTGCCCTCATAAAACCCCCGTGGCATTGCCCAGCCTGTTACCCAAATCGCCCGAATCGTCATCACCCTAATTTAGCTAAGTTGAGATAGGGCGGCAACCAATGTGTGACAATTCGCTTCACTATGAGCTGCCGTAATTGACAGTCGTAACCGCGCCTGCTGCTGCGGCACCGTTGGATGCGTGATGGGCAGACACCATAGTCCCTGTTCCCGCAAGGCTGCCGCAATGGCCACAGTAGCCTCGGTTTCTCCGATCACAACCGGAATAATCGGCGCCGTACCCGGCATTACAGCATAGGCCGTGGTCGCCAGGGCCGCCCGCAGTGAGTGAGCCAAGCGCGCCAGCTGTACCCGCTCCAAATCCGCTGCTTTCATCCGACGATAGGCCCGATGATTTTGAAAAATAAGGGACGGCGGCAAAGCCGTGGAAAAAATAAACGAGCGACAGTTCTGAATTAGCGTTTGATAATCTGCCTCAGCACAACATACAAAAGCCCCAAAACTGGCCAGCGCCTTGCCAAACGTTGCGGTAATAAAATCCACCGATGCCGCTAAAGGCGTACCCCCGAGCATTCCCAATCCTTGGCTACCCATCACACCAATGGCATGCGCTTCATCCACAATCAATCGACAGTCAAATTGGGCTTTAAGATCCAACAAGGTCATAAAATCCGGCGAATCCCCGTCCATGCTGTATAGCGACTCTACGACGATCAGCGCTGTTTTCCCAGTCGCACGCAGGGCCTGCAATCGCTGCTTTAAATGCACCGTATCATTATGGGCAAAGCGGACCAGGCGTGCCCCCGACAAGCAACACCCATCGATCCAACTCGCGTGAATATGCCGATCGGCAAATACGATATCGGAGGGGCCGACTAACGTTGGCAGTAATCCCACCGATAACTGATACCCCGAATTAAAAATTAACGCTCGGTCATAGCCAAAATCAGCGGCCAGTTCGGTCTCGAGGTCATGGGTCCACTGATAGTCGCCCGCCAGTAGTCGCGACCCCGTTGCCCCGGATGGAAGGCCCTGCGGCAACTCACTCTCAGAATCAGCTAGCGCGCGGGACAGCCCCAAATAATCGTTGGAGGAAAAATCAATGTACTCGCGACCACCGATCCAGATCCGACACCCGTCTCGGGCCGTAATCGGACGCAGTTGCCGATGGTTATCCAAGCCGCCGCAAAAAGGCCGGAACGTCCAAGTTGGGCTCGTCCCGAAAATCCACTTCTTCTTCAACCTGTTGTTTTAGACCATCTAACAGCGCATCCTGAGACGGATTTTGCCGGCTAAATAATTCTTCGCGAGAGGGCAATTCAATACCATCTGATTCAGTCTCAAAATTGGCATCGGCCCCAGACTGAAACAGCTCTGTTTCAACAGACGAGGATGGGGTGTCAGTCACTACAGAGTGAGCCACAGACGGTTCTGTCGATGTATATTCAGGGGCCGAAAACGGCGATGGTGATGAAGGCGCCGGTTGGCGTACCGGTGTCACGGGCTGACTGTGGGAGTACACATTGGCCTCACGGCGGGCTGATGCATCCCGACGGAAACCCGTGGCAATAACGGTAATCATAATTTCATCGCCCATTTTGTCGTCGATAACGGAGCCAAACAAAATATTAGCGTCAGGGTCTACCGTTTGATAAATAACATCGGCCGCATCATGAACTTCATGAAGACTGAGGTTAGATCCACCGGTCACATTTAAAATAACGCCGGTCGCGCCGTTAATGGTTTCTTCGAGCAATGGCGACGAAATCGCCTGCTGTGCCGCTTCAACTGCTCTGTTTTCACCGGACGCACGGCCAATACCCATCATCGCTGAGCCGGATTCTTTCATAATCGTTTTAACGTCGGCAAAGTCCAAATTAATTAAGCCGGCAACGGTAATCAAATCCGCGATTCCTTGCACACCTTGGCGCAACACATCGTCAGCAATTTTAAACGCCTCAACCATTGAGGTCATACGCGCAATAACTTGTAATAATTTATCGTTGGGGATAACGATCAGCGCATCGACTTCTTCTTTAAGTCGCGCCACACCATCTTCAGCTTGGCGACTGCGAACGGGTCCTTCAAAGCGGAATGGCTTAGTGACAACACCAATAGTAAGCGCACCCATTTCTTTGGCCACTCGCGCCACCACAGGGGCCGCACCCGTGCCAGTACCACCACCCATACCGGCAGTAATAAAGACCATGTCAGCACCTTCCAGTGCCATTTCAATATCTTCTAAGCTTTCTTTAGCGGATTGTTCACCCACAGCCGGAATCGCGCCACCACCCAGTCCTTTGGTGATCTTGGTTCCGATTTGGAGCTTGTGATCAGCCAGGCTCACATCCAGTGCCTGATGATCGGTATTAACCACCCAAAACTCAACGCCTTGCACGCCTGCCGCAATCATTCGATTAACCGCATTACTACCGCCGCCGCCGATTCCCATTACTTTAATGTTGGCAAACTGCCGAAGTTGATCGTCTTGCAAGATATACTCCTTTATTTTCAGGTCTAAAGATTTGTTCGATTATACCATAGAGGCTGTCAATAAAGTCGAAATAGCCGCCAAAAAAATCATATCCTGAACCGGATTAAAAGTGAAGCATTAGGGATGGGGTAAAATTGACAAAATCGTTAACTGATTTTTCTTAGGCCCATAACACCAAAACACCCGATAAGAACCCGGCGTTTTATTTTCTGCGTAAGACTCGAATACCGGCAGACCATTGGGACCTTCGATTGATTTGTATTTATGCGTATTTAATGAGGGATGCCTCAAATTGACTTCCATTAATCCCAACGTTTTTCTAACTGATCTCAATTGCTTTGCCTTGCTTTGATCTTTTTCAAGCTGATCCAATTGGTGATCAGCTTCATCGGCGAACAAAAGTTCAAAAAACATCAATCACTGGCATACTCGGCAAAACGGCCTCGCTTTTTCAAGTTGCCTTTTTGCGCCTGAGCAATTCCTTTAGTAAGAGATTGAACTGCTTTTGGGTTTTCATACACCCATTTTTCTCGGGCAGGAATTTCAACTAGCGGCTCCAAAATAATGCGATTTTGACTATCCACTTCCATCAAAAATCCGCTAACGCCCAATGCCAGCTTCCCCAAGGTAATGCGTCCTTTAGAATCCGGTCTAATCGTTGTTGCCATAGAGATATCTCCCACTTATTAACTTTCCCACTTTGCTATTTTCCCACATTTTGGAAAAATTTAAACCTTAGATTTATTAAAAATCGCCGTTGCGGTGTTCAACCACTTAATCACCACATTTTCTTTGGGTAATTTGTTGTAGGGAATGGCCTGGGTTTGAATGCCTTGGAGGATGGCGCCGTAGGCCGAGGCGTAATTCGGATTTTCCAGAATCCGGCTCATGTCATCGGGAAGACCCACCCGAACTTTACGGGCAAAACGGGTTTCGATGTATTGGGGGAGCCCGTTCAATTGGCCCCCGCCACCGCCCAGAACAATGGGAAAATCGTTGGCATCATCGATGAGATTTTTCTTGTAAATGAGGTCGAAAATTTCGGAAATGCGCGCTTCAACAATTTGGGACAGCAACTGCGCCTTAATGCGCTTTCGGCCCTTGTCTTTGGTCGTGACTTCGATACTTTCCAAGGGGCTGACCCGGCCAATATTCACATCGCTGTAAATCAGTTTGAGCCGCTCAGCTTCGGGCAGGGTAACATTCAGACATTGGCTAATATCAGAGGTCACGGTTTCGCCACCCAAGGGGATAATGGCACCTTTGATCAGGCTTTGATTTTGAATCACCGCAATTTTGGTAAATCGGCCACCGATGTCGATAAGAATCACGCCGCGGCGTTGCTCGTGTAGAGAGAGCATGACTTGGCTCGAGGCAATGACATCGGCCATAAGGCCATTCACTTGGAACCCTAGGCGATTTAGGATCTGGGTCAGCACGCGAATCGTGGCTTGGTTACCCAAAATCACCGATACACCCACCTCCAGATTTCGGCCATACGCCCCGATGGGGTATTCAATCGGGCGGCCTTCCACCTTATAGGAAATCGGAATCACATGCATGATGCGCTCTTGAATATCTTTCACAATATTTTTAGACAGTTGAATAGCAGAGGCCCGATCTTCGGCCGTGATTTGCCCGGACTCTTCTTTGGCCACCACAAAGCCCGCACTGTGTAAAAATCGCACCCCGGCAGAGGGAATATTGGTCAACACATGCAGCGGTTTTATACCGGCCTGCGCCACCGCACGGCTAATGGCCCGATCCACCGACTTGGATAACTCGCCTTCATCCACAATCCAACCGGACTGAATACCTGACGTAATGCTGGTTCCGATTCCCCGCACGGCCACTTTGCCATGCGCGTTTACATCCGCAATCACGGCACACACCCGCGACGAACCCACGTCCAAACCCATCACATGGATCACTTTGGAGGTCATAGGTGCTCACGAACGACGACGCGATCCGGCATCGACAAATCAATGTACTCGATTTTCGTGGGGTCCGAAGCCGCATCGCTTGCCAGGAATCGGCGTAGATTTTTCATTTTTCGATTCATTTCCTCTAAACGTCCTAACTTAATGGGTAACGTATCATCCTTATACAGAATATAGTGATTATCATCGAGAAACTCAATTTGAAATCGATCGGTAGGTATAACTTGCCGGATACTTTCTACGATAAATTTTACATCGGCCAGCAAATACGGATCCAAACTATCCTGAGCAAATCGGCTGACAGGCACCCCTCGAATGATTAAGGTATCCCCCACATCTGACATACGCACCTGAAGGTCATGGCGATTTAAGATACAGCCATTTTCCGCCACCATATAATGCGTGCCACCTGCCAAAAACGAAATCCAGGGCTTATATTCCTTTACTTCTACGGCGATGTGATCGGGAAATTGAACGCGCACATCCACATCTTCAACTTGGGGGTGTTTGAAAATACTGCGTTTGCGCACCTGGCACTTGAGCCATGCAATCCAGATCGGGCGCCCGGTCAGTCTGCCCAACATATTTTCAACGTCCCGCTGCGGCAAATAATAGGCCCCTACCACGCGTGAATGCGTCACCACAAAGGGCGGCCGGCACAGGAGAAAAACGCCCAACGCAGCACTGGCAATCACCAATAGTCCCCACCATCCGTATTTTTTCATCGGACGGACGGTATGTTGTCGAGAAACAGCTGCATTAGAGCATCAAATGAAAGCCCATATTCCTTGGCCTGCGCGGGAAGGTCAGAGGTATCGGTAAAGCCGGGCACCGTGTTCACTTCTAATATGGTGGGGCCCTGTGCCGAAACCAAGAAATCCACCCGCGCAAACCCGCGACACCCCACACCTTCAAATGCCGCTTTGGTCAGTATTTTTACTTGATTTTCCACCTCGGAAGACAGCTCGGCCGGCAAAATAAAGTCAGTCTTTCCAGGCGTATATTTCGCATCATAATCATAAAATTCGTTTTTGGGCCGCAATTCTAAAATGGGGAGGACAATCAACTCCCCTTTATCTTCAATAATGCTCGAAGTAATTTCAGTTCCTGTAATATAGGCCTCGACCAAATAAGGGCCGTTTTCCTTAAACCAATTTGGATCGATGGCCGCTCGGTCTGAATCCGATCTCACAATCGCCGCCCCTACACTCGATCCCCCCGAAATGGGCTTAATAAAATAAGGATATGGGAATGCCAGTTTTAAAAGCGCCTCATGGGAGGCAACGCGGGCATACCCAGGCGTGGGGAGTCCGAGGGACAACAAGCGTTCTTTGGTGCTCACTTTGTTCATGCCAATGGCCGATGCCGCCACCCCTGAACCGGGGTACGGAATACCTAAAATATCTAAAAAGCCTTGGATACGGCCATCTTCGCCATATTCGCCATGCAGCGCGATAAAGGCTTTGGTGAGGGGTTTGTAGTCGGATAAATCCGCCACTTTGGGGTCAATAATAACAACGTTTTTGCCCAAGCGTTTGAGGCTATCAAATATATTTTTGCCCGACCGAAGCGATACTTCCCGCTCCGACGACCATCCGCCACAAATTACACCAATCAATTCCGTCATTGTACTAACCTAACTTCGCGCTCTAAGCGCACCCCATGCTGCTTGGCCACCGTTTCTTCGATCAACGCTAACATGTCCTGAAGGGCCTGAAAAGTTGCACCACCCGTATTGATCAAAAAATTGGCGTGCTTATCAGAAATTTGAACGCCATTTTTCTCAAATCCCTTGAGGCCCGCACTTTCAATTAAACGTGCGGCAAACTCATTCGGGGGATTTTTGAACGTGGATCCGAAGGTCCGTCCGCGCAGGGGCTGTTTGGCCAAGCGGGTCTGGATGGCATCGTCGGTTTTGGCGTGAACATCGGCGGGGGTAGACGCCGAAAGTTGCACTGTCGCAGATAACACGATCCAACGTTCGCGCATCACGCGGCTGCTGCGATAGGTCATTTCTAAGTCGGCCAAGGGAATGGTATGGACATCCCCGGCGTGATCGACCACCTGGATCGAAATCAAAAAATCGCAGAGTTCGCGGCCCCAGCAACCGAAGTTCATGGTGACCATGCCACCTAACGAAGCAGGAACACCCGCTGCAAATTCAAATCCGGCTAGACCATGTTGCACACAATATTTAGTAAGCTGATTGACGCGGGTCCCGGCACTCGCGGTCAAAATGGTACCGCTGTGCGAAAGGGGCAGTAAGTCAGGTGAAATTTGGACGTAGGTTTGAATCGGACTATCCGGGTTAATAACCGTATTGGACCCTTTTCCCAGCACGAAATAAGGGGCTGAATTTGCTTTCGAAAACGCCTGCGCATCAGCGATTGTGTCCAATACAATAACCTCTGAAACGGCACCCTCATTTTGAAATGTCGACAGCTGGGAAAGCGGCACTTCCGAGCGGGTTTTAATGGCGGGACTCTCCCGCTTCTATTTTAAGGCGGGCCACCAGTTCTTTAGCCACCGTGTGAATATCACCCGCGCCCATTGTAATCACCAAATCGCCAGGCTTAATTTCGGCCAATAAATGCGTATAAACCTGTGATTTTTGGCGACATGAAATGACCTTGCCCGAATGCTGTGCCTGCACCAGCTTACCCAATTTTTCACTGGTCACCCCCGGAATCGCGGGCTCGTTGGCCGCATAAATCGGCGTAATCACCACCACGTCCGCCGACTCAAAGGCCCCCGCAAAATCATCCATAAAATACTGCGTTCGGGTATACCGATGCGGCTGGAACACGCAGACAATGCGGCAATTCATCGAATTTCGGGCCCCACTTAAGGTTGCCTTAATCTCCGTGGGATGATGGCCATAATCGTCCATTACCGTAATGTCCTGCACTTGGCCAATCAATTGAAAGCGCCGTCGCGTACCCGAAAATTTTTCCAACCCTTCGGCGATGGTTTTTAAATCCAGCCCTTCTCGCAATCCCACACCTGCTGCTGCCAAGGCGTTATACACATTGTGCTGACCATATACTTTTAACTTTATATTTTGTTTAACTTCACCATTCACCAGCAAATCAAAACTCACCCCGGTTTTATGAAACTGAATATTTTCAGCCCCCAACTCCGCCGGATTCCGCAGGCCAAACCCCACCCATTTCGAGCTGTCCCACTGCCGCGCCATTTGAGACAAATAGCCGTCATCCATATTCACAACCACATAGCCATCACGTTCAAAAATGCCTTCGGCGAAGCGTTGAAAATGATCTAATAAATTATCCAAGTCGCCAAAATAGTTCATGTGCTCAGCTTCAATGTTGGTAATAATGCCCACATTCGGAACCAAATCTAAAAAGGAACCATCGCTTTCATCGGATTCCGCAACAAAATACGGACCGCTGCCCAAAGCGGCGTTGCCGCCAAAATCGTTCATATCCGCACCAATTAAATAGGTAGGGTGTTCTTGGGCCGCATCTAAAATGGCGGTGACCATTGAGGTTGTCGAGGTTTTGCCGTGCGTACCTGCAACCGAAATTTTGTGGGTAAATCCGGCCATCAGCTCGGCCAACATCTCAGCCCGTCGCCAAACCGGAATCCCATTTTGCTGCGCACCTGTAATCTCGTCGTTGTCGGCATCAATCGCGCCCGATACCACCACAAGATCAACCGCCCGAACATTAGACGCCGTATGCTTATAAAAAATCTTGGCTCCCAGGTCTTTAAGCCGAATCGTATTCACCGATTCCTTAATATCCGACCCCGACACCCGGTACCCCTGCGCCAAACAAATCCGCGCTATCGCACTCATACCAGACCCCCCGATCCCCACAAAGTGAATCAGAGATTGCCGCGATAAGCGATTTTCAGGAGACATAGTCCGTGGTCGAGTAGCCATAAAGACCTATCATAAAGGGAGCATAAAAAAGGTGCAATCGGATACAAAGAAAACACTATTGCCAAGTTCAAAAACCCTCAAAAAATAGTCACAGGGCCGATTTCTCGACTGGCGCAGACTACCAAGGAGCGGAGCCATCAGGCGCAGCGGTGTAGTTAAGCCAGCCGAAAATTGGTCATGTGGCGATTTTTTGAGGGTTTTAAAACCATTGCGAAATACCCTGTCCTACTGTATTTCGCAACGGTCTCGGAAAAAAAGATCTCTCACCAGATTTGCCGTCCGTGGCGCCATCCTTGGCGGCTCCAGATCCTCTTGCCATATTGTCGGATCCAAAAAAATTTTGTTGCAAAAAGTTTTTTCGACTTCAGCGAATTAAAATCACTGATTCGCTACCCTGCAAAATGGGGCGCCACCGCGGATCCAATTGGGAGACCGCTTCGGGATTCGTGATTAGAATTTGAGGCTTAGTGGGCGGTGGGGGATCGCTTTGAACATACTGATCCGCCGGTCCTACAATCACGTCTTCAAAACACAAATCTGCTCTCATTTTTAAGGGCCGATCTTGCGGACGCATGACAATAAATTCAAAGCCCAGACTGCGATAGCGCCCGATCACGTCAGCATCCGCATAATGGGTTGAAAAAAGCGGAACCAAACGGGGCTCATAGGCGAAAAAGAGTGCGAAGGTCACGATCAAGCACCGAACAGCTATTAACGGGCGATTGAGCATCCAACCCCCATAAAAGCCGATCAGTCCGACCGTTATTGCCATAACCACACCCCGCGCCAACTGAAAATTAGCCGGATTCAGCACAAAAATGAGACCCGCGATACCCAGCAGTATCGGCCAAGGCATTAACCATCGCCAATCAATTCGTTTTTGCACCCCTCTCGCTGCCAAAACCGCAATTGGGGGAAGCAGCATCACCGCAGTACGAAAATCGACCTGTTGATAGGCCAAAACCAAAAAGGAGGTACTGGCAAATAGCCAGACGACGGCAAATCGATCTAGCGTAAACGGCAGTGAAAATATGCGTTTCGGTGGGCGTTTAAGGCGGCCCGCAATGCTCGAAATGGCAAATGGCACCCACGGCAACGCGGCTAAGATCAAAAACAAGAAAATACTACCGTGCAGCCCCAACCCCAGATAGGCCCGATTGTATTTAGATGTTAGCAAAATCGAATTTAAATAGGCGGGAAATACTTGGGGATAGGCATAATATTGAACTGCCAGGGGCACAATCACAATCAGCTTGCACATCACGACTGCCACCCAAAAATGGAGGGATTTTAAGGTGGGAACAATGGCGTTTCGCGCCGCGGGAAATACCGCGACCATTCCCAATACCGTCAAGCCGGGCAACACCACCGCAAAACCCGTTTTGATCAGAAACCCAACGGCGATGGCCGCAAATGTGGCGTATAAATAAACGGGTTTCCGCTGTTTAATCCAACCAAAAATGCCGCCATGAATCAGGATGAGGCATAGCATCATCGCGATTTCCAATTTAGGACTGCGCGAGTAGACCACGGCCGCAATACTGGTCATCAAAATCAAGCCGGACCACCGGGCCCAATTGCGACTAGCAAAGCGAGACACACCCCAGGTCATCACCGCAGCCGAAAGGCCCCAGAGAAGGACATTGGTCAGATGCAAACTAAATTGAGAAAAGCCCAAAATGGCGGGAATGATCGAAAGCAACCAGATGCCAACGGGGGGTTTGTCTAAAAACGCGGCTACCGAGGAGGGATCAAGGGTGGGCAACACCCAGTCATGAAATAGCACCGCATTGCGAATTGCCGCTGCATACATACTGGCATCATCGGTTTGTAAGGTCACGGCTGGAAATACAAACGCTGCCACCACTAAAAAAAAGAGCAGAAACGAAATCCAGTACCGAGAAGACAAACGATTCATTACAACTCGCCTACGCTACAACTTTTTTTCCCAATTTGCACTCTTTATTTGAGGTCTTATCGCCCGACAAAACCAAAAAACACCCCCAAATTGGGAATAGGTTGAAAAGCTAGTGGAGTATTTAAGATAAAGGCGGATACCGAATCTTAAAAAGGGAAGTCAGGGATCTGTGGCGTTTTTTTTAGATTGTTTGGATTTAATTTTGGGTTTC
>CANKTL010000033.1 GCA_947486405.1 bacterium
AAATGGTGCAGGTGTTTTTGAACTTGGTCATGAATAGCATTGAAGCATTCCCCGATTATGGGGGCGAAATTGAGATGACTACACGTCTTCAAGAGGGGCAAATTCTGGTGGAAATTAAAGACAATGGAAAAGGGATTCGTGCAGAAGACCAAAGCAAAGTCTTTTTGCCGTTTTTTACCACCAAAACCAATAGTGTTGGGCTAGGCTTGGCCTATACACAAAAAATTATTTTGACGCATGGCGGCACAATTTCTTATACCTCAAAACCTGGCGTCGTTACGGCATTTACTGTAACCTTACCTACATCAGTTTAATCCGTTAATTACAAGTCGAGGAGACTTAACTATGGGTGGTATCCCCGTCACGTACGGAAATTCAACTGCAACACAAAAATAGGTCGGGCCTCCACAACCACGCATATCCCGTAGCCAGGCCCGGGCACAGGAACGGGCAAACACTACATTAACCATTATCGCAGCGGGCGCTTTGGCATCCAAAACCGGACGCGGACCTGGAAACAGCACAGACTCCTCGGCATTGGCCGGTGCACCGCGCCCAACCATTACCCAAATGCGGGGTCCAAAAGCCGCGCCTCACGCTAATGGCGCGAATGCAGGGTTCAATGAAATTCACCATCTGCCACCTCAACGTGGCCTGACAGCTAAGGAATCGCGCAAACGAAATAGCTCACCAGCAGATTCGACACCGGATAAAGCCACTGCCGGTCCTTCTAAAAATCCATCCGGCTTGAAAACGCTGGCACCCCGAAATGCAGCATGGGCTGATCGGGTAAGTGGCAAATCCGTGAAGGAAACAAGCGGCGAACACCATGTTGCACAGGCGTCTGTTAAATCATCTAAGCAAGGGGCTCTTCAGGAACAAATCCGACGGGATGTGCAGGAATTCCAGTCAGGTGGACTTGATCGGGACCGACGCGATGCCAGCGTCGTTGACTGGGACTACAACAACATTGGTTGGCCACAAAACCGGTGCAAAACGGCCAACGGGTGCGTGCCTAGACCAGCCGATTTTGATCCCAGCGTGGGACCAGGGCCGACGCTTGAGTGTATCTCTTATTCAAACGCAGGCGACAATGCTGAATGCACCTTTCAGCAGGCAGTTTCAAAAGTACACTATGATATTGGTACCGGCGGATTGCATATTGAGTACAAACAGCGCAATCCCCTCGATGGTCGTCCAAATCCATCCTTTATAGCTGGTGGCGTCTTTGCTCAGGAAGTTGTGCCGCTAGGAACGCCCTATTTTGAAGGTGATCTCTTCGAAGTTTGGGGAAGTCAAAACTCGTTTGGTAAAAATAATGTGATTCGATTCAATGCGGACGGATCGATGACTCAGGATCCTAGGGATATTGTCGGTATCGATATGACCCAAGCCTTTACCACTACCGTTGATATTACCCCCAGAAAAGCCAATGGCATGTACGATATCACCTTTAATTACTTCCAAGGTGCCGATGTGCCCAAATCGACCCGGACGGTCACCGATGTTCGAATTGATACGGGAAAATTGCAAATACGCGTCAACGCGTGGGCCGTACAATCTGGATTGTGGAACGGTGATTATGCGCCGGGCGATTGCCATTTTAGAATTGGTCCTGTTCAGGTCCGCGCAGTATCGAATAGCAGCATCATGTCCGATGGAAGTAGCTCAACCAATATTCTTGGCCCTGTACTCGGAGGCGTCTTAGGCGGTGTCGCGGTTCTGGTATTAATTGGAGGTATATTGTTCCAGGCTTACCGCCGAAATGGACAAATCCGGTTGAGAGAACGGCAACAGCACGCAGGCGGCGTTCCGATGGAGGTTGTATTGCACCGCGACGACCAACGCCAAGTAGCAGCTGCGGCTGCCCGTTTCCGCACCGACGTTGGCCAACTTGAGGAAGCTACAGTTTAGATTGGAAATCGCTAACTAGGCACAAACATCGTAATTACGATATGATTGCTCGATTATGACTTCTTTAACGATTTCGATTGGTGCCGATCACGGCGGGTATGAGCTTAAGAATGCCTTAATGGATTATTTAAGGGATACCCGCCCCACTATTTCGCTCATTAATCGGGGTACGGATACGGCCGATTCGGTCAGCTATCCCGATTTTGCCCGTACTGTCGTTCACGATATTTTAGAGGGCTCAGCGAATTTAGGTATTTTGGTTTGTGGCACCGGCATTGGTATGAGCATTCAGGCCAATCGGTTTAAAGGGATTCGCGCAGCGTTAGTGACAACGCCTTATATGGCCGAAATGACAAAGGCCCACAACAACGCCAATATTTTATGTTTGGGTGGCCGAACTACTACGATTGAAACTGCCAAAGAAATTTTGGAAAAATGGTTGGATACGAGCTTTGAGGGGGGTCGACATGGCACTCGAATTGCGCAATTCGATCAGTAAGAGGGTAGTGCGATGAACAGGACGTCATCTGTGGGTCATCATGCTGCTGCAGCAGCCCAGCGAAATTATTCACGCGCCGCCAATGGCACACTTACGGCCGCGGCCATCTTCGCCAACGCAACACTAGGGAATTCAACTGGTAGAACTTCAACAGCGGGAAACTCAACTACAGGCGATGCAGTACGCTCCACTAAAAAGTCAGGAGACACCCCCCTTTCCCCCCGTTACAACGGCACAGAACGTGGCCATAGGCCCGAATCTGAAAAGGGGGGACATGGACGTCAGCATCGGGAAACACGACGCCCACTCGCCCGGGGAGACCTAAAATCCACCCCGCCCACTCAGAAAAGCCAGTCTGTAAATGCCACTGCGGTGCACACCGCCTTGCCACCACGGGCAGTTCCCGCCAACTCGACTCAATTGCATCCCCCTAGCAACTCTACCGGCAAACGCGATGACAGAACCCCGCACCCTCACGACCGCCAAGAATTGGCCCGTCAGGCCCGAGAAGAAACCGCTATTGCGGTCAGCCGACCTAGGCGCTCCGCATTAGACACCGCTAACTTTACCCGCGTAGATGTCGAGTGGGGCGCTCATCCGCATGGGTGGGCAGGAAATGTATGCCAACGGGCAGCGACCTGCACACCAAAGGCAACTTCGGCCTTGGGGCCCAATGCAGTGGAATGCCGAACCTACGCCACAATCGATGGCACCCGCTGCGAATGGCAGCAAGACAAGTCTCTTCAGATATTTAATATCAGCAAAGGGGCTGTATTTTCAGCCGACTATCTTGTTACCACCCCTCCCGGTGCGGGCAACGTTTTGGGAATGGATTTTAGCATCGAACCCGGCGTCGATAAGCCCCAATTTAACGGATACGAATTTGATGGATTTGAGATGTTTAAGGATAAAAGAGGCTGGTCAAATTTGATTCAATATATCAATGGCACCCAATTGGCCTATGACCACCATTCTGTGTTATCGCAGTTAATTCCTGGCCTCAATTATAGCCAGTCCTTCACCGTTAAAAAGGTGTTTACACCCATCGGCAACGGCAGCGATTTTGAGGTTCGTTATCAATATATTCAAAACGAAACTATGGTTGCAGAACGGGTTCTGAGTAATGTCACTATTGCGTCTCAACAAATGGTGTTTTACCGAAATGCCTGGGGCTCTGCCGATTCGTGGAACGGCGTCTATAATGCCACCCCGGCGGCCTTTTTATCCCGTGAAGCATACGTATTAACACCGATTCCTCCCGATCCTATCCTGAAACCAGGCGCTGATGATACGGGTAGTGGGAGCAGTTCAGCAGGCGCAATCGCAGGTGGGGTGGCAGCTGCTTGCGTGGTATTGGTATTAATCGGGGGGCTTGTTTACACCCTTCGAGAAGCCCGTAAACAGCACAAAACGGTATGGGAGTTATGCGTCACCCATCGGGGGATTAATATCCGAAGGCCGGTCTCCAGTGCCGACGCTCTGGCATTGCAACAAATGGCAGCCCGGGATTCCAGGCTTACCCAAGGCTTAGAAAGCGCTGTAGCAGGTGGGACAGGCCCACAAATCGGACGACGTTCAGCGTCGGCACTTTCCGTATCCCCACTCCCGGTATCACACAGGGGCCGTCGTGTGGGCAGTACCCCCTCCAATACCGGCACCTCAGGCTTGGCTCAACATTCAGACGCCGCGTCAGTTTCTACACTTATACCCGTCGGTGAAGGCTTGCCCCAATAGCGGGGTAAATCGCCTTACCCGACAAACTTATAGCTGGGCCGAATAATGCGTCGTCCCGAGGTGATTTCTTCGATGCGATGCGCACACCACCCTGATATTCGGGCCATGGCAAACATTGGGGTATATACGGCCTCTGGAATACCCAGGCAGTCGTAAACGAAGCCTGAGAAGAAATCTACGTTGGGCGCAATAATTTTGTCTGAGCCTTTTAGCTCTTTAAATACTTCAGGGCCCAATTCGGCAATGGCCAAATACAGCTGATATTCATCCATTCGACCTTTTTCTTGCGCCAATTGGTCGGCCTGTTTGTTCAACACGGTCGCGCGGGGATCTGATTTCGTATAAACCGCGTGGCCCAACCCATAAATTTTACCGGATTTATCACCGGCGGTTTTATTAAAAATAGCGGCCAAATACGCTTTAATTTCAGCCCGATCCGACCAGTTTTTTACCTGAGATTTAATCTCATCCATCATTTCCATCACCATTTTGTTGGCCGCGCCATGCAGGGGACCTTTCAAACTGGCGATACCGGCAACAATTGAAGAATAAATATCGGTGCCGGATGAGGTGGTCACCCGAGTAGCGAAAGTAGAGTTATTGCCGCCGCCATGTTCGGCGTGAAGCAACAAACAAAGGTCTAAAATTTCTATTTCCAACTCAGTAGCCGCTTGGCCTTCGCGTAACATATATAAAAATGCCTCGGCCTGCGACATTGTTGCGGGGGCGTTCACCAATTTGGCATTGGGGTTAGTTTGAATTAAATAACTGAATGCCGTTATGGTCGCAAACTTGGCAATTAAATCGAGTGAGCGCTCAAAATTGGCATCTGGATCTAGGGTATCGGGGTCTGAGTCTTCGCCATATAGCGCGGCAATGGCAATTTCCAGCTTGTTCATCACACTGGTGGAAGGAAGGCCTTTAATGGCATGCGCCACTAAGGCGTCAGACAACTGGCGACGTTTGCCGATTTCTTGGCAAATCCAAGCTAACTCTTCGGGATTGGGCAATCGCCCGATTAAGAGTAAAAAGCAAACCGCTTCAAATTTATTGTGTTGGTGCATCCCCAACTGAGGGGCTAGTTTTTCAATGGAAATGCCACGATAGGTCAGTTCGCCGTCGCAGGCCACGCCCGCACGACTTCCGATTACGCCGCATACTTGGGTAAGGCCGGCCAATACACCAGAACCATCGGCGTTACGCAATCCACGTTTGACGTCGAGTTCCACAAATTTTTCGTTCGGAATTCCCGCAGTGTTCAACCGCACGGTATCAGGGCGTTTTAGCATAAGTTGCATTATAGGGAAGTTTCGTGAACTCGTAAATTAGATCACCGATGAGCAAAATCTAAATGAAATCTACAGGGCGCCCCTTCGATAACTAAGGACAAACTCTATCTACCAACCAAATTAACGGGGCACAATCATGTCAAAATATAAACTTATCGCGTTTGAACATATGGAAGAACCGGCAGCCGCGGCAGATACTGCGCCCCGCTGGGACCGAACCCCCGCGGGTAGCCCAACACCTAGCACTCGGGGAAACGCAGTGCCTAGCGACGACAGTTGGATTCAAGCGCCACCCGAGCCTCCCGCTGAGGGTGAATTACCTCCAGCCTACACTCCGCCGGCACAGCAAAACGCTGGCCTACCTGCCGCCTTCCGCCGCGACCAACCCAGCGTACTTCGCACCATTGGTCAGGCAACCCTATTCAAATTCCGCACAGTCCCCCATGTCTTGAGTATGGCAGTCGCAATAATCGGCAGCATTCTTAATTCAGTTGCCCTTCTCTTGCACAAAGTAGACTCAGAGAAATTTGCACTTATTTTAGGTACCCACCTCAGTATCCTGCATCTGATGCATTCCATCTTGAGTGGCCTTAAACAACGCGGCATCATTTCAAACCGGATGGCCAACGGACTGAGCAAATTACTTGTTGCCACAAATTTTGCATTAACGACGATGTTAACGTTGTCTTGCTTTGGAATCATTGGTAGCAGTAGACGACAAGGACGCTTGTGAAGAAATTACCGACTTTAGCGTCTATGCTGACACGATTGACGTCGCGCTCTGTTTCGCTAAAAAGCAGTAATTGGTGTCCTCGACAGGAATCGAACCTGTGACGCAAGGTTTAGGAAACCTACGCTCTATCCACTGAGCTACGAGGACACATTGTGACTGCCTAAAAATCGGCCATCTGCACAATTTTCTCTTTGCTTAACTACACCGGCTCGCTGAAGCTCGCCTCCTTGGTAGGCTGCGCAAAACGAGAAATTGCACATCTTGGCATTTTTTAGGCAGTCACAGAGAGATATAGCATAGCTTAAATTTGGTCATTCCAGAATATGAGTCACAACAATTGTTGTAATACAAAGTAATACGGTATATATTGGCTTTAGGTTTTTAGAAAGAGCATTTTTATGTCAATTCACAGCATCCGAATTCCTGATCCTTTAGACAATGAGATAGCGGCACTCATGAGCACTGGCATGACCCGTAGTGAAATTATTCGGATTGCATTGAAACAATATATTGCCCGCGAAAAATTCAGACGGCTTCGCAGTAAGCTAATTCCGTATGCAGAGGCGCAAGGCATTTACACAGACGAGGACGTTTTCGACGTCATTTCATGATCTGCATTTTTGATACTAATGTCATCATTGCCGCGTTTGTCAGCCGTGGCCTTTGTAAAGACGTGTTTGAGATGGGCATTTCGGACCATGACTGCGTTAGTAGCGCCTATATTTTGACTGAATGCCAGGAAAAACTAATAACTAAATTTAAGCTCAGCCCCGCCCACGTCACCGAAGTCTTGAGCATTTTAACCGCTAACTTTACTATTATTGAACCTCAAATTCCGCCAACCCTAAAATTCAAAGATCCTGATGACCTTCCCATTTTGGGCACTGCCATCGCCGCCAAGGCCACTGCTTTAATTACCGGAGATCAAGAATTGCTCAAACTCAAAAAAATTAAAAACACCGATATTTTATCCCCCCGCGAAATTTGGAATATTTGGACCGCTCCTGAAGAAAAAATTCGGATTTAACCATGTACATCTTCTACGACTTCGAAACATCATCTCGTGATTTAGTGGGCCAGATTCTGGGCTATTCATTTATTGTCACCGATGCGCAGCTTAAGGTGAAGGATGAGCTGACCGGGTGGGTGAAACTGAGCCGGACGCAGTGCCCTGAAATTGATGCGATTTTGATTAATCAGATTGATTTGCGCGTGTTGCAAGACAAAGGCGAGAGCGAAGTAGAAGCGGCCGACCGGATTTATTGGTTTTTAGACAAATATGCCGATAAAAAGCCCCTTTTAACGGGGTTTAACAGCAATTCATTCGATTTGGGTTTTTTGCGCAATTTGCTGATTCGGAATGGGCGAAATCCCTACTTTTTTGGAAAAATTAAAAACAGAGACGTGCTGCATTGGATGCGCCACCTGGCCTTTGCCCAGCCCGATGTTTTTCCGTGGCAAATTGGCAGTAATGAGGCTGGCTATCAGTATTACAGCTTTAAATTAGAAGCGATGGCCACCGCTTTCGGGTGCCTGGACATGCCGCAAAGCCACGATGCCCGCGAAGACGTATTGCTCACCATTGCGGTAATTCAGGCCGCCGAAAAAAAGATGAAAGTAAAATTTGGCGATTATTTACCCAGTTCGTTTGATGGCGAGCCCTTGCAAAACGCTACCTTTGAAATGGACCGGCAAAAAGTGCCCGTTTACCCCGACGGTGCTGATGCCCTCCTGCATTTTTCAACCCGCTATTGGGCGCCGTTATTGGCCGGTAAAACGGATCGAATCATGGTGGATGTGGAGCGCTATTTGGACGAAGGTGCCGAAGCCGCATTGCGGTATTTCAATTTAAATAAGCACGGTCTTACCTTTGAATCCCCCTCCCCCGACGAGCTGGCCATTTTTAAGGATGCTTTAACGGCGATGCACGACGACCCTATTTTAAAGGGCATGGATTATGAACGCTATTTTCAACTGATTCATAAGAGTTGGGATATTGAATATCAGATCCATGAGATGGGGATGGAGCGCATCGATGATTTGCGGCTGTGCATAGAGGCACTGATGAGCAAACCCGACGAGTACGCGATTATTTTGCAGCAGCTCATTCAAAAACGGGCCAGCGGCCAATCGCAAGAGAAAGATGGGTACCTAATCCAATTGTTTAATCGTTTTTATCTCAATAACCACCCGCATCCTGATCCGGCTCATTTGGCCAAATATTTAACGCCTCGCTATATTACTGGCACACTACTACGCGACCCCGCCGAATTCATGCCATTTGCAACTCAATTTGAGCGAATCAAATCCATGGCCGACGCAGCGGAAAAGGCGGAAAACAAGGTCATTGCCGGCCTAATTTGGTACTTCGACATATTTAGAACCCGCGTTTAAAACTGCCCGTTTCGGGGAGAATGCTAAGCTTAAAGTAAGTTCCGTTTTAATCTGGGGATGAGGAGGCAGCATGATGAAAAAAGGCAGATTTACTCAGGCGCTAATAATGGTGGGTATTGGACTGTTGTTAGTGGGCCCGGTTCCGGCAAGGGCCTCAATTTTTGAGGAAATGGGGGTTGGAAAAAGCTCGTTTAGATTTTCCGATATCAAAAAACTTATGCCCATAATAGGGCCGCCTGTAAACAAAAACCTGATTGATCCCAATCCATTTAAAGCTTTTTTTATTCCCTATTTTCCCAGCAACGACGGTACATTAGCGAATAAGTGTTTTTTATTTCAACTCGCCGCGCAACTCGGCCCAGTCGGTAATGAGCTTTTTCTCTTTGCCACTTAGGTTGTGCGGCACCACCACTTTCACAACTACGAACTGATCGCCAGCGCCATACCCACGCAAATGGGTTACCCCTTTGCCTTTAAGGCGGAATTTGGCACCGGGTTGGGTGCCCGCAGGGATTTTCAACATGGTTTTGCCGGTTAGCGTCGGCACCTCGACTTCCGCACCCAAAATAGCCTTGGTAATCGGCAAATCGAGCTCTAAATAGATATCATCTTCTTCGCGGATGAAGTGTTTGTGGCGCTTGACCACGATGACGACGAATAAGTCGCCAGCCGGACCGCCACCTTCGCCCGCATCGCCTTCACCGGACACCCGCAAGCGCGTGCCTTGGCTGACCCCCGCCGGAATATCGATCTGGATCTTTTTCTTTTTTCGTTCAACGCCTTTACCCTGACAAAGTAAGCATGGGTCTTTGATGATAGTACCCGTGCCCCGGCAGGTGGGGCAGGTGGTGACCTGGGAGAAACTGCCCAGCATGGTGCGTTGGACGTGTTGCACTTGGCCCGCCCCTTTACACTGAGAGCAGGTGACCTTGCTAGAACCAGGCATGGCGCCGGACCCTGTGCAACGGGAACAGGTCGCCAAATGATAAATTTCAATCTCGCGAGACAGGCCCGCTGCGGCTTCTTCTAGGGTAATTTCGAGGTCATAGCGCAGGTCGTTGCCGCGGGATCGCCCGCCTTGGCGACCGCCACCCTGCCGGCCCCCACCGCCAAAGAAATTATCGAAAATGTCTTCGAGGGAATCGGAAAATCCACCGAACCCGGAAAACCCACCACCAAAGCCAGCCCCACCCTGACCCCCTGGGGAATCATCGGCCACGCCAAATTGGTCATATTGAGCGCGTTTTTGGCTGTCCGACAAAATCGTGTAGGCCTTTTGAATTTCTTTAAATTTCTCTTCGGCCCCTGCGTCTTTGTTGACATCGGGATGGTATTTTCGCGCCAGGGTTCGGTACGCCTTTTTTAAATCAGCGTCCGATACCCCACGCACAACCCCTAAAATTTCGTATAAGTCTTTGGCCATTGGGTGTTCCTGTGTTTCTGTTTATTTTTTCTCAGCGTCAACGTCCTTGTAATCAGCATCGATTACATCATCGTCGGCTTTTTTCTCAGTTGGCGCTTCAGCGTTGGGTTCTGCTGCGGCACCTTCTGCACCGGCTTCAGGGGCCGCTGCTGCGTATAATTCTTGTGAGAATTCATACACCACTTTTTGGGCGGCATCGAGTTCGGTTTGAATGGTTTCAGCGGAATCAGCCGTTAGCACTGCCTTCACTTTGGCCAAGGCTTCTTCGATTTTAACTTTGGTTTCAGGCTTTACTTTGTCACCAGCTTCAGTAATGGTTTTTTCGGTGCTGTACACAAAGTTATCGGCTTGGTTTTTAACCTCGATGAGGGCTTTTTTCTTAGCATCCACATCCGCGTTTTCTTCGGCTTCTTTTTTCATCCGTTCGATATCGTCTTTTGACAAGCCAGATGAGGCCGTGATCGTGATTTTTTGCTGTTTTCCGGTACCTTTGTCTTTCGCGCTAACGTTCAAAATCCCGTTGGCATCGATGTCGAAGGTAACCTCAACTTGCGGCACGCCACGAGGTGCGGCGGGGATGCCCTCTAACACAAATCGGCCCAGTGACCGGTTGTCGGAAGCCATTTCACGTTCGCCTTGCAGAATGTGAATTTCGACGCTGGTTTGGCTATCTGCCGCGGTTGAAAACACTTGGCTTTTGGCCGTTGGAATCGTGGTGTTGCGCTCGATTAATTTGGTGCAAATGCCCCCAAGTGTTTCAATGCCCAATGACAGCGGCGTCACGTCTAGCAAAACAACGTCTTTCACGTCGCCAGACAATACCGCACCTTGAATTGCTGCACCGATCGCCACCACTTCGTCTGCGTTTACCCC
>CANKTL010000034.1 GCA_947486405.1 bacterium
CAATGTGGTCGCCCCAAACTCATCTCCTACTGATGAATAATCCCGAACCTTTTTCAACCAGTCTCCCGGCCGCTGCGGTTCAGGCAACCGATTGCCCAAGCCCCAGGCACCCATTACCTGCTTAGCCGCCCCCGATGCGTGGCGCATGACAGCATTCACGACTTGACCATGAAGTGGTCCTGAGCCGAACAACTCCTCCGTCAATTTAAGTTGGAACCACAGGGCTAAATTCCGTAATTTATCCGCCTTAAGCGGTGATCGATCACCCAAAATGCAGTCAAATTTTAGGGCGGACAACAAGTCGAACAAATTCAGATTGCGGGTTGGGTCATCCAAAGCCCGCATCATTTTAAAAATATCTTCCACTGCCAAATGAAACTGAATTCCCGGATCAACTGCAACTGGCTTAGTTTTGCCAAAAAGTGCTTTTGCAGCTGGTTTCGGAGCAATATCAACCCCCGTAATCATTTTTAATTTTGTGGCGGGATCGTTACCCAATAAGTAATTCTCAAATAAATCGACATAAAACACACGCACTGCAGCTAGCTTGTCAAAATCAGCCGCCCGCCCCGGCTCCGCAATAAATATCGGCACAACCACCGACCGAACCATTAAAATTTCATTCAGCAGCAGTCCCTTTGCACCTGCAACAACAGGCTCAAGCGCTGTCTCAATCGCATCTTTCAATTCATCTGAAACTGTTTTGAGATCGAGTTGAGAATTTTTGGCTGCGTCACAAAACGAAACTAAAGCAGACCAGTGTTCATCTAGCGTGGTTGCAGCCGCAAAAGTGTCGAGATGAGTTTGGGGAACAAACAACGGCAATTGTGAAGCCGATTTACGCGGCGGGGGGGATGGCGCTGGGCCCTCGACCTCGTGGGCTGCAGCCAAATCTGACACTGCAGCCAGGCCCCCTAAGCCCGACGCAACAGATTCACGGCGAGGACTAGGGATTGGTGCGGTACGTCCCGATACCGGTCTGTGAACCGTGGCCGGCGCAGCTGACTTCGCTGCCAGAGGAACTGTCCGAGCCGTAACAGTAGAAGTTGGACGAGGCGGCGCTTGGGGTTTGTGCCCGGCCACACGAACTGCGGCGAAAGGCATTTCGTAAAACGCTTCTGTGACACCAGCAATCATTTTATAATTCATAAATCCTCCTGAATCTCCCCCTAACCCACCATCAGATCAAAGATTATAAAAACATTAAAACTATGTCTAGCAATGCCCCTCATCCGATACAACCGCTGGCCTATTTGTGCTGAGTTGGCTAAAATACAGAAAAGTTAGTATTCAAGTTAGATTGAAGGAGTGGCGGTTTTGGATTTTAAAGAGATTAAGCGGTTAATTACGATGGTTGAAGAAGCTCAAATTTCTGGCTTTAAAATTGATACTGGCACCATCAAAATTGAAATTGAAAAACATGGAAACGGACAAACTTATGTGACCACCGCTTCCCCAACGATGATGGCCCATGCGGCCCATGCCCCAGCCCCTGTAAGCCACGCCTCAGACATCGCTGCCCCAAAAGTAGACAAGCCCGGTGCGACCGTAAAATCCCCTATGGTTGGCACGTTCTACGCGTCGCCGAGCCCAGATGCCGCAGCCTTTGTTTCGGTCGGTGATACGATCTCAAAAGGACAGGTGGTCTGTATTGTGGAAGCCATGAAATTGTTTAACGAAATCGAATCTGACGTATCTGGCGTCATTGAAAAAATTCTGGTGAATAGCGGCGATCCAGTCGAGTATGGCCAGGATCTATTTATTTTACGCGCATAAGTAGATTGGGGTTGAGCTAAACTCGTGAAAACAGCGGTCGGATCGAGCGTGGTTTGGAAGCAGTATCCTCAGTCGCCCGAACTGTGCGCCCGAATATCGGAAACACTCCAGATTTCTCCGGCCATCGCGCAGGTTTTGTTAAATCGCGACCTCCGCTCTATCGACAAAATTGTTGCCTTTTTAAACCCCGGCGATCCCAATCTTTCTGAAATCACCCTTGAGCAATCCTCGCTAGAAGCCGCTTCGCAGCTCATCATGGGCCACATTGCCGCGCAGTCCCCTATACTGGTGTACGGCGACTATGATGCGGATGGCGTAACCTCGGTTTCCATCATCACTCAAGCCCTACGCGCCGCTGGTGCCAACGTCTCATACTATGTCCCTGATCGATTTACGGAAGGCTACGGCCTCGGCATGTTCATATTAGACGTATTGGAAACCCGCAAAACAAAGTGCCTAATAACGCTGGATTGCGGGATCAGCAACGTGGCAGAAATCACGGCAATCAAATCCGAATTCGAAATCGACGTCATCGTGTTAGATCACCATATCGAACCCGATCCATTGCCCCCCGCCGATGTTATTCTGAACCCCAAGCGATTAGACCCCGATCACGGCGCTCATTATCTATGCACGGCCGGCATCAGCTACAAATGGGTGTCATATTTGGCTAAAAACCACAACTTTCCGATAGATCCCACGCATTATTTAGACCTCGCTGCCATTGGTACCATTGCCGATATCGCTCCCCTCACCGGCGAAAATCGCAGTCTAACCAAGGCCGGCCTTTTGGCAATGGCCCGGCCTCACCGATCTGGTCTGCGCCATTTGTTCGACCTATCAGAGCGAAAAACATCGCATGTAACGGTGCGCGACATTGGTTTTTCCATCGCCCCACGCATTAACGCCGCCGGCCGCCTCACGCATGCCAAATTGGGGGTGGAACTCCTCTTGGCGGAAGGCGATGCCGCGTTACCCCTGGCCCAAGAACTGCATCATATCAATCAAAAACGCCAAGAAATTGGCCAACTCATGGTCGAAGACGCCATCCGTCAGTTAGATGACGACCCCAGCCTCTCTGATTGCCCCGTAATTGCCCTCGCCAGTGACGGCTGGCACTCAGGCGTCATCGGCATTACCGCCGCCCAACTATGCCGGAAATATTCCCGACCCACCATATTAATTGCGATCCGCGATGGCGTGGGGCGGGGATCTGCTCGGTCGTTTGGCACCGTAGATGTTCACGCGCTTTTAAGTCAATGTCGCCACTTATTTACGGGTTTCGGGGGCCACAAAGAAGCCGCCGGATTCAGCATTCCCTTCGCTCATATTTCTGAATTTTTGGCCACCATTCGCGGCGTCGCCGCCGAGTCAATAAACCCCGATGAATTGGTATCGACCATCATGATAGACCGGTCTCTTTCGCCCCAGGAAATGACCTTGGAATTAGCAGAAGCGGTTACGCATTTGGCCCCTTTTGGACCGCGAAATGACCCGCCTCTGTTTTACACCAATCAGCTGAAAGCGGTGGACTTTCGCCCCGTGGGCAATGGCGAACATTTAAAAGTCACTTTTTCGGACGCCAGCGGGAAAATAGTGGTGGATGGCATTGGATTTGGCCTGGCCAAAAAACGCAATCAACTGCAAAAACCCTTCCCGGAATTGGTTTTTATGTTAGAAATAAATGAATGGCAAAATCGCAAACTGGTGCAATTGAACCTGGTGGACATTCGATGACCGATCGTTTTGATCTACTGCGTACCAAAGTAGAGGTATATCTTCCCAGTCGCGCGATCAAGCGAATAGAAAAAGCCTACGAATTCGCCAAACGGGCGCACGACCAGCAATTTCGAAAGTCCGGCGAAGCCTATATTTTGCACCCGGTAGAAGTCGCGATCATCTTGGCCGATCTTGAGCAAGACACAATGACTATTTGCGCGGCGTTGCTACACGACACCGTCGAAGACAGCGACGTACAGCTCTCTGAAATCGATGCCCAATTTGGCCACGGCGTGCGTCACTTGGTCGCAGGGGTGACCAAACTCGGCAAAATTTACTTCGGCACCGAGCTCGATCACCAAGCCGAAAATCTGCGAAAAATGTTATTGGCCATGGCGGAAGACCTGCGCGTCGTCATCATTAAATTGGCAGACCGCCTGCATAACATGCGCACCCTTAAGCATTTAAATCGCGAAAAACAGGTCAAAATTGCCAAAGAAACCCGTGATATTTTTGCCCCCCTCTCTCACCGGCTGGGGATGGGATCGCTCAAGTGGGAACTAGAAGACCTGGCCTTTTATTACCTCGATCCCGAGGCCTTTCAAAACGTAAAATCAATCGTTGCGTCGAAGCGAGACGAGCGCCAAAGCAATATCGATTTATTTGTCGATCGACTACGCGGCGAAGTAAAAAATGCCGAAATCGATGCCAAAATCGATGGCCGCGCCAAAAATTTCTCCAGTATCTACAAAAAATTACAGAGAAATGACAATAGCAGTGCCGAATTATACGATTTATTGGGGATTCGAATTTTGGTGCCCTCTATTAAAGATTGTTACGAAGTATTGGGTATGGTACACAGCATTTACAAACCCATCGCTGGCCGGATCAAAGATTATATCGCGATGCCCAAATCGAATATGTATCAGTCGCTCCACACCACCGTTATTGGCGAACAAGGGCAGCCATTTGAAATTCAAATTCGCACGTTTGAAATGCACCAAGTTGCGGAATACGGCATCGCCGCCCACTGGAAATACAAAGAAGGCGAGGTTCATACCCGATTTGACGGCGATTTTTCCTGGTTACGGCAAATTATTGAAACCCAAAAAGAACAGTCGGGCTCTGGATTTATTGAATCGCTTAAACTGGATCTGTTTACCGACGAAGTTTTCGTATTTACCCCCCGTGGCGACGTTCAAGTATTGCCCAAAGGGGCCACTCCGCTAGATTTTGCCTACAAAGTGCACACCGAAATCGGCAATACCTGCACCGGTGCCAAAGTTAATGGCGTCATCAAACCCCTGGAATATCGGCTCGATAACGGCGACCAAGTTGAAATTTTAACCTCCAAGCGCCAAAGTCCCAAAAGCGACTGGCTCAATTTCGTCCGCACCACCCATGCCAAATCCAAGATCAAATATTGGTTACGCCGCCAAAGTGCCATTTTCAACATTCAAAAAGGAAAAGATATTTTAGAAAAACATGCCACTTTGGCGGGATATATGCCCAAAAAAGTGCTCTCCGAAGACCTTCTAGAAGGATATTACTCGAAAAAAGGCTTTAAAAAGAGCGAAGAATACTTTATTGCGGTGGCACAGGGCGATTTATCCCCCCGGTCCTATATTAATTATCTCAATCAGAAATTTGGCATGGATACAGCCGAAACCACACTCATTGCCGATGAAAAATTAATGCGGCCCGCCGAAAAAAATGCAGCCGCCAAAGCCACAGCCAAGGCAGCCGGTGCCAAAGGAGATGCCGATGGCATTACGGTGTTGGGCGAAAAAAATATCACCGTTAACATTGGTCGTTGCTGCCATCCGGTACCCGGGGATGACATTATTGGATTTGTAACCAAGGGCTACGGCGTGACCGTTCACCGCACCGATTGTTCAAACGTGGTCAAATTACAGGGCGACGAAAAACAACG
The DNA here is from genome assembly GCA_947486405.1 of bacterium. Taxonomy (GTDB): domain Bacteria; phylum Margulisbacteria; class Marinamargulisbacteria; order CANKTL01; family CANKTL01; genus CANKTL01. Next base: position 5,429 of record CANKTL010000034.1, read on the forward strand.
CCTGATTTCGGTGGAATGGACTGCGTTAGGCAACAAATCCTACCCGCTCACCCTCTACATCAAAGCCTTCGACCGAATTGGGTTGCTCAAAGACATTACCAACCGGATTTCCGAGGCAGACATCGATATTCGCGACATTCGCCTCCATGGCGGAAAAGACAATGCCGTTACACTATCCGTGGTTGTATTAATCCGGGATTTAGACCAATTACAAAAATTGAAAGCATCGCTGAGTGGCGTACCAGACATTTATTCAATTCGACGCTCGATCGCTTAGTCGCCTCGATAAAAATTCGGCCTACAGAAAACGAGCGAAGTCCAATCCGGCTACGATAAAAGTACCGTTTTTGCGAATGTTACCAATGTCCAGTATCCCCACCCGAAATTGAAGTTCGGAGTTCAAATAGAACCGTGCAGCAGCGTTAATCGGATATTTACTATCATCGCCAACCGTTTCTACCAAAATAGATAGATTATCAACCCAATAGTATTCCGCACCGGCCATTATGTTGGACGACAAGCCAGCGGGCTTAAAGCTAGCTCGAAACCCAAAGTGTCCGGCAATACCGCCTTGAAACCGTTGGCTGGCCACCAAATACACGCCGGAATCCCGGCTAGACCCAAGGTTCGTAAACCCCAATGCAATCGACAACGGAAAGCGTTGCGCATCCGACATCAAGAAATATTTGGCATTTACAAACACGCCTTCGGTTGGCACTGTTCCACCGACAACACCGACTTCCCATCCTTTAAACGTACCCAAATTAACTTTATAAAAAAACTGATCTTTTAACGAATCTGAACTGGTTGAATTGAAAAGATAGTCGCCCGCCACACTAAACTGCTTATATTGAAGGGCTTCCGCAGTGGGCATTTGAAGAAGTCCCGTTGGCCCATAAATGGAAGACCCCGCCTCCACACTAAGGGGAGAAAGAAGCAACAGAAAAAGAACGACATATCGGTAGTATTTCATAGTTCAGTATTTTCCTTGTTTTGCCTTCGATCGGCAATGGTTTGCTTTTCACGGTCAATTAGCTTTTGCATGGTGGCATATTCGCGGCGCTGTTCCAAATGGGGCTTTGCCGGATACCCTGACACCATAACACCCGGCTCTGTAATCGACTTCGTAACGCCCGTATTCCCCATAATCACAACATTATCCGCAATCGAAATATGCTGGTTCAATGCGGTATGCCCGCCCACCATGACATGATTGCCCAACACTACGCCCCCAGCAAAGCATATCTGCGAGGTAATCGCACAGTTTTCGCCAATGCGGCAGTTGTGAGCAATGTGGGTTTGGTTATCGATCTTTGTTCCATTTCCAATCACCGTATTGCCCAAAGCACCCCGATCTATCGTATTATTGGCCCCAATTTCAACATTATCACCAATAATAACGGTCCCCACCTGAGGGATTTTGCCCCATTTCATCCCGTCCGGAAAAAACCCATACCCATCTGAGCCCACAATCGTGCCACTGTTGATGATACTGTCACTGCCCACTTGGACGCGGTCGTAAAGAGAGACCAAGGGATGAATAACCGTTCGATCACCAACAAGCACGGCGCGGCCCAGCACTGCATTCGCCAAAATTTTTGCTTCGTCGCCAATCACACAGCCTGCACCAATCACGGCACCCGCATGCACGGTCACGTCGCGCCCCAATTTGGCTGACGGATCAATCGCCGCCCGGTCAGAAATACCGGGGGCCCACTGCGGAATTCGTTCGGGATATATAGCCGCCACCGCTTGGGCAAATGCCGCGCGGGGATGCGGCACCACAATCACCGGCTTATCAGTGTTGAGGGCCTTGAAGCAAATAAAACCCAATGCCGGCGATTCTGCGACCTTCTTTTCAAACTGACCTTCTAATACGAACGTTACCGAGGCCGGCGTCGCCAAATCAATGGGGGCCAATTCAGTGACCTCAAAATCACCAGATCCGATTAATTTGCCGCCTAAAACCGATGCCAGTTGGCTAAATTTCATTCGTTCAGGTGCAGGTTATTTGTTGTTAAGGGACTCAATAACAAAATCGGTAATTTCAAAACCACCGTAAAGGGCAGCTTGTTTGCTGAGCACCACATCAACACCATATTCTTTCGCCACTTTTTGAATAGCGGTCATAATATCTTCTTGCAATTTACCGGTGGTTTGGGAATTAAATTTCACCAAATCATCCTGCATGGGTTGCAATTCTTTTTCCATATCTTTACCTAAATTTTGCAGGTCATTGTCTGATTTTTTCTCGGTGCGGGCAGTCTCAATCTTTTTTTGCCATTCTTGCAACTTGGCATCGTAGTCTTTGCGTTTCTTTTGAAACTCTTCCTCCCCTTTTTTGGCTTGCTTATAGCCCATAAACACCTTTTGCATATCAACAAAGGCAAAACTTTCCGCCATTGCGGGCGCCGAAAACCCCATAACCACACCTAGAATAACCGCGAAAACAACGTGCTTTTTCATATTAACTCCTCACTAAAATTGATTGCCGATACCGAAATGAATCCGCATTGAACCGGATGTTGGAAAGCCCAAATCAAAGCGTAGCGGGCCCAATGGGGTAGTCAATCGAATCCCTGCCCCACGTCCCGCGATGTATTGCCGCGATGAAAACAAATGATCAAAGTTTTCAGAGGCAGTACCCGCATCTTGGAACAAGACGATTTGAAATTGATCCGATATTAAGAACCGATATTCCAACGAGCCCACCACCTGGTTTCGGCCCACTCGAACCTCAGCGGGGTCGGTCTCGTTATACCCCCGAACTGACGACTGACCCCCTACGAAATAAGTTTCGGTTGAAATCGGGTTGTCGGTAATTCGACCAAAGTCCAAGCGCATCGCAATGGTTTGCTTTTCAAAGGTGGGAATAAACTGCCGCAATTCAAGATCAAATCGCTGATATTCGGTGGCGCCAAACCACGGGAGACCCTTTGTATAATAGGCCGAATGGTATACCCCTTTGCTAGGGTTAAACCATACATCTCGGGTGTCGTAGGAAACACCGAATCGGTAACTCAAAAGGCCATACGGGGTTGAGTCTCTGACATTCACCTTTTCAACATGCACGGTATGAGACAAGGACACTTCTTCGGTAATCGGTGTACCAACCCCAACTTCAGCACCAGTTCGGACTTCGTTACGCAATAGGTACTGAGAGTTGGCCCCAAAGGCATCAAACTGCCCGGTGGTATGCCACAATTTTACCGCCAATGAATTGCGTTTCCCCCAAGCCCACGGATTGTAATAGCTAAACTGACCCGATGAGGTCTTACCCAGCTGCCCTTTTAAACCAAGGGTTTGCCCGGTTCCCATTACATTGGTCCACTTCACATCTGAATAAATAAACCAGGAGCTATGGTCCCCAAAGCCGCCACCAAAGCTCAAGGTACCCGCCGGGCGTTCCTCAACCACGATACGCAATTTTTGCGAGCGAGGCCGATCACCGGGTAAAAACTCGGGTCGGACATCATCAAAGAAATTGGTTTTGTAAATTCGTCGCAAGTCCGCCATAAGCTTTTCTTGAACTATCGGATCGCCAGCACGCAGGTCCATTTCTCGCAAAATGACATAAGGCTGGGTGCGGGTATTCCCCGTTACCAGAATTTCATCAATGACACCTTCCGATAGATAAAAAACCAGGTCATCGCCATCATTGTTAATCACTGAGGTGTCGTATACCGACGCATACACATAGCCAAGAACGCGCAATTCAGCCCGAACCGCATCAATATTGGTTCGCAAGGTAGTGCGATTCAGAATGTCGCCTGACTTCAAGGTCAGAACTTTCGTCAAATTGGCAGTGGGTATCGTGCTGGCACCTTCAAAACGGATGGTCCCAATTTTCGGATTTTCTTTTACAGTTAGTAGTAATTTTTTTCCACTTTTGGCATTTTTTGCAGCCACCCAAGTGGCGGTTACCGAATCATATATACCCGGTGACTTTATTTTAAGAACAGCGCGCTCAAGTTGGGTAGGCGTCACCGAGGTGCCAGGGCTTAACTCAGCGGCCGCTAAAATATCCGCTGACGACACACTGCGGTTGCCCACGACATCGATCGCGGCAATGGTGGTCCCAACTTCACGCGGGACCGGCTTCGACGAAGCCGCGGGCGTCGCCGTTGCGGGCGATGAAAGGGGACTACTTAAATTGGTTTGAAAATTGCTAAGGATAGACTCCGCGTTAAACGGCTCTTCTTCGGCATACCCTGGCGACGCCATCACCACTATTAGCGCCAGTATGGACGCCCAACGGGAAAACCGGACACGGTCACTCAGAGGACGGTGCGTGAATTGAAACTGCATTGCGACAAACTCCTAATCTAGGCGAAAAAACCGACAACAATAGCCGAGATCAAAAAAACGGCCGCTATGATATAGGTCACACGATCCAAGCCAGCTTCAAGCCCTTTTTGTGCGCTAAATAACCGGGCATGCCCGCCGATACCGGCCAAGCCTTCACCTTTAGGGGCGTGAAGCAAAACGGCAATTACCAATGCAATGGCAGAAAAAAATTCAAGTGTTAAAAAAAGGATTTTCATACGTGATCTGCGATTATAAACGGGGATGTCGCAAAAAGTCCACACTGCGTTGAATGCCTCGCGGCATGCGAAAACGAGCCAAAATGCGGTAAGCGAATCACGGGCACCGCAAAATAATCGGATAGAAACCGGCTATTGTCCTGAGCGACATCCCGAGGAACCGATTCATAATCGCTGAGTACCAGGGCCGCAATGTTTAGCCCCATTGCTTTGGCGGCCCAAATGGTAGAAATCGTATGATGGAGCGCCCCTACATAATTTCCGGCCACCACTACCACCGGCAATCCCGCACGATGGGCCAAATCAGCGAATGTTTTTTGGCGGGAAATCGGCGTAAAAAGCCCCCCGCTCGCCTCGGTTAAAACCACGTCACCTGCTTTGCGATAATTCGCAAATTGATTCAGCAAATCGTCTACTGACACGGATTTGCCCTCACGTTCCGCCGCCAAATGAGGGGAGATCGGTGCAGGAAAGCGCATGCAGGTATGCCCGTTCACTTCGGGCACCCATCTTTGGATGGTTTTGATGTCGTCGTCGGCGCCAGTTTGCACCCATTTAATCACCGATACTGACTGCCCCGCCGCCACAAAGTGATGCGCGAGCAAGCCCGTAACCCACGTTTTGCCCACACCTGTGCCAGTCCCAGCAATAAAAAAAGCAGGCCCTAACTGTCGCAAATTGCCACCATCACTTGAGAGGTTAATAGCAAGCGACCATGTTTTCGCCGAATTTCTGACTCAATCGCGTCCACCGACCGCCGAGACAAGTGAATGGGCGATGCGCTCGCACCCATCGAGGCCTGAGCAGCCCGCAGTAAGGTCATAATAGTCGGAAACGGTTCCTGAATGGTCCAAAATCGGGTGTCCACCG
>CANKTL010000035.1 GCA_947486405.1 bacterium
AAAAGCCAAATATGATGAGGGAAACGGTGATGGTAGCGATCGCAATTACGATCATTAAACTTGAGCGTCGCATCCCAATGAGGGCTTCGGAAATAAAAAATTCGACGTCTCTGAAAATCATACGTACGCCCCTTTGGGCATATCGCGAATAATCTTGCCTTTTTCGAGTGCAATGACGCGTTTACGAAAGGCATCAACAATTTCTTTGTTGTGCGTGGCCACGACAACGGTGGTATTACGCACGTTGATTTTGGCCAATAGCTGCATGATTTCCCAAGAGGTATCTGGGTCCAGGTTGCCGGTCGGTTCATCGGCCAAGAGAATCGGGGGGTTGTTTACAATGGCCCGAGCGATGCAAATGCGTTGTTGTTCGCCACCGGACAATTCTTTGGGTAGCGAATTCATTTTGTCTTGAAGCCCAACCAATTCCAGCACTTGGCTGACCTGACGGCGAATCTTAGAGCGTGAAAAGTGCATGACCCGTAAGGCGAACGCAATGTTTTCATACACGGTTCGGCGCGGAAGTAGTTTGTAATCTTGGAAAATAACGCCGATGCTGCGGCGCAGGTAGGGGACTTGGTCTTCTTGAATGGCGGAGAGTGCGAAATTATCGATTAGAATCTCACCATGAGTGGGGAGGTCAGCCCGATAAATTAAGTTGAGAAGGGTGGATTTTCCTGCACCAGACGCGCCTACAAGATAAACGAACTCGTCTTTGGCAACGGCCAAGTCAATCTCATTAAGCGCGACAAATCCATTTGGGAATATTTTTGTCACTCGCTTAAATTTGATCATGATGGGCGGTTTGCCTTTCGGGCGATGGCCTTTTGAGCAGCTTCCACAATTCTGGCTTCGCTTAACCCGTATTTAACCATTAAAAGGTCGCCATCTCCAGACTCTCCAAAGACATCCTGTGTGCCCACAAATTCAATCGGGGTAGGGGCGTTTTTGGCCAGTAGCTCAGAAACAGCCGAGCCCATACCACCCAAAATCGAGTGTTCTTCCGCTGTTACTACCGCGCCGGTTTTAATCACCGATTTCAGAATTTGATCACCGTGAAGGGGTTTAATAGTATTGATATTAATCAAATCAACGGAAATACCGGCGGCCTGAAGCGTTTGGGCCGCTTTTTGGGCAATTGGTACCATTTGGCCGCAGGCAAACAATGATACATCGGAACCGCTTTGTAGCACCGGATATTCAGCGAAATTAAATTGATAGTTCTCATCAAAAACCACCGGAGATCCAGCTCGGGCCAATCGGACATATACCGGACCGGGTTTGTCATTCAAGGCGATAATTAAGGCCCTGGCTTCGTAATAATCAGCTGGGACATATACGCTCATATGCGGAATAACGCGCATAATTGAGATGTCTTCCAGCGCTTGGTGGCAGGCGCCGTCTTCTCCAACCGTAATGCCGGCGTGAGTGCAGACTACTTTTACGTTTAAATTAGGCAGGCAAATTGAGTTGCGGATGGGCTCCCAGGCGCGGCCGGTGGCAAACATCGCAAAACTCGACATAAAGGGTTTTTTACCTACGCAAGAGAAACCTGCGGCGGTTCCAGCCATGTCCTGTTCGGCAATTCCCATATTAAAAAAGCGGTTGGGGAAAACTTTGGCGAACATTGCGGTTCGGGTTGAGCCGGATAAATCGGCGTCTAATACAACAACATCGGCATCACTGTTTCCGAGAGCGATGAGTGCCTCGCCGTAGGCATCACGCATGGCTTTCTTTTCGGTCATTGCTAGTACTTTTCCTCGATTTCTTGGAGTGCGATTTCGGACTGCTCAACAGAGGGTGCTGTGCCGTGAAATTTCACGACGCCTTCCATAAATGAAACGCCTTTGCCTTTTACAGTTTTGCAAATAATAATGGCTGGTTTTCCGGTCACGTTAATAGCCGTGTCGAGTGCGGCATCAATGGCTTCATAATCGTGACCATCAATCACTTGCGTGTGCCAGCCAAAAGCGGCCCATTTATCGGCCAAAGGGGCCACATCCATAATATCTTTTACATTGCCATCGATTTGCTGGCCATTGGCATCAATAATGCCTACTAGATTATCTGTTTTATAGTGGCCTGCGGACATTGCCGCCTCCCAGATCATGCCTTCTTGAATTTCGCCATCACCCATCATTACAAATACGCGGCCAGGACTGTTATTGAGCTTCAAGCCCAGTGCCATGCCGTGACCGATTGCCAAGCCTTGGCCCAGCGCACCCGTCGACATTTCAATGCCCGGTAAGTAGTCTTTTTCGGGGTGGCCTTGCAGTTTACTATCGATTTTGCGGAACGATGTTAATAAGTCGTCGGAGAAATAACCGGCTTCGCTTAATGTGGCATATAGCAATGGCGTACAATGCCCTTTAGACAATACAAAGCGATCCCGATCTGCCCATTGGGGGTCTTGTGCATTAAAGCGCATTTTTCGGAAATAAAGCGTCGATAATATATCGGTGCCTGATAGTGATCCGCCGGGATGCCCGCAGCCTGCCCACGTAACCTGCTGGATGATTTTTTTTCGAATTCGCTTTCCGATTTCCTTAACGTCTTGTAGTGAGTGTCCTGCCGACATATGCCATTCCTATTTAGATAAAAAATTAAGTCTGTTGGGCCATTGAATCAAATCATTGACCACGATAATCGCCATAAACGATATCAGCAGAACGACCGCTATATTAGTAATAATGGTTTCTGTTTTTTCGTTCAAGGGTTTTCCCCGCAATGTTTCCAAAATCAAAAATGTAAAATGACCGCCATCTAATACCGGGAACGGCATCATATTGATCACGCCCAGGCCAATGCTAATTGTGGCCATAAAAAAGAAGAATCCAACCAGGTTGTCGTGAAATTCAAAAGAAGCAATTTGGATAATGCCGATCGGGCCGGCCATGTCTTTAAGTTTGGCGGCACCGGTAAACAATTGTTTAAAGCCCATTAGACTCATTTTCATGGATAGCCATGTAGTTTGGGCACCTTTTCCAATGGCAGCAATCGGTGAATATCGATGAGTGCTTTGACCCATGACGACCCCAATCATGCCTTTACCCGCCAACTGCGGATTTTCAACTGGCGTAATTATTTTTGAAAATGTGTCTCCATCGCGTTTGATCCAAATCGTGATCGGCTCGTCTTTGTGTTTTTGGATGGTTTCAATAATATCTTTTTTAGGTGTGTGTACTGGAATAGACTCAATCGCGACGATTTGGTCGCCCGATTTTAAACCGGCTGAGGCGGCGGGGCTGCCGACCATTACTTTGCTAATCGTATTGTTCATTTGAGGAACGCCAATGAGGCAAAAAATGCCAATGAACAGTAAAAATCCGAATACAATATTAAAAAATGATCCGGCCGCGATGGTGATCATGCGATTCAGCATCGGTTTATTTTGGAATTTTAGAGAGTCGGGGATTTCTTCGTTAGGCTCATTATCAAGGCCGGCTAGTTTTACAAATCCGCCGAAAGGAAACGCCCTTAAGCTATAAGTGGTTTCACCCCATTTTTTGCTGGCGATCCGAGGGCCCATACCAACTGCGAATTCATGAACGCCGACTCCGCTTTTTTTGGCTGCAATCAGGTGTCCCATTTCGTGGACAAAGATAACAATGCCCAAAGCAAGCAAGGAAATAATAATACCCATTCAAAAAATAATACCTGATTTTGCACTATCCCACCAGCGGTTTAAGGTCGCAAGGTTGGCGTTTTTGAGTTCGGTTTTTTCGGATTGCGCGATTTCAAGGACTTTTAGGAAACGACCAGAAAATTTATCGTTGGCTGAGTTTAGGGCAGTTTCGGGATCAATGTCGAATTTTCGGCAAATGTTGACCCAGGTAAATAGCATGTCACCGAGCTCATCGGTGAGTTGTGTCTGGCGTTCAGATGGCGATAACGACTGATCGGCCAAAGCGGTTTTGATCTCGGCCATTTCTTCGTCTATTTTTTCCAATGGGCCCGTAGAATCAGGCCAATCGAAGCCCATGCGAGCGGCTTTTTTCTGGATTTTGGCTGCCTTTAAGAGGGCGGGTAAACTTTTAGGGATCGACGCCAAGGGATTTTGTTCTTTTTCGGTGGCTTTGATTTTTTCCCAGTTTTCCCATACTTCGTCAACGGAGTTGACTTGGGTGTCGCCGAAGACGTGGGGGTGACGACGGATCATTTTTTCCCCGACATGGTCTGCCACCTCGTCCAGATTAAAGTCGTTGGTTTCTTCGGCCATCGCTGACAGCATCACCACGTGCAGTAAGACGTCGCCTAATTCTTCGCGGATATCTGTTTTGTTGCCGGACTTGATGGCGTCTACCAGTTCATAGGCCTCTTCAATAATATGAGGCGTTAGGCTTTCAAACGTTTGTTCCCGGTCCCATGGGCAACCGTTGGGTGCGCGCAATTGCAGCACGATTTCGTGAAGTTTTTGAATCGCATCCATGGTGCGTTTAGATTTCGATGCGTTTGAAGAACGTTTCTTTTCGTTCTTCGTCTAAGCCCTGCTCGAAGGTCGTTTTTTCGTCGTGATCCGAAATGAGAATGGTTTCGGGTGTAAATAAGAAAATATTTTCCCCGATTTTCATCATGTGTCCGTTGATGGCATAGGTAGTGCCGCAGACGAAATCCACCAAGCGTTTGCCCGTTTCTCGATCTAAATTCTTTAAATTCACAATCACGGGTTTGCTGTCTCGCAACGTGCCTGCGATGTACAACGAATCTTCGTAAATGCGGGGTTCGTATACCTTAATTTCGTTCATGCCACTGGGCCGAATTTTGGGTGAAATCGTTGCCAGTGGTGGTTTTGGACTGGACCGAGTGGGTACTCGAAATTCGCTGTTGTTGTCCATCAAATGGGACTCTTGTGGGTGGTGACCTTGGTCTTCTTCAAATCCAAAAAATACTTTTAAGTTGTGTCCGATTCCCATAATGCGTCCTTTACTGGTTTATTCGGCAATGAGCCGTTGTCCGATTCTGATTTGATTGGCCCCACAAGCAAGCGCGATTTTGAAATCTTGGCTCATTCCCATACTTAAAATCGAGAGTGATGGCAGCGCTGCTTTTAACTGTTGAAATAGGGCATTGGAGTCTTGAAATGACTGCCGTATTTCCCCTTCATTTTCAGTATGCGGACCAAAGGCCATCATACCGGTAATTTTTACATTTGGGTAGCGCGTAATGTCGGGTATTTCCTGCAAAATCGATGCGGATTCAAAGCCATATTTTTGAGGTTCTTGGGTCATATTAATTTGAAGAAAAACGTCGATCTTTTTATCGAGTTTGTGAGCCGATTCTTGAATTTTATCCAAGAGACGAAGGGAATCAACCGATTGAATCCGGTCAAAATGAGCGACTGCTTCGGCCACCTTATTGGTTTGGAGATGGCCAATCATGCTCCAGTGAATGTCACGGGGCAAGGTCTTAATTTTGGGAATCGCGGATTGAATCCTGTTTTCGCCGAAATGGCGTAACCCCGCCTCGAATAGCAGGTGGGTGCTGGGAATATCGGAATACTTGGTTACGGCCAATATTTCAACGGAACGATCTAATCTCAGTTCCGCGATTTCCGATTCTAGTGCGCGCACATTTTGGCGGATACGTTCAGACGTCACCATAGTTCCATTGTAGGGAGCGGGCGCTTAATCGTCAAAATCTGGACATGTTTAGAGGGATGCGTTCGCTGGGCATAATCCGCCTGGGGGGGGCTCGCTATGGGGGGAATCAGGGCGGCAGCCATCGTAGGAATGGTGTTTCTAGTTGCCAATCACACTTGTATATATGCATGGCAGTCATTCGAGGCAGGCACTTTTGTGCGTTCAGCTTCGGTGGGCGACGCCGTTTCGGCCGTTAATTTCGGCGCCGATTCCGTGCATAAAAACCCCGGGTCCTTATCACGCGTTATGGGGACTGAGGTCCAATTTACCGCGTCACAAGAATTTGATTCCGCCATTTTCATTGCCCGTGCCGGCGTAATGGGCAATGTCGACAAGTTTCGCTATAGCGTTCAACTTCCTATTAAAACTATCCAAGGTTTGATCAAAACCCAGTCCGATGATTCGGGCCAGGGGATTACCACCGGTACGTATTCAGACCAACAAATGAGTCTTATGGCCACCCTAGCGACTGATTGGAATTCCGCCTCCTGGGGCCTAACGCTGAGGAGCTTGTCCCAAACCATTGATAGCGACTCAGGCAGCGGGTTTGGCTTTGACATTGGGGTGCTTAAAGAAATTTCCCCTCAATTATCCGTGGGCGGGTCTGTTCGAAATTTAATGACTTCGGTGGGCTGGTCGGGCAAGAGCACCGAAACAGTGCCAATGGCGGTATCAACGGGGCTTCGGTATTTGCCTCAACCCAAAATGCAGCTGATGGGGGAACTGGACTATATCGACCGAAAATTTCGGGTGAATGTTGGCGGAACATACGGAATGAGTCCTTCCGTTGAGTTGCGGGCCGGGGTGAATTCGGTCTTGGATGCGCCCCAGGTTCGCTTGGGTGTGGGGCTGAACATGGGTACGGCTGCCCTGGATTATGGATTTTCACAAGTCGACTTGTTAGGTGTGTCACATCGGGTGGGGGTGAGGTATGTTTTGCTATAAATCGAGTGGGATGATTGTGGGAATGGCGCTGGCAGTGGGCATGCCGGTATCTGCCGCTACGACCGGCATTGTGCCCGGTGAATTGGTGGTCAAAATGAAGCCAAATTCAGGTGCCATTACTGCACAGTCCAGTTCTATTGCGGCCTTCTATGACCTTTGCGATGATACAGGGGCAAACGCTATTCGCGCGGTGGGATCAAAACCTGCGCTTGGGACGCAGGCAGTTCAAGGGGCTCATTTCTATCGCATTAGTTACGCAGAGTCGGCGGATATCCCGGCGCTTATTTCTCAATTTAAGGCGTTGGAGGGTGTCCAGTACGTGGAGCCGAGCCACTACGTTTATGCCAGCCAGTCGATATCGGATCCGGTTGAATTGAGCAAGACGGAATTGGCTCAGTTACAGTCAATCCCGGCCAATAGCCAGGTGATAGTGGCGGTGGTGGACTCGGGCGTGGATTATACCCACGAGGCACTGGCCGGCCAGCTACTGATTAATACTGCCGACCCGATTGATGGCATCGACAACGACCGAAACGGTTACGTCGATGACTACTATGGCTACAATTTCGACGGGGATGGCAGCACCCCTTCGGAGCGTGACCCTATCGATAAATTCGGTCACGGCACCCATATCGCTGGTGTTGTCGCGGCCCGCGCTGATTCCAGTTACCCGGGTGTGAATCCGAATGCGAAAATTTTGAACGTGCGGTTTTTAGACGAGCGGGGCCGAGGCACTGATACCAACGGGGCCGAGGCCATTTACTATGCAGTGGATCGCGGGGTCCGAATTATTAATTGCAGCTGGGGCTATTTTACTCCCAGCCAAACCCTCCGGGATGCCGTCGACTATGCCGCGGCCCGTGGCGCAATCGTGGTGGCAGCGTCGGGCAACGACAATTCGTTAGATAGTGAATACCCCGCGGCCTTTGATTCGGTGTTCGCGGTTGGGTCGGTCAACTCTGATCATGTTCGCTCTAGCTACTCCAATTATGGCGCCTATCTGGATTTCATGGCATTAGGACGCCGGGTAATGGGCCTAAAGCCGGGTAATGGCTATCAGTCGCTGTCTGGCACATCCCAAAGTGCGGCGGTGCTTTCTGGTACGATTTCACGGGTCCTTGGCTTTGACTCGACCATGTCATCCACGGCTGTGTATGACATCCTAAAAACGTCCTGCGTCGATCTTGACCGGAGTGGCAAAGACATTTTGACAGGATATGGCTTAGTGGATTCGGCCACCTTGGTTGCGGCACTCGCTGCTGAAACTGACAATGATGCCGACACCGTAGCAGAAACCACTCCCACGCAAAACATCGACAATATCGGGGTGTTTTCTCTGCCGGTTTCAGTGACCCGAGTCATGAATTTCCCAAACCCGGTGCGGTCTTCGTCAAATAAATTTGGTCTGAATGTGTCTGAGTCGGCGACGGTTAAAATTGATATTTACTCCCAGCAAGGACGCAAGGTAAAAGAAATCGCAACAGCCGTGTCCGAGGGCTACAATACGATTGACTGGGCACCGACCGATGATGCCGGTGCGCAGCTTTCAAATGGTACCTATTTTTATATTGTGGCGGTTACCGCCAGTGGGCAAACCCAACGCAGTAAGGGAATGCTCAGTATTGTGCGTTAGGCGATCTATCCGAGTCGAATGACGTAAGATTTTGTTGTTGGTTCAGTGGGTGAAGTTCCCAAGTACTCAACGGATGAAACTTGGTGCTCGACGTCCAATAACGTATTTAGGGTTGTTTTAATCAAGGCCAAATAATGGTCCCCAATGGCCTTTTTTTGCGAGGCAGCCGCTAAACCCCAAAAAATGCTCTTGAGTTCAACTTCGTCGCAGATAAATATGCCCCCTTGTTTCAGTGTGTGAAGCAGCCACACTAACCGAATTAAGGGAATCACAAGTTGATATTTAACGATGTCCATACAGTTGGCATAAACCAACGAAACCTGGGCCACAATCGCGTCAAACTGATTTTTTTTCATTGGGCTTACTGATTCAATCCCTGACCGAATAAGTACGACGTCATTAATCGCCGTGCGCACTTCGCGCATAAATGATTTCGCCAAATCTGGGCCAAATAGGTCGTTTAATGTCGGGGTGTTGTATGCGGCTTCAATCTGATCGTTGGGAGGTGCTATTTTAGGGTCGAATTCGGGTGGAAAATAAGGGTCGACAACAGTAAGTTTGGCCCGTGGAGCCGCAGCATGAATTTCAGATAGAGCTGGAGAAAATGCTGGGCATTCTCGGTAATAACCAGGACCGATTACCAGAATGCTGGGGGATGGGTTGAGTAGTGTTATTTCATGAATCAGCCGAATTGATGAAGGATTTCGAAGGCGTATTGTGGCAAATTGACAACTCGATTCGCTTTCGCGTTGTATCTCCTCGATTGCAGCTGCGTCGAGACCAACGGACCTTCCCAGCAAATCGCCCAATGTCCGGAAAAAATTCGCGGCGTCTCTGGGAATTGGAACCTTCATATTGACCAGAAATCGGAGTGCGAAAGTAAGATGCAAGTCGTTTAATATTTCACCGGTTAACTGAATATCTGTTAACGGTTCTGGAAGTGATTCATGTCGAAATTGTTCAAAAAAAATGCGAGAAACGAATGCTGATAAAGCAACCTTGGGCAACGGGGATTTTTCCGGAATAGGCACCTTGTTGAACATAAGTTCCTTTGCTGTTCGCTCAGACAGTGCTTCTGTATTTGAAAAATACTGGGCCAAATCCAAAACCATGGTGGTATCCGTACCGGAAAGTGTAGTGAGATCAATTTTTGTCCCATACAGTTTATCCACCAGTAATCCAAGAAACAGCGCTTTGTGATCAAGGTTGGGTTTGGATAATCCGTAAAGATAGGTCAAAAGGTGTAGCTTGATGGACGAATGTGGCGGGGTCGAATTGCTAGAGACTTGAGGGTGGGGTGAAGCTGTAACTGCGGTATGAATTGTTTTAGCGCCCGCTATTAACCCAATCAAAAGCACCGCACAAACGGTGGCCTCGGGCAGGCTCAATAGCCCGAATATGATCGCCGAAATCGCAACCATCCAATGTAACACGCCATAATATTGGGGATTAGGAGAACCTATAACCTTCTTCATACAAGCTTATCGAGAAAAAATGAGTTGAATTTCAGTCTGGAACGGTTAGCGAGCTTGTAGCGTTTGTAAAATCCGTTTCAAATCGGCGTTGTTCGGGTCCAGACGAGCCGCTTTTTCCAGCGCGGTTTGGCATTCTGTCATCATATTAAGTTCGTAATAAATGGCCCCTAGGCGAATATAGAGTGCGGGAAAATAGGGATCCAATGCGGTTGCTTTGGTTAGGTTCTCGATCGCGGCAATGTAATTTTTTTGGTAATAGTTTTCAAAAGAGAGGTAGTACAGTTGCAGTACTTTTTCGCTTACTTTTTCGGATGTCCCAATATAGTCTTTTTTAAGCGATTCTCGTCGCTCGTAATTTTTTTCATCTAAGAATTTCAAATCTTGTTTTATGGCGGATTTAATTGAGCTAACGTTTTCAGCCAAGCTGCTTTTTTGAGTTTCAATTTCGCCCAAGGCCGTTTTTATTTGGGCTTGGCTGGTACTTACATCGATCATCAATTTGTCTAAGGTATCCAACTGCGTTTTGGCTCGTTCAACTTGGGCTTCAATATACCGGTTGCGATATTCAAAGAAATTTTCCTTTAAGATGAGGCCAAAACTGGCGAAGCGAACAGGAGCCTTGGTATTGGCGTTCGTTGCATTTGCCTGTCCAATTTCGGTGAGTGCTACATTGATTTCCCAGGTCGGTGAAATGATAATTTGGTATCCAAAGTTGGCCGATTGGCCGTCAAAATCGGCCATGATTTTTCCGGCAAACATATCATAATCCACACCCCCAAATACGCCGCCATACGGCTTTTGGCCCAACGGACCATCCACGGGCTCAAAGCGACCCTTTCCAAACCCGGCGTGAAGTCCCACGGGCCCAATTTGAAATGAATTGACGATAAATGGGGACAAATTGTTGCGCGCCGGGGCGGAAAAGTCATCAAATGATGAAATATGGGTGATGCCACTGATGTTTTCCACGCCCCCGGCCATTTTCCAATCTACGAATCCGGGTAGCTTAAAAAAGGTATAGTGCACATTTCCGACCAGGGTGGTGGAATTGGTATAGGTAAGGCCAAATTTAAATTGATCCGTAAGTGCAAAATTGAAGGCATAATCCATTTCATAGGTCGGTTTGCTATT
>CANKTL010000036.1 GCA_947486405.1 bacterium
CCACGTTGCCTTTATTAGTAACGTTAACGGAAATAGACTGAGCCTCAGTAGCTGAAATTTCAGGCGAAAGTGTTGCGGCCAAATTATGGGTAACAGTTCGCTCAACTTCATGGTAAATAATGGTTCCGATTCGGCCAACGAGCTTAACATTTGACTTGACCGATTTACCCGCTGAAGTCACAGGAACGCCCTCAAAAAAGATAACTGAATAATATCCGCCCTTGCCTGATTTAGTTGACGTAATTTTAAGATAAACGTTTTGGCTGGCTTTAGGCTTTAAGTAAATTTCATTGGCAAACAGTTGAATATTTCCAGCCAAAGAAGTTTTTGTCGTGCCTAGCTTACGAAATATTTTGCTACCATCTTCAGCGTATTCCCAATCCTGTGCGTATATTTTCAACGAAACAGGAACCGAGCCTGTGTTTTCAACAGTAATATATTTTGACACTGAGTTACCCGCTATGGCCGCGGTCTTTATACTGGGCGGGTCCACAGCAACCGAAAAAGGACTTTCCGCCGCATTCACCTGAACTGTCAGTGTGAATAAACCAATGAGTGATAAATAAATAAATTTTCTACTAATCCGAAACACTTATTACGTTCCTTTCTTATTGCTCTACTTTAAAGGTTACTGAACCCGTATAAGTGCCGGCTGGTTGGAGTGGGCTAAGATTGAGGGCCAATTGCACGGATATCTCGGTACCATTTGAAAAGCCCTGCGCTTGTCCAAGGGTGCCATGGTTGGTATCAACGGTTCCGCTGATGTAAGCCGGCGTTTCTGTTGCGAAGCTCAGGAATGTGGGTGTCTGAATACTTTGCGCTATTGATGGGGTATCAGTCGGCATTAGGAAAATTCCGGTGTTGTTGTTAAAGGTTCCGGCGAAAGTCACCATAAATAAGGCTAACGAGCTCGTATCTAACGGTGTCTGACCATCTTCACTCATAAATAGACCTGGCCCTACACTAAATGTCCACGGACGATTATCAAAATTAGTGACATAGAAAATAAGACCCTTTCCAGAGTCTGGCATCCGCAACCCTTTTTCAAGAATTGCACCGCGCTCAGGAAGATCGTAATTCAGCATACCTGTGGATTCTGGAAGCTCAGGATCAAAATCGTTTCCATTAATTGTTAACTTAATGGCACCCGCATTTAAAGCACCGCCGGCAGTCGCAACGTTCAAATCAAGCGCGAAGGTATATCCCGAAAATACAGTTAACAATAATAATATGGTCCCGAAATAACGATGCATTCACTACTCCGTCATCGTAAACTGAACGATTGTCTCGTAAAACCCAGCAACTTGATTTTGAGGAACAGTTAACCGGAACTTAAAATAGTTATCAACGCCATTGGGTAGATTTACATATTCAGACGAATCCGAAATATATGCCAAGGCAGGTGTTTGCTTAAACACATCTCCACCCGTACCGGTCCATTTACCTTTTCCTTCAGTCCAGCCATACCACTGGAAATATTTGCTATCTATAGTGCGCTCACCGTCTCGAAGATCTGAAACCGTGTTTAATTTAATAAACCACTGACGGCCAGTATTAGAATAAGAGGTAACCTTAATACCGGTTTCAGGGATGTTTTCCCGTGTTTGACCTGGAAGCATATCTCGAAAATTAATGTCGGCCCGATCGAGAGACATTTTAAAGATTGATTTCACTTCCACTTTTACCTTGGCTGCGGCAACAGCCTGCTCAGCATAACTTGCCGAATTAAATGCCGCAAAAGCCAGCAATAAATAAACCCCGATATTTTTCATTGAAATCATCTCCTTATCCTTCGGTAAATGTGAATAGAATTACGGTTTCGTATGGGCCCGCAATCGTTTTGTTGGGAACAGTGACATCAAAGACCAGGTTAATTGCTGTTCCGTTGGTGTCGGTATTAATATTGCTTGCGCTAGACGAGCCCTGCACCGGTGACGAATAAATGAGAGAAGCCTGTTTACTCACCGATTGCCGATCCGTAATAAAGGTTCCAGGCACTCGAGACGATGAACTGGTTCCGGTCCAACGCAAACTTCCAATATCAAATGTGAGGGTTGAGTCTCTGGTATTAATAAAGTCAGTTGGCCCTGTGATCTGAAGGATCCATGGTCGCCCGGTATTTGAAACAGGTGTAATGGTTAATGGCCGACTTAATGTGGTTTTACTATCGGGGGTAACAGCACCAAAATCCATTTCACTTGACGAAATGGATAGAGTAAAGACGGTTTTGACCGTAAATGTAAAATTTAAAACAGTTTCTGTGGCTGCGTAACTGGGGCCTGCAATAACTACAGGCAATACAATGCCAAGAATCAGACCCCAGTGTTTTTTCATACCTTAGTTACTCAGCTGCTACGCCTTTTACGATTTTGATCGAATCAATTTTGGCGTTAATTTTGCCAACTGCTTTTTTAGATGAAAGAAATATCATTTGGAACTGAAGCAAACCACCTGAGCTATCTGCTTGATCAGGGTTCCATTTGTTGTCGCCCACTTGCGGGTTTTCATCTTCGAAGTCGCGGAAAGGAATATCGATTGATTTCCATCCTGACCAATCTACAGCTAAGAAATAAACGAATTTATCGTCAGCGATTGGTTCCCATCCTTTTGCTTTGTTGATATCACATTGCCAGTTACGGTTGTCGTCATCAATCAATTCAATTTTGATGGTACCGGAGTCAGCACCGCCGCCCCAAACTAACACCCGAACTCGGTCATGATTTTTTGCATCAAGACCCAGGTACGTTCCTAACCCGCCGATGTACCAGTTCACCGTAGAGCCTTCGATAGAAACAGAATTACCACCTAAATATTTAAATTCGCCTTTTTTGTTATCAACGACGTTTAAAAGAACACGGTCAAATTTCCACCACTCAGGCGATGCTGTGATATTTCCATCTTCAAAATCGTCTACAACAACCATTGGCGCAGGTGCTGGTGCTTTAGTAACTGGAGCTGGAGCGTTTGATTTAACGTCTGCTGCAAATACTGAAACTGATGTTAAACATAGAATTGCGAACAAGTAACTTAAATTCTTCATTTGGGCCTCCTAGGGAATTTCGTTAAATTATCGGATTTAGCTATCATATAATTTCACTTATTTTTTTTACAATTCAGAACGATGTTTGAGCGAGTCATAACTGCGTCGCAATTTGACCGCCCAATTCAGACTCTGGATAGTAATTTATTATCTAGAAATAGTAAAGGATTTTGCTACAAACGTTAGAGCTATTTATTTATGATAACTAAGCAATTGTTCTTGATTTTAGCAATTCGGTGCCCTGGCAATTCGGTTTGTCTAATTTTGCCTGTAGCGACCTTATAAATGGCGTGAATATGATGTTTTGAAATTAGCCTGGGTTCCGACTCTGTTTGGTCACAAAACAATTTCAATACGCTTTTCGCAACAAATGGATCAAATATTAGAAAGGGTGTTAGGTGAATACACATCCCCTCTTTTGAATCTGCTTCAACTAATTTTAGCTGATTGTTCAAAAATATATTTAGTTCATCGATTGTATCGCAGAATCGACCAACTGCCTTTTCAAATGAGGGGTTGATTTTTTTTATTTGGGGTATCACTTGGTTTCTAACCTGATTTCTAGCAAAGTCGTCGCTTTGGTTGGTAGGATCTTCGGACCAGGAAATTTCCCTGGTTTTTAACTCCCTAATGAGCTCAGCTTTGGTCAATTTTAATAACGGACGAAACACAACAATATCTTTGGAAAGTGTTACCGATGCTTGAATACTGCCCATGCCATTGAATGATCCCGCAACAAATCTCAATAAGGCTGTTTCGACTTTGTCATCGAAATGATGGGCAGTTGTTATCGCAGATACCTGAAGTAATTTTGCTGCTTCAAGCAAATGCTGATAGCGAAGTTTCCGACCTGCCATTTCGAGCGATATTTTGTTGTGTTGAGCGTCACCAGTTACGTCAATTGAAACAATTTTAATGGGAATTCGGGAATGGATCTCTGCAATTA
This sequence comes from bacterium, assembly GCA_947486405.1. Classification (GTDB taxonomy): domain Bacteria; phylum Margulisbacteria; class Marinamargulisbacteria; order CANKTL01; family CANKTL01; genus CANKTL01. The sequence continues at coordinate 3,987 of CANKTL010000036.1, forward strand.
ATGCCTTATCAGCGGAGGTGTCACGAAGCCCGTGGTCAAAGTACATGGCAGAAACTGAACCCGTCGGCCAGGTTTCAAGCGCCCATTCGAGCAGTAAACGACTATCGGCACCACCCGAAAACGCGATAAGAAGTTTAGGATGATTAGTGAGGCCGATTTCATCTGCAAATTCTGTAATTTGCGCAAAAAGAGTTTGCTTTTGGACTGGCATTTACATGGAGTCTGGTGCTGAAATTCCCAATAGATGCAGACCCATTTTTAGTGTTTTTTGGGTCGTAGAAAGAATAGCAAGGCGCCGTTTTTTAATCCCAGGCTCAGAATTTAGAATCGGACAATTATGATAAAAGGCATGAAACGCCTTGCTGAGCTGTATTAAATAAGTGGCCAATTGATGCGGCAAATAGTTAGTTGCTGATGTTAGAATTTCCCGGCGGTATCGTAAAATCATTATCAACAAATCGCGTTCAGAAGGCTCTAGCGGGCCGGCAGCATCATCCATAGTGGAGGGGATCGTGTCGTCTGCCTTTCTTAAAATACTGGCAATTCGGGCATGGGCGTATTGGATGTAATATACGGGATTTTCGCTTGTTTGAGATGCCGCAACGGCTAAATCAAAGTCGATGGACGTGTCATGGCTTTTTTGAATGAGGAAAAACCGAGTGGCATCTACGCCAATTTCTTCCATTACTTCGCTCAGTGTGATCATTTCGCCAGTTCGTTTCGACATTCTCACGGGCTCGCCATTCCGAAACAAGGATACCAACTGGCCAATGATGACTTTGAAGCGATCACCTGCATAGTCGTCCCCGCAAATACCTCTTAATGCAGCGCGCATCCTAGGAACATACCCATGATGGTCTGCGCCCCAAATGTCGATCAGCTGATCATATTCTCGCTTTGTTTTTTCAAAGTGATAAGCAATATCGACGCAGAAATAGGTCAACGCCCCATCAGCTTTAATTAGAACGCGGTCTTTGCTATCGCCAAATTCAGTTGTTTTAAACCATAGTGCACCGTCGGCCTTGTAGCTTAAGTTGTTTTCTTCGATTTTCTGAATCATTTCTTTCACCAATCCAGATGCATGAAGACTGGACTTGGAATACCAAATATCAAACGCCACACCCAATGCAGCCAAAACAGTTTTGTGATCCGCCAACATTGCAGCAACTGGATCTAAGTCTGAAGAAGCAAGCTCCTTAATATAAGCCCCATGATAGCCATTTTCAGGTATGGGGCTATTGTTTTTTACAGCGGAAATACTGGCCCTGAAATTATCGATCTGGTTGCCAGCATCATTGATATAGAACTCGCACGTTACGTCGTGGCCAACTTCACTTAAAAGCGATGCAATTGCACTGCCCATTACTGCCCATCTGCCGTGTCCGATATGCAACGGACCAGTCGGATTTGCTGACACAAATTCTAAGTTAACCTTACGAGACTGAATGGGATAGCTTGAAAAAGGTTGCGCCAATAAGGCAAACAACGCGCGATCAGACAGTGTCAGATTAATAAACCCATTCAATGGCGTAAAAGAAATCCCATCGTTTAGGTGGGTTTGATTCAGCAATTCAGAAATTTCAATGGCAATTGCAGCAGGCGCTTTTTTAAGGGGTTTCGCTAATTTAAACGCAATATTGGTGGAAAAATCACCGTGTTCCGGGTTTCCAGGTATTTCCAAAAAAACACCTTCCTCAGCCAACCCAAAATGGGTATGAACAGCCTCGGAGATATACTCCGCCAGAATCGAATCAATCATGGACAAACGCACTGTTCATTTTATTTTGAACAAATTCAGTTCGGGAGATAAGCGATAGTAATTCAATTTTGGTCGCGGTCCGTTTCGGGTAGATTTTATTTGATTTAGCGATAGCATCTGCTACGCGCAGCGCATAAATGTATCGATAATGGGGGGATCGACTAGAAATATCCGAATAAATACTACGCGTGGGAATGCTTTTCGGAATCTCGACATGGGTGGCCCGTCCAAACATTTCCAACATTTCTTCACGTGTTACGGGTGTACTGGGTCTAAATTTTCCGTTGCTATCCAAAGGAATAATCTTAAGCGCCACCATTTTTTCTATAGCCGGATAAAATGCGTTGCTTTCAGGCACATCTGAAATGGGAATTTCCTCCACTTCGTCTGTATTCACGAGCGGCGATAAATAGTAAGCCACTAACTCCCGGGTGAGCTCGGATTTGGGATACAAATAAGGAACATCTTCAATGAGCCCCACATAGCGCATTTTGGCCAAAACAACCTCAGCCCAGTGCCCCTTCATGTCTTTGTAGGTCGGAACCAGGTAAACCGTTCTGGCAACCGTTTCTTTTTGAGCGGTAACCGCAATTTGGTTTTTTCCCGCGGTGATCGGCACTTGATAGGTAAAGGCGCCATTTTTACTAACCGGCACCGAAAATTCGTTGATCGTGATTGTTGCCTGCGGTGGAGAGATTATGCCTTCAAACTGAATACTTTCTTCTATCGTCACCAAATTGTTACTAGGGGAACTTAGACTGATTGAGTTTGACTCTAATTTGGCAATCGGGGTGGCTTTGGGCCGCATCAGTGACGCAAAATGGCGTTCGCGTGCCTGAACATCGCCAGTAGGCACCATTGTTTTGGGATTGAGCGACTCTTTAATAGCCGGAATCTTGGTCAATAAGGCTATAAACTGCTCATAACTTAAGTCTGAATTTAGATTTAGTTTACCAGATGATGGAATAAGCCCGAAATCAACTGCGGTTGCGATATATTTGTTCGCCCAGTGGGTTTTAGGGACATCCCTAAACGACATTTCAACCTCGGTTTCCGCTTTCAATGGCAATTGCAACGCCTTTACGACGCCGATGATAAATTCCAATTTTGATATCTTCGAATCTGGCCGAAAAGAACCATCTGGAAAATCTGTAATTAAGTGCGCCGATGAAACCAATTTTAATTTGGCATAGATTGGGGATGTATTGGGGACATCCGAAAATTGAATATCAGAGGTCGCCGAATTGTTTTGACCTTTGTAAACACGAGAAAGAAAATACGCAAACTGGTATCTAGACACCGATGAAGTAAGAATTACCTGATTGGGTGTAACATCCAGATAATCTGAATTTAAAATCATGATTCCAATGCGCTTGAGATCGCCCAGTCGATCAGCATTAGGTGGTGCGTCTTGATAAAAAACAACCCGTCGTACTGTTAAGAAATCCTGTTCCGGTGACCAAACGCTCACATAAATGACATTTGGACCCTTTGCCGGTATCGGAATAATTTTGTAGAACCGGCCATCTTCCCGTAATGGAATGTTTTCACCATTCACATACACGGGCGTCAGCATGAGATTCCGACCTTTAATCAGAATTTCTTTTTTAACTGAAATTTGATAATTGTTCGGGGAGTAAATGGTAAATTGGCCCGAAATTTCGTCTGGAACTTGCTCATCGATGTGGGCAGTTGAGTGATCTGCAATCGCTATTCCACTGTTGAACACGAGTGTTAGTAGACAAAAAGCAAGGACTTTACGTAATTTGAGCATAAGCTCCGAAAGTATATCAAATATACTTAGATTAACGGAAGTAATAAAATTATGGTGCCGCGAGGCGGAATCGAACCACCGACACAAGGATTTTCAGTCCTCTGCTCTACCGACTGAGCTATCACGGCACGACGACGTTAGGTGGAGCCGACGGTCGGAATTGAACCAACGACCGGCTGATTACAAGTCAGCTGCTCTACCTACTGAGCTACGTCGGCAAACATCAAGGAGTCTACTGAATATCTAGACACTTGTCTATAACCTAAGTTGACGCCAAATGATGATTGATCTGTGGTACACAAAAGGGATTTTCCACCAATGCAGTTGCAACCCCGATCAACGTTGCCCCACTTTCCAATATTTGTTGAGCTTGCTGAGGCGTTGAAATGCCCCCAGTTGCAATAATCGGAAGGCCAAGGGGGGCCATTAGGCGTACCATTTCCAAAGTCCGTAAAAAGAGTTTAGGGCCGCTGTGCCCACCTCCCCCGACGGAAATGGCAGATTGCCATAGGCCAACCTCTTTGCAAGTCTTATATTGCGTATTTCCCAGATTTAACATCGTGCGCGGGAATGAAGCGACAAGGCGTCCAAATTTGAGTAACTCGTCATTAGACTGAGCCGGTGACAATTTAACACTCACAACAGCATTTGTTTCTTGCCTAATCTGTTGCAGCAGCGACGACAACAAATCCGGGTTCTTCACCATATCTTGGCCTTCTGGCGTGTTGGGACACGAGATGTTTATTTCATAAAAGTAAGCAAAGCGTGTGTTTTTTAGATACTGATGAAAAGTGAGAAAGGTATGAAAATAATCTTGGACGGAATTTCCTCCGAGACTTATTCCGGTGGGCCTGGTTGTAGATAGAAAATGAGATTTTTGAAGTTCTCCCACCGTATGTTTTGCCCCTTTTCCTGGAAGACCCAGGGCATTCAATAAGCCACCCCCGAAACCGATAGAAACCGATTGAAGACGAGGACGTGGATTGCCGGTACGGGCCATAGGCATCAGCGTTTTAAGGGTAACGCCACCTAGGCCGAAATTTCTCCAAAACGACAAAATCTCCAAATCGTCTTTAAACGCGGCTGCGATTAAGGGCGATGGGAATTTGAGTTCAAAGACATGGCAATCAATGTCTTGCGGAATATCGAATTTGAATAAAAGCAACCGAATTGGCCAGGGAACAGCCTTGATATAACCGTCCCCTTTTTCTACTACGCTTTCCAAATCAATGGACCGCCGCTGTTTTCGCTGGGCCGAATAAGTAACGTAGATCACCCATTTTCGAAAATAGATGTAGGCTATTCCGCCCAGCATTGCCCGAATTTGAGATAACACGAAATTAGTGTCCCATAGTTACCGAAACTTGATAAGTTTGGCCAGGAGTTCCAACCGGTAAAACAGCTGATTCAAGCGCCTTGCCATCGATTTGTACTGTCTTAACGCCTTTTGAAACGCCGTGGGGATTACTGATAACAATTTCATAAGTGGCACCCCGAAATACACGCCGAACTTTTAGCGTACTCCAGGCATTGGGTAGGCATGGATCAATTAAAAGCCCGCCATGAACAGGCCGAATCCCACAGATATATAGTGTTGCGGCTTGGTAGGTCCACGACGAGGTCCCTGACAACCAGCTGTTGCGTCCCAATCCAAATTGAGGGTGTTCGTCGCCCAAAATGTTTTGCGGATATACATAAGGTTCGCACTCGAAGCGATCAATATCTTCGTTACGGGCAGCTGGATTGATCTGATTGTAATATTGATACGCACGATCTCCATTGCCTAACATTGTTTCCGCAATCATCGCCCATGGATTGGCATGCAGGAAAATACCGCCATTCTCTTTGGCACCCGGCGGATAGGTTGAAACGCCGCCATATCGGGGTTCAAAATGATCGTAACCCGGTGTACTTAATTTAATGCCAAATTCAGTGTTCAGCTTATCCATTACCGATTGCATGGCTTTGGACGCTCGCTCGGTTGTCGCCATTCCTCCCAAAATGCTCCATGACTGAGCGTTTAAAAACAGCTGACCCTTTTTGTTCTTGTGTGAGCCTAATGGCACACCGTCTTCCTGAAAATATCGGACGTACCAATCACCATCCCAGCACGCTGCATTGACTGACTCTTTCATCGTGGCGTGGTCAGCTCTGTAAGTATCGGCCAGCGTGGAATCACTTTTAAATGTCGCCAAATCGATCATATCGTTCAGGGCTCGGCCATACTGACACGCAATAAACACACTCTCGGCTTGGCCTGGCAAATTAACGGTATCGTTCCAATCTGCGAATCCCAAGAGTGGCAGTTTATGTTGACCCAAATGAGTCTTCGTAAAATTTAAGGCCCGTTTTAGATGATCAAATACGGGCGCTTTTATGCGTTTCTCTGCTGAAACTGCGCCATCGTAATAGGCGATTTCTTCATCTAAGAACCCATAATCACCGGTTTCTTTAAGATAATGGCAGACGGCCAGTACGATCCATAAATGGTCGTCGCCATAAAATTTATGCCCGTGGGCTTCTTCTCGAGAATCACCCTCGTTGGCTTCCATCGTGATGGGATTAAATTGATGCATCCCAGAGCCATCTGCTTTTTGAGTCGAGATAATTTTAGACAGCAAGGCTTTGGCTTCTTTGGGCGCGCTCATTAAGACGCCCATACAATCCTGAGAGCTATCTCTAAAGCCTATTCCACGGGCTGTTCCCAACCCAAGCTGGTAAAGCGACAAATAGCGAGACCAGTTTAATGTTGTGTGGCATTGCCGAGGGTTATGAATATTAACCATTGAATTGAAGGCAGGATCAGGACTTTCAACGACAAATGTTGATAGGAACTGGGTCCAGAACTCCGCCTGATCAGCCAGTGCTTTGGCGACATTTTGAGGATCTCGGTACTTTTCAATCGATGGCATGGCCAACTCAATAGAGTCGGCTTGACCCAGTTGGGTGATGATTGTTTTTTCGTCACCAGGCTGTAGCGTTCCCAGTTCGTGAAGCAAAGCTGAGATATTGTCGCCACGAACCGACTCAAAGTTAGACAACTGGGAATTAAGCAATTCCAAAGGCTTCTGCCACGTGCCATATTCATTGTCACCTAAAAACAATTTCCGATCGGTTTGAAATGAACTAACCGGTAGATTGGAGGTGTGATAATTAATGGCCATATCTCTTTTGAAAAATGGATACTCCCTTAAAACAAGGCGA
>CANKTL010000037.1 GCA_947486405.1 bacterium
CCCGTTCCAAAAACCCAACTCGGTTTTGGAGCTGTTAATTAGCTGAGCGACGCACTGCCCGATTGTATCCGCAACGCCGGGTGCTAATTGGGCCATCTCACTCCCACGAAATAAAATCGCGACAAACTGCCGGTAGTCCTGTTTCCAGTTAACGATTGGCCGTGGCACTGCCTTACAAGTGCCTACCGAAATAACTTTTTTTGTAATAGGCATACCTTACAATTATCGAGTGAACGACCAGATAAATTTCAGTTTACCCCGAGCCCCTTGGGTGCGCGGCCCGATAATCCGCCTCCAATTCCTCCCTGTCCAACTGCGTATATACCTGGGTTGTGGCAATCGATTGATGCCCCAATAATTCCTGAACGGCCCGCAAATCCGCCCCGCCCTGTAACATGCTGGTTGCAAATGAGTGGCGCAGCGCATGCGGCGAAAGCGCATCGTTCATGCCCAATTTCTGAGCCTGGGTTTTGACAATTCTCTGAATAGTCCGCACCGTCAGCCGGCCCCCTTTGGAATTCAGAAACACAGCTTGCGACGACGCACCTTCCAAGAATTGCGGCCGAATTTGATGGATAAATTGGCTTAAGATGGCGGCGGCTTGCCCCCCAAACAAAACAAGGCGTTGCTTATTGCCTTTGCCGGTAATGGCAATTTCGCCTTGGCCTAGGGCGATATCCGCCAAATTCAGACCCGCACACTCCGACACCCGGATACCGGTGCCAAACAGCAGTTCACAGATGCACCGATTGCGAAATCCCACCGGATCGGACAGGTCAAAACTATCCAAAAACCGGATCATATCGGGCGTTGCGAGATGATGGGGCAGGCGTTTAGGTAGCTTGGGTCGGCTGACCAATTCCCAAGGATTTAGGGGCACCAAACCCTGCCGAATCAAATACTTCCACAGGCTACGCATAGCCGACAGTACCCGCGACTGAGAGCGACGCCCCAACCCCTGCTGGTCTAAATAGTGCATGAACTCCCGGCAGTCGCGATGAGACAACTTGGCAGAGTCGGAGATTGAGGGATCGTGAGAATAGGTTAAATAGTGGGTAAAATCACGCCGATAATTGGCCACAGTGTGAGGCGAATACCGCCGCTGTTGCGCGATAAAAACAAGGAACAGGTCAATGTGATCGCAAAGATTAGAGGGGGAAGAACTGGGCACGGTTAGCACCGTCCAAGGGGATACGTTTACCCTTTTGTACCACCCATTCGGCTCGTTCAGCCCCTTTTCGGGTATCAATGTGAATCAGGTTAAGATCAAGGTTCAACCCAATGCCGTTCAGCTCGGGAATTTTTTCCGCTTCGAGAAACGCCTCTTGAGGGGTCATTTCATCGATTTGAATATCGGCTGCAATACCCGCGATATGATAATTTTTAAAGTAACTGCCTGTTTTATCGTGGCTTTGTTGGCATTGATAGCCTTTAACAATATTGATGCGTTTCCGCACTTGAGCCCGCAAAAATTCTAGTACGCCCACTAATCCCAAGCTAATCCGAACCTTTTGAGTGCATTCCCCACAGCGGCATAGAAAATCTTTTTGAGAAAAATGATCTGAAATCCGACCCGTGAATTTTTTTGCCCGTGAATTACCGGTACGACGACCCCGATCCCGTTGGCGGCCTTGATCACGCGGCTGACCCTCTCTCTGAGGCACACTCGTATTTTTCGGCCGATTATCCGGCCTACGGTTATCTGGACTCCGATTCTCTGTATTCCGGCCATCAGAATTTCGGTTATCAGGCGTACGCCCATCCCGATTGCGATTGCGGTTGTCACGGCGACGTCGATTATTTCGGCGACGCGGCGGTTTATCCGAATTGGGCCCTTGGGGCGGTTGCGGTGTGGCGGCAGGTGGTGTGGGGTTAGCGTCCATAATTCCCCGATTTTAACATGGTCTGCACAGGCTGTCCCAAGTTAACCCTCCTTCATTTCCAGTCGGCAAATATCCAGGGCAGCCCGAACTTCTTTGACGTCCTGCCACGTTAGCCATTTGGGGCTACCGGGCTCCTTCGAGGCGTTTCGCAACAAATACGAGGGATGAAACAGCGGCATAATATACAGTGGTGATGACATATAAGGCACCGGCACTTTAAACCACTGACCTCTTACCTTTGAAATACTATGTTCCGGCCCCAATATCGACTTCAGTGACGGATTGCCTACCAGCAACAGAATTCGGGGCTGGATCAATTGAATTTGGCGGACCAAATACGGCTGGCAAGCCGTAATTTCTACCGGCAACGGATCCCGATTTTGCGGCGGCCGGCATTTGACCGTATTCGTAATAAAGATATCGGTTTCCCGCGAAATACCCACCGAACTTAAAATTTGCGTGAGCAATTGCCCCGCTCGGCCCACAAAAGGCACCCCAGTTAAATCTTCTTGTTCCCCAGGGCCTTCTCCCACCAACATAATCGGTGAACGAACGTCGCCACTGCCAAATACAACCTGCGTCCGGGTGGCAGCAAGCCCGCAGCGTTGGCATCCCAAGCATGTATGTTTAAGGGCATCAAATTCAAGGTTATTCCAGTCGGTTTGAACCGCTAAATCTATCATTTTATCGCGATTTCTCTGGCGTCATGATCATACTGATATCTAAGGCCGGCACGCTATGTGTAAGGGCCCCTACCGAAATACGCTGGATGGGAAGCGGGGCATATTGGTTGATCGTTTCAAGCGCAATTCCACCCGATAGTTCAATTTCTGCCTCATATGCCTGAGCCCGGATCCAATCTACGGCGGGCAGAATATCCGCCAGCGCAAAATTATCCAACATAATGATATCGGCATCGCGAAGATCAACGGCCTTCAGAAGGTCCAGGGAATCAATTTCAATTTCAATTTTGAATTGGGGATGGGCCGATTTAATGCGGTGCAACACGTCGGTAATTCCCTGCCAATTTTGATCATTTTTTAACATCGCCAAATGGTTTTCTTTGATCAGAACCATGTCGGATAAATCGCGACGATGCGAATGCCCCCCGCCAATTCGAACGGCGTATTTTTCAAAATCCCGCCACAAAGGCGTCGTTTTTCGGGTATCTAAAATTTGAATATGGGGGGCGTTTAGGGCGTTCACATATGCTTGGGTTAGGGTTGAAATACCCGACAGACGCTGAATAAAATTTAAGAGGGTTCGCTCGCCTGCGAGCACGGCGCGTGCAGGGCCCAAAAACCGGGCGATGCAGTCACCGTGCGCCACGCGAGTGCCATCCGATAGCAATAGGTCAATTACGACCGGCGCGTTGAGAACCGGCCAAATTTGGGAGACGAATTCAGCACCGCAAAAGATACCATGGCCCTTGGCGATAATTTCACAGTCCAGTTTATCGGCATCGCTGTAAAAAAAAGGCGTTGTGATGTCCCGGCTGGCACGGTCTTCATCCAGCGCAATACTTAAAAATTCGTCTGCCGGTATTTTTCTCATACAGCCGGCCGTGAAGCAGCTAGCATAGCGACGGCGATGGCCGATGTTTCAGAATGAGAGAGTGAAATTTCGATATCGCCCGCCACGAGGACCTGCAGCCGAGGGCTGAGTTTCACAGTCGGTTTTCCGCTGGGTAAGTTAACCACTTCAATATCCAACCAATAGCTGCGAGGACCTTCACTAATCAATTTCGCCACAGCCTCCTTGGCCGCAAACCGGGCCGCATAGCGCTCGTATTTATTTTTAAATTGGTTGCAGTAGGATTGCTCAGTAGGCGTAAATACTTTTTGCAAAAAGCGATCACCTTGGCGATCAATCACCTGACGAATACGGGAAATCTCAGTGATGTCGACGCCAATCATCGGCGCGCTACCTTTTCTTTAAGAACGGCAAACAAAAACCGGGGGATAAAGCCCAGGCGCGTGAGTCGCTTCGGATCCTGTGCCACGCGATACGCCCATTCCATTCCAATCGCCTGAATCCACCGCGGCGCCCGCTCAAACTTACCCGCGAAGACATCAAAGCAACCCCCAACACCAATCCCGATGCCGCCCTTTAAGCGTTGGCGCAAGGTGGCCAATAAGTCATCCTGCTTGGGACTCCCCATGCCCACCAATACCAGGTCGGGTGCCAATTCCACAATTTTTGAGATAACGGACTCTCGGTCACTCAGGCCATAGTACCCATGATGAAAACCCAGCCACTGATTATTGGGATAGTCATCTTTTAACAACCGAAACGCTTCCGCAACCACGGGTGGCGCTGCACCGATCAACATTACTTTCCATCCACCCACACGTAGCAAATGAGACACCAAATCAACCCCAGTGATTTTGGCGGGAGCGGGCTCGCCCAATATCCGAGCGGCCAATCTCAATCCAGATCCGTCAGCCACCACCCATTCGGCTTGCGCCACGTGTGCGCCCAATTCCGACTCACGGGTCGCCCGCACCCAGATTTCAGGGTTCAGCGTCACCACTACCTTAAATCCATCTGATTTATGTTGCGCTAGTTGACGCGCCAAATCTGAATACCCGGTTACATCTGCGAACGAGATTCCCATCAATTTAGGCATATCGACGCAGGACCTCCGGCAAATGATTGGCCAGATCAACGAACGTTTTTATGTCATACGACACCACGTCTGGATGCGGCACCGGCTCAAACAACGCATTGAAAATCATTTTGGCATCCGATTCATAGCTCAACGAGCGTAAATCAACCACCGGAATGCGAAGTTCTTTGGCAAAATTGAGGGTCTTGTCATCATCGGCAATGGCAATACATGGAATATGGTGCCACACCGCCCAGACGATGGCGTGGAATCGCATCGCAATTAGGACGTCACATGGCGCGTTTTCACGTTTGGCTTGGTCAATGGACAAGGGCAATGTATGAAATGGTAGATTGGGAAAAATGGCCCGGATCGAGGGCGGATCTTGGAGATGATGCGCCGCAATACCCAATCGGGTTGAGAATGGCAACTTGCCCAAAGCGGCCTTAAGACGAGATTGGAAGGCCGAGGGCCTCAAGTTAAGGCCAATAACGACGCGGGTGGGGTCAAGGTTTGAGAGTGGGGCTGGCGGACGCGTGGCGTCGATATGATTTTTTTCAAAAAAGGCCAAGTCGGATGAGAGCACAAGGCGGTCGTCCGGCACACCAAAGGATTTAAATAGTTTTCGACTCTCTTCATCACGGGCAATAACAGCCGTAAATCGAGTGGCCAATCGCCGCATCACCCATTTGCCCATTTCAGTCGAAACAGGACCAATGCCATTTCCCAGTACAAAGACCCGCTGGCCAAGGCCAATCGCAAGGGCACAAATACCCGCATAATAAAGCAAGCTCAAGCGAGACGACTTGTCTTGAAACAAACTTCCCCCACCGAGGACCAATTCCTTGGACCACAGCAAGGCAGAAAATACCCCCATCCACGATTTTCGGCTAACAACGCGGAATTCTGCACTCGGCCAAACCTTCAGCAATACCCGTTGAGCTTGTTCACAGAGCCACTCGTCACCGGCATTTTGGTAACCGTAATATCCCAGTAACGTAATTTTGGCTTTGCTCATTCGGGTGGTCTACGCAGTCTGAAGAATAGGATACGTCTTAAAGCGCTTCACAGCTTCTCGAAGGCGCTCCACTGAGGTCGTAATCGACATCCTGAAATACCCGTCGCCGTACTCGCCATACCCATTTCCAGGCACCACCAAAATCCCGGTTTTATCCAAGAGATCCATCGTAAACGCTTCTGACCCCATGCCATTTGGCGTTTTAGCCCAAATATAAAACGTGGCCTTAGGGGATTTCACTTTCCAGCCCAGTTCGTTTAATCCATTCACCAAAATATCACGGCGTTCCTGGTAAATTTTGTTATTGGCATCCACCACTGATTTGTAGTTATCCAATGCCACAATCGCAGTATCTTGAATCGCCTTAAAGATACCAGAATCCACATTGGATTTAAGGCGGCTCATCACCTGAATGGCGTCAGGATTTCCCACCACCATACCGACCCGCCAACCAGTCATGTTAAAGGTTTTGGACAAGCTGTGAAACTCGATCGCACAGTCTTTGGCCCCTTTAAATTCTAAAATACTGCGGGGTTTATAGCCGTCGTAACACACTTCAGAATAGGCATTATCCATACAAATCAAAATGTTGTGTTGGTTGCCAAAATCCACCACTTTTTGCAAAAACGCATCACTCGCAACAGCGCCAGTCGGATTGTTGGGATAGTTTAAAAACATCATGGGCGATTTTTGCGCAATATCATCAGGAATGGCCGATAAATCGATCTCGTAATTAGTTTCTTCAGATACCTTAACCGGATAAGGGACACCGCCGGCCAGCAAGGTCGCTACTTTATAAACAGGGTATCCCGGGTCTGGCAAAATCGCGGGATCACCTGGATTCAAAAACGCAAAAAAGCTATGGTAAATCCCCTCCTTTGAGCCCACGATCGCCAAGACGTCACGGTTAGGATCGACCGTAACACCAAATCGAGACTGATACCAACGGGCCACCGCCTCCCGAAATGCCGGAGTGCCATTGTAAGGCGGATAATTATGATTTTGTGGATTCCGAATCGCTTCGGCCATCGCATCTACGATAAAATCAGGTGTCGGCAAATCAGGGTCGCCAATCCCTAAATCCACGATGTCCAGTCCCTTGGCTTTGGCTTCTGCTTTTTTCTCATCAATCCGCGCAAACAAATAGGGCGGAATTTGGCTCATTCGATCAGCTGGTTTCATCTCTGTCTCCTTATAGTTCTAGCTCGCCTTTAAAGACGGTTGTAGCAGGGCCAGTCATCCATACGTGACCATCCGCCTCGTTCCATTCAATTTCCAAGTCGCCCCCAGGCAAATGCACCCGAACTCTGCGGTCGGTGAGCCCATTCAATACAGTGGCCACCACAATGGCGCAGGCGCCCGTTCCACAGGCCAATGTTTCACCCGAACCACGTTCCCAAACACGCATCGTCACGTCATTGCGGGAATTCACCACCACAAATTCAGTATTCACCCGTTCAGGAAACAATTCATGATGTTCAAAAAGAGGCCCAATCTTGGGAAGCTCGAGCGTCTGAATATCAGAGAGAAAAACAACGGCATGGGGGTTTCCCATTGAAACTGCCGTGAAATTATATTGGATACCGGCCACCTCAATCGGCAAATTTAAGCACGGGCCATTTCCACCCAAGTCCACCGGAATTTTGGCAGGATCAAGCTCAGGAATACCCATATCCACAATCACAGATTGAGCAGGTGTAATTTCAACAGTTTTAATGCCACCCAAGGTTTTAACTGCAAATTTATGGGTGGTAGCCATACCCGACGACACGGCAAATTTGGCCAGGCATCGAATCCCATTCCCACACATCTGCGGTTCAGATCCATCAGAATTAAAAATCCGCATTTCAAGTTCGGCAGGCCCTTGTGCCGGCAGAACCAAAATAATGCCATCCGCACCAATGCCATAGCGCCGGTCGCAATAACGAATTGCCGCCGAAGGCCAATCAATGGACTTCGGCAATTGAGTTCCATCAACAACAATAAAATCGTTGCCAATCCCCTCCATTTTCACAAACGGCATTTTTATAACCATAGGCTAAGAGTCTAACAAGTTCGGGTAGTTAAGAAAAGGATGAAGGCCTATCCTGAAATCCGACCACCCAGGCTTCTGATCTTCGCGGGGAGATTTTCATATCCTCGGTTTAGATGGTGAAGACCATGTACCGTTGTAAATCCGTCGGCCGCTAACCCTGCTAGAATGAGTGCGGCCCCAGCCCGAAGGTCAGTGATTTTAACATCAGCGCCCGACAACTGCTCAACACCAGTAATGGTCACGTGGTTTTGTTCAATCTTGATTTTGGCCCCCATTCGGATTAACTCCTGTGCGTGCATAAAGCGGTTTTCAAAGATGGTTTCGGTAACGACCGACGTGCCATTCGCAACCGTGAGCAGCGCCAAAAATTGAGCCTGCATATCGGTGGGGAAACCCGGGAACGGCATGGTTTTGATATCCACTGCACGAACTCGTTCAGTCGCCGATACGCGAATCGTATCATCGCCGATTTCAACGACTGCGCCACAATCGCGTAATTTTTGAATCAGGGGCTCCTGATGCTCCATGCGAATACCTTCAACTACGATATCGCCCAAGGTAATGGCAGCCGCAATCATCAAGGTGCCAACTTCAATGCGATCGGGAATCACCGTGTATTCGGTATTATTGATCTGACTCACACCCTCAATAGTAATTTTATTGGTTCGCAACCCTGAAATACGCGCCCCGGCGGAATTTAAAAACTCACCCAAATCGGTAATTTCGGGCTCTAGGGCCGCATTTTCAATGACGGTTTTACCTTCAGCCAAACACGCCGCCATCATAATATTTTCAGTGGCACCAACAGAAGGAAAATCCAAATAAATTTGAGTCCCCACCAATTTTTTAGCCTTCATCACCACGAATCCATGCTGAATTTCAGTGGTCGCACCCAGCGCTTCAAAGCCTTTAAGATGCAGGTCGATGGGGCGCGATCCGATAGCGCAACCACCTGGCAATGGAATCTTGGCTAACCCCGTTTTAGCCAATACCGGGCCCGCCACAAAAAACGATGCCCGCATCGCCGTTACCAATTCGTACGGCGCAATATGCCGAATCTTTTGTGTGCTACTTACCCGCAATGTCCCATTCGAGCGATAATCCGTTTTTAAACCCAAGGCCTCTAACATTTTAATCATGGTTTTGATGTCCATGAGGTCTGGCACATTATGAATGACTGAATCACCGTGGGTAAGAATACAGCCCGCCAAAATTGGCAGAGCGGCATTTTTCGCACCCGAACTTCTCACCGTGCCTTTGAGCGGGACGCCCCCCTCTAAACTTAGTCTACTTTTCATCGTTGTGTTGCTTTCTGAATGACCGCATCTAAGTCGGCCTGTAAATCCGCCAAGGCACCGGTATTTTGAAGCACCACATCACAATGCTCAAGTGCCAAGTGGATATGTTGCCCCGTGCTCTGCCCGGTATTTTCTCGGTCGTCATGTGCTTCAAATGTGTCAAAATCGATTCGATCCGAGGCCCGTTGTCGCGATTGAATCCGCTCGAATCGAATTTCAATGGGGGCATCCACCCCAATAATATACACCCCTTTTGAGCGCAAAAAATCCACCTCAGAGACGTTGCGAATGCTATCAAATACCACCCGCTGATCCAGAGAATGACTCACGCGGTCATAGACTTCTTCAGCCAAATAAGACTGGGAAAATTTTTCTTTTAAATCGTTGGCAGTTTCCACCAGATGGTCCCGAGTCGCAGTCAAACCACGCTCATGAACCGCCTCACGAACCACATCTGAGAGTGACACCTTTACGAAGCCAATCGACTCCAAATAGTCACAGGCAGCAGACTTTCCAGCCCCGTTGGTCCCGACAAATCCAATATACTGAACCATTCAGACGCTACTGAGTAACGAGACCGATGAAAAGTTTCCCTGTGTAAGTTCCGGGTAATTTTTCCGCGTTCCAGCTCATCCGATACAACAACTTTAAATTATTTTTAGAAATGACAGAGTTCCCCAAAATTGGTAGGGGACGGGTACCAAACGAGCTGTCCAATACCCAGGCCCATTTGTCGTTATCATTAGGCTCAATCGAGGTACCGTCAACGTCTGCCCACACTCGCAACGGCACTGTTGCCAAGGCTGTATTATCGGGCAAAAGACGATCTACGTTTATAAGGCCGTTCAATTGCTTGGTCGGATCTGCGGCATTGGCCTGAAACGACGCCGTGTCGGACCGGGTCCAATAGGTCTGATGAACGTGATCGGTAAATGTCACAAACTGAGCCGTGGTGTTATTTTCAACAGCGACCACTACTTCAATGGGGACGACGATCCGCCAAGGCGATCCAAGAATTGATTCTGAAAATTCGCCGCTTGGAATTACATTTGAAATATTCGGCGTACCAACGCTGGTGATTGTTAATACTTGTCTACTTTGAATCTGTGCAGTGATATCAACCGCAGCCGCATCAGATATCGATGCGACCACTGCTAAACTCAAACCGATGATATAACCCCAAATATTAATTTTCATGATGCCTCATTGTTATTATCGAAATTTTCTCTAGTAAATTTCAAAATTGCCGGGTTACTCCCTAAGCATACCGCATTTAAGCGTGGACCGAAATATCCACACTGGGTCGCAATGTTGCCAATACTTTAAACGCCTCGTGAATGGTACTTGCCTTGAAATTCGCAATCAACTGGGCATCAGCAGGCTCATTATTGTTCAGTGCTGGATACGCTTGTTGATTGAAAATGTAATCAAAGCGCGGGGCCCATTTTCGCGCACCCAATCGCGCGGTGGTGGAACAGTTATCTACCATATAGGCAATTCCTTTGAAATCGATATAGGGATTTAAAGAATCCACGCTCTCGATGATCGATTCATTAATCACCTCAGAATAGCAGTGGCCTTTGCTGCGCAATAG
>CANKTL010000038.1 GCA_947486405.1 bacterium
GGCTAATTTGCTGTTTGTTTTACCAAGGCCAATTTAAATGCCCGCAATGTTTCCGCGCTGACATGGTGCTCTATTCCTTCTGCGTCCATCTTGGCCACGCGTTCGGAAATTCCCAATGACCGAAGAAAGGCGACCACAATGTCATGTCGCTTTTTACACATATTGGCCAAAACAGCCCCCTTGTCAGTTAAAAAGATCGATCGATAGGGCGGAGAAATGACATAGCCCGCTTTTTGCAATCGTTCAATTGTTCGGTTTACCGTAACGTGAGTAACACCCAGTCGTTTGGCCAATTCGACCACCCGAGCTTCACCGAATTCATAAATTAAATCGGCGATCGCTTCCACATAGTCCTCCGCAATTTCTTGCGCATGTTCTTGACGTGTTTTTGAAAAAATTGCGGCCTGTAGCTTTTCATCTTGGTCCGCTTGTTCCGGCTTTGATTTTTTGGGTCTGCTCATTGTCTCATTACACCAAAAATAGCATTGACAGTCTATGATACAATTTGTAGTCTTTGATACACTTACTTACCTATCCAGCTATTCAGGGAGATTATTACTAATGAATTACCTATACGCACTTGTTGCTGGCCTGTATTTAGGCGTGCCGATTGCATTAACTGCGACGGTACCCACCAAATTGAATTACACCTTATTTAATCCCACGCCACCCTCAGTAATGCGAGAACTAAGTACCGACCGACCGGATCAAACCGAGTCGCCCTATACCGTAGATGCCGGGCACTTCCAGATTGAGCTAGATATGGCAAAAGGGAGTTGGGATCACGACAAAGCAACTGGGAACGACCTTGTTTCTAGAGAACAAAATTTTGCCAATGCCAATCTCAAAATCGGTTTGACTAACAGCATTGATTTACAACTGATCGCAACTCCTTTTAATTCGACTGAAGCGGAAGATCGGGTGAGTAATACCACGATTAAGAGTACCGGATTCGGTGACTTTAGCACCCGACTCAAGATCAATGTATGGGGAAATGATGAGGGGGATAGTGCCTTTGCCATTATGCCGTTTATCAAGTGGCCATTACCTGTTTCGGCAATTCGAAACGGCAAAACAGAAGGCGGGATTATCTTTCCCTATAGCAGGGCGCTCAGTGAAACGATGGGCTTGGGTACGATGCTTGAGTTGGACTTTGTTTCAAATGGCGCGATTCTTGAAACAGAGTATTTCACTACCGCAACAGTGAGCCAAACCTTTTCAGAGCAACTGGGCGGATATGTCGAAATCGCCGTGCGATTGATCCCAAATGCCCCGTGGCAATCTCAATTTGACCTAGGCACTACCTACGGGTTTAGCGACGATCTTCAATTCGATGTCGGCGCCAATATTGGATTCACACCTGATGCACCAGATCTGACGGTGTTTGCGGGGATTACTTGGCGGCGCTAGAATTGAACTAGTTAGGATACCATCAAAATGCGCCTGAACCTCTCATTTTCTAAAATTGTTACCGCTGTATTGCTGATCATTGGCTTGGTTCAAATGCCACTTTCAGGTGAAGTGTTGTGCTTGCATCAGGATGGCCAAATAGTCCTTGAGTTTCTTTCGTCCGGTAAGTGTGATCTTTCTGATCCAATACCAACTTCGTCTGAGATATCGCAGCGTATATCCAATTTAAATACCAGTCCCGGCTGTACCGATTTATTCTTATTTAAAGATGTTCGATTGGAGCCAAAAGGCCGGGACTTATTGGCCGCCCTTTATGCGCCAGATCTCTCAATTCAGCTGGCGGAAGCCACCCCTCCCCTTTTTATTTATCCCCACTCAAGTCGGCAATACAAACTTGAACATAAACAAATAACCTTTTTTTATCATCCCTCTCAAACGCTTCAAAGCATCATTTTTTTAATTTAAGCCTCAACTATTCGACCCTTCCAAAGTGCCTATTCAGCGCATTTTGTTATCGATTATGTTGAAAAAAGGAAGAAGTTAAAAAATGAAAAAAAATTGTTGGATGGCCACTTTTGGCCTTGTTTTAAGCGTCAGCTTTTGTTCAGCGAGTTTCGCATCTGATCAGATTGAACTTGCGCCACTGCTGCACAAAATTATCGGCCAACACCCTGAAATTAGGGCTGCTCAAGCTGAACGGGATGCCTTACTTCTGGAAATTGATCAGGATCAAGCCTGGCAAAATCCAGAATTCGAACTTGGCGTAGGTCAAAAAAACGACGGATCCCGCAGTGGCATCGCATTTGAAACAGTGCTCACTCAGCGTCTAGCATTTCCGGGAAAACTTGATGCGAAAAAAAAGGCTGCGATTGCCAGCGTCACGTTACAAACTCAGGAGATTCACCGAATTAAACTTAATCTTTGGTACGACGCAACAATTGCAGCCTATGAGTGGGAAAGTGCTGTTCGCCAGGTTGATATCAATCAACGCCGAGGCAAGCGGTTAACTTGGATCAAGCAGTATTTAACCAGCAGGCCCCTGGTGTCGCCACAAAAACAATTAGAATCACGGCTTATTGAAAGTCATTTGAAACGTATTCAGATCGACACGCTTCACCTTAATGCGCAAAAGGAATCCTCTCGCGTGGTCTTTCAAGCCATTATTGGCCAGCCCATAGCCCACGTATCACTACCCCCTATTCCATTAAATCGACTCGATTTTTTTCCTTCCCATAATGTATCCGCCCAAAATCCCAACATACTAAAAATTCGGGCCCAATTGGCTCAAATCGAATCAGAGACCCGGGTACTGGAGTGGGAAGATCGGCCCGATTTTAATCTTTCTGGAAAATACGCTTCGGAATCGGCTACGGAAACGGAGCAGATTTTAGGACTTGGCATTGCGATGGACTTGCCATTTTCATCTAAAAACCGATTAGCCGTTCAAGCCCAGAATTCACGTAAAAAGGGTGTAGAAGCGCAAATGGAACAAGCCATGACGGAAGCCGAAGTGCGTTACCAAACTGCGCGACTTACGCTTCAACAGTCTCAAGACGTTTTAACAATCGTTAACCCAAATTGGTTAAACCAATTGGAACACAGCGTTGAAAAATCGATTGAAGACTTCAAAAAAGGCCAGACCGACTTACGAAGTGTTCTGGATTTGGAATCCCAATGGGTAGCAGCAGCCCAACAAAAGTTTGATGCCGAGGAAGCTTGGATCACGGCCTGGGCAACGCTTATGCAACTCAATGGTGTATCAAAATTACCGGGAGACTCTCTATGATTTATCGGCAAGTCAAAAGTACCTTAAAAAATCGCTTCTGGATTATTGCTGCATTTGCGGGAGTGGTTGGATTTGGGCTATGGTCATTGCCCCAATTACCCATTGATGCGGTTCCGGATATTACCAATGTGCAGGTGGTGGTGAATACCAAAACAGGTGCATTGGATCCCGAGCAAATCGAAAATACGGTCACACAATACATTGAAATTGAAATGGGTGGCATTCCGCAGGTCATGGATATTCGGTCGCTGTCTAAGTATGGGCTATCCCAAGTGACCGTGGTGTTTGAAGAAGGAACAGATATCTTTTGGGCTCGGCAACAAGTAACCGAACGACTCCAGGGCGTGCAAGAATCGTTGCCCCCGAATATCGCGCCACAGCTGGCTCCGATTACAACCGGCCTGGGCGAAGTGTTGATGTATGTCGTGTTGCCAAAACCCGGTACCGCGCTGAATCAGAAACCTGAGGGTGAACAGTTACGATACTTGCGAACGGTGCAAGACACGATTATTCGGCCATTTTTAAAATCTAAAGTGTCAAATATCGCGGATATTGACTCGACCGGTGGATTTAAAAAAGAAATTCATATCGATGTTGAGCCTCAAAAAATGGCCGCTTACGGGATTACTTTAGAATCCTTGTCCGAGCAGGTCAAACGACTGGGAGAAAATGCAGGGGGTGGTTATATCGAGCAAGCCGGTAATCAAGTTATTGTTCGGTCTACCGGCGCCATCCCGAGTCTCGAGCAGCTTCAGGCGGTTCCGATTAAACTCTCGGTTTCCGGTCAGCATATTCGCTTAAGTGACGTGGCCAAAGTGCGCGAAGATCAAGCGCAACGTTTGGGGGCTGCGACTTACGAGGGGCAAGAAGCCGTACTGGGCACCGTTTTAATGCTGAGCGGCGCCAATTCTCGGCAAGTCGCAATGAACTCTGAAACTGCACTTAAACAAATTCCCTTACCGGACGATGTGATCATTAAAACGGTATATAGCCGGTCGTATTTGGTCAACGCGACGATTAAAACCGTGCTTAAAAATTTGGCCGAAGGGGCCGGCTTGGTCATTCTGGTACTCCTGTTGATTTTGGGTAATTTCCGAGCTGCTCTTATCGTGGCGACCATTATTCCCGTGGCCATGTTAATGGCAATCGCCGGTATGAAACCGCTGGGGATATCCGCCAATTTAATGAGCCTGGGGGCCATCGATTTTGGATTGTTAGTGGATGGGGCCATTGTCATTGTGGAAAATGTGCTCCGAAAGTTTAATGGGCTGACCCATACACCATCCAAATCCGAAAAAACTCAGATTGTCTGGAAAGCCACTAAAGAAGTAATCGGTCCGGTTGTACTGGGGCTGGTATTAATTATGCTGGTTTATGTGCCTATTTTGTCGCTAGACGGCATTGAAGGAAAGCTCTTCAAACCGATGGCCGCTACCGTATTACTGGCATTGGGTAGCGCCTTGGTGGTTACCCTATTTTTGATTCCGGTATTGAGCACCCTCATTTTGAAGTCTAAACCCAGCAAAAAAGAGCCCTTGGTATTTCGATGGTTACAAAAGGGAACCATGCCGCTGGTAGAAACTGGGTTCCGATTTCCAAAAACCGTTGTCCTGCTTGGTGTGGGGCTGTTTATCGTAGCTGGGATTACCTATACCAAGCTGGGATCCGATTTTATGCCGCCGCTGGATGAAGGCGACATGGTGATTAATATGGTAAGAGACAGCCGTATTTCGATTGATCAATCGGTAAAGATTCAAAATCAATGTGAAGCGATTATTACGGCTTTTCCCGGAATTACACACGTTTTTTCCCGAATGGGGACTCCGGAATCGGCTACTGATCCGATGGGACCGCATTTGTCTGATACCTTTATTATTCTCAATAAAGATCACTCGACCTGGCCCAAAGAAGACGGAAAGCCTGTGGATAAAGACCGGTTTTTTGATCTCATTAAAGCCCGTTTAGAGACGCTCCCTGTCGACCAGGAAATTAGTATGGCTCAGCCCATTGAAATGAGGTTCAACGAAATTTTAGAAGGCAGTCGCGCCGATGTATCGTTACGAATTTTCGGACCGGATCTAAATACCCTTTCCGAATTGTCTGATCAGTCACTCGAAATACTTGAAACCATGAAAGGCACTGAAATTGAATTGGATGCCTTAACCGCACTCCGAAAAAGCCCCGTGTTAAATATCGAGCCAAATGCCGAAAAGCTAAACTTGTATGGCCTACACTTAGACGATGCTCATTTGGTGGTTGAAACCGCGATGCGTGGTCAATTAGTTGGCAGCTTTTATAGTGAAAATTGGCGATATCCAATTGTTATTCGAATTGCGGAAGAAGAGCGGAACTCACCAGCTGCCATTGCAGCAATTCCATTGGCATTACCGGATGGCGGCAGTATCCCGCTTTCGCGGGTGGTAAATTTAACCGAAGTCAGTCAGGTAACGACAATTGCCCATAGTAACGGCAAGCGCTACGCAGGCTTGGCCATTAACCTCGATGGGCGAGATGTGCAGACCGCTGTCGACGAAGCTAAGTCAAAATTATCAACTCAGCTCAAGTTGCCATCGGGATACACCTTGGAATGGGGTGGTCAGTTTGAAAATATGAAAAACGCGCGCCTGCGATTGATGGTCATTGTGCCACTGACATTGCTACTCGTATTTGTATTGGTGATGGGATATTTAAAGAACTTTTTTCAATCATTGGTGGTGCTATTGGCCATTCCCTTTGCCATTACAGGGGGTATTTTTTCGCTTTACTTACGAGACTTGCCCCTGACTGTTTCGGCCAGTATCGGGTTTATTGCGTTGATGGGGATCGCAATTTTAAATGCATTGGTATTAATCGAATGTATTAATCAATTGATTAAAGATGGATTTTCAGCCAAGAACGCGATTCACGAAGCCGTTAAAATCCGCTTAAAGCCCGTATTATCTACCGCTCTGGTTGCCAGCCTAGGGTTTATTCCAATGGCGCTGAACACCGGAATTGGTGCCGAAGTCCAACGGCCATTAGCGACCGTGGTAATCGGAGGAATCATAACGTCTACTCTTTTGACCCTGGTTATTGTTCCTCAATTGATTCGATGGACTGAAAAATTTAGAAAAGACGCTTAGCTAGGCCCTGTTAAAAAAGGTAGGAAATCCCAACCAAATGCTGAGTCTCTGAAACACCACCCTGAAGAAGGGTGATAAAGCGATAATCCACTTGCAATTGCTCTAGGCGAATTCGGGTGCCCAACTGATACCCCCGCAACAATGGCGCTGATTTTAGGCGCAGTAGTGTCATTGCATTTAATGAAATGATCGCCGGAAATTGGTAATCGATACTCAAGCGGGTCACATCTAAGTTAGTCGAAATCCCGCCAAACCACGTATCTTGCCGATAACCCGATTCTACATAGAAACGAGATACTGCATTATTGGTCAAAGCAATTGACCCATTGCCACCGGCGGCATACACCTGCATCCACATGTCGGTATACGCCCCCAACTCCCACTGCGGGGTAATGCGGTACAGCACCCCAACATCACCCCAGAGTCGGTTGGTTCGCGCGGTATCAAGGGTGGCCTGCGCCGCCGCAATTCGCAGTCCTAGGGCCAGATCGGGGCTTAGGGGCGTTCCAATGGCGATTTGGGCACGGGATTGGCGGTCTGCAAAGCCATAAGCCGCTTCCGGCCGTCCGTTTTCATCGAGGTTGGTACTGATTAAGTCGCCAGCTTCATCGACCAAATAGGTCATGCCCACCACAGTTTTACCCAATGGCACAGAGCCGCCAATCAGCCATTGCGAATACCCCCAAAAATCGGGGGCGCTTGAAAATCGGGCGCGAATACCGGTTTGATTGACCAATTGCGCCGGATTATAAAAGTCATAAGCGGGGCGGGCGTCTGAGTTTAAGCTATAAAATGAGTCCTGCAGGCCAAAAAATTGGTTGGGAATATAAGGCTCAATCGCATGAAGCGACATCCCCATACTGCACCAGAGTGCCAAGCTAAGCGTTAATACTTTTTTATTCATGGTTATAGATTCGATAATACGGGTGGGCCTAGCTTAACGCAAGTGCGACGCCAGGCTATTTCCCCACGCAAAAACGAGAAAAAATGCCGTCTAAAACTTCTTCGGTCACCACGTCACCGGTTACTTCGCCCAATTTCAGAATGGCCGTTTTCAAATCAATCGACAACACATCATCCTCAAATCCCGCATCCATCCCGGCCAGTACCTGTGCCAACGCCTGGTTCGCCTGAATCACGCACGCCAATTGGCGGCTATTGCACGCAAATTCCAAATTACCTTCAGACTGCGTGGCAATTACGGCGTCATAAATATGGGCCTTAAGCGCGTCGATTCCCTGCCCCGTTTTCGCCGATACGCTTATCCACTCTGAAATGCCCGGGGTTGTAGGGCCAAATGATGGATTCAAATCCGACTTATTCGCCACACCCAGTTTGATCGCAACCACTGCAATTTTATCCAAAAGAGCCTCATCCTCGGAGGTGATTGGCGTTGTGCTATCCACCACCCACAATGCCACATCGGCCACGGCAATCAACGCATCGATCTTATCAATGCCTTGCTGTTCGATGCCCTCCGCCTGCGCCCGAATTCCCGCCGTATCGACAAAATTCAGCACCCAATCCCGATACCGCAGCGACACATCGATAAAATCCCGCGTGGTTCCGGCAATATCCGACACAATGGCGCGATCTTCACCCAGCAAAGCGTTCAACAACGACGACTTCCCCACGTTGGGCCGCCCCATAATCACACATTTGACGCCCTCACGAATCAAGCGCCCAAAATTCTGTAACCGTACAATTTCCGCCAAGCGAGTCGACAGGCTGTGAATCGTGGCGCGCGCATCCGCCCGATCAATGCCCTCAACTTCATCCGGAAAATCGATAGAGGCCTCAATTTGTTCCAAAATCTGAATCAACGGCACCCGCACCGCCATAATTTCGCCAGACAATTTGCCCTTCAACTGATGCAAGGCCAGCGACTGTGCCGCCGTCCCCTCCGCGTGAATCAAATCAGCGACCGACTCCGCTTCAGTTAAATCCAACTTGCCATTAATAAACGCCCGCCGGGTAAATTCCCCTGGCCGCGCCAACTGAGCCCCCTGGGCAATCACCACATGCAATACCCGTAACAACAGCTGGCTATTGCCATGCAATTGCAACTCCACCACATCTTCGCCGGTATACGAATTCGGTCCCTGAAAATAAAGCAGAATCCCTTGATCCAAAACAGCCTGAGACTCTGGATCCCGCACTGTGACCATTACGGCCATTCGAGGGTGAATCTGGGTATTGCCGCGCTCTATTACCTGCCGCGCAATCGCTATCGCTTCAGGCCCCGATATCCGAATCACCCCAATACCACCGATCCCCAATGGCGTCGCAATAGCCGCAATAGTGGTCATGGCAATAAAAGAGGCCTAAGCTTCGACTGTCTTTAAACGCTCTAAGACGACATGGCGTTCTTCGCCGCGTCCGATGCTATAAGTTTTAATCGTGGTGTTATCTTGAAACAGGGAATGCACCACACGGCGCTCAGACGCGTTCATTGAACGAAGTACCACCCGACGACGACCCGATTCATAGGCCTTCAGAGCCATTTCTTTCACGCTATCGTTGCGTTTGCCTCGATAATTCCCGGCATCTACAAACACTTTCGCGCCAACATCATACTTACGAAACACAATGGCCCGAATCAAAATTTGAAAGGCATCTAATGTAGATCCTTCGCGACCGATTATCCGGCCCGCTTCTGCTTCGTCTTTAATTTCCAAGTATAATTGATCGCCTTCAATGTGAGTCACACTCACGGCTGCGTTTTCAAATCCCATCAATCGCAAAATCTCGCGTAACCGCTCCACACAAAAATCACGTACTTCATCGCTGACAGTGTCCACGGTCGCAACGGCCATCCGACTCGCGTACTCTTTTTGCGGCTGTTCGTTCTCCGCCACGATCGCTGGCTTATCCGCCCCCTTAAAAAAACCGAAAAATCCCTTTTTTCCTAGCATCCTATACTCCTTTTGGTGCTGGCTGCCTCAACATCATCACCTGCTGAATGGTCGATACGATTTGGGACGTGGCCCAATATAACAAAACGCCTGCCGGTAATTTAAAACTGAACACCACAATTATCAAGGGTAGCACCATAAAAATTTTCTGTTGCAAGGGGTCAGTAACGGTATATTTTTGAGACCAGTAGGTGGCCGCTCCGATGACAATCGGCAAAATAAATGTCGGGTCAGCCTTGGAAAGATCCGACAGCCACCAGGTAAACAATCCCGGGTTGATGCCGGGTTGCAAAATGATGCTCTTAAAAGTAGCCCCATTCACCGTCATAAAAATGGCAAAAAACACGGGCAATTGAACCAACAGCGGCAAGCACCCGCTGAGCGGATTAAAAGAATGCTCTTTGTACATCGCCATCATCTCTTTTTGAAGTTGTTCTGGCTTCCCTTTATGTTTTTCGTTGATTTCTTTGATTTTGGGCTGCAACGTTTGCATCGTCCGCATTGATTGAAACTGTTTTTTGGTTAGCGGATAGAAGAGGGCCTTGATGGTCAAGGTTAAAATAATAATCGCAACGCCATAGTTGGGGTAAATGTGCGCATAACTAAATTCCAAAAACGGAATCATAATTTGCTCAACCATATAATGCATTGGGTTCATACTAGAGGCTCCTTTTTACGTAAAACATCGACTCCACCGGGGTGGAAAGGATGACATTTTGATAGACGAATTACACTTAGTTTCACCGCTTTCAAAAACCCGTGGCTCTGAAACGCATCTAGGCAATAGGTGGAACAAGATGGATAAAATCGGCATCTTGGCGCTAGTAGCGGTGATAACACCCTTTTGTATATTAAAATCAGTCCAATCACAAGCCGATTCATACGCCCAATCGTTTCAATACGCCGGGCAATGACTGCACGACATCTTTTAATCCCGCTTCGGACAAATTACGTCGGGCTATAAAAATCATATCTACATTGAGGGAACGCAAGTGAAGCTGGGTTCGCACGAGTTCTCGAAGAAGTCGCTTGCATCGGTTCCGTTGAACCGCATCCCCCACCGATTTCTTACTGGCGATTATGCCAAAGCGGGGCATTACGTCTGCCTGCTTGGCCACAAATAGCCTAAAAAAGCGACCGTCAGCTGACCGCGCATGCGTAAAAAAAGCCTTA
>CANKTL010000039.1 GCA_947486405.1 bacterium
ACACCCATTATATTGTAATTTGGAACCGATTTTTCGCCGCCCAGGTAAGTGAGGGCCAAAATTGATCCGCCTGATTTCATCAAGCGTTTGGCATATTTTGAAATGGTGATTAACGAATAGGCAGATACTTGCAAAGCCAAATTCCAGCCTTCGATAGAGGTGTCTGAAAAATTGCCCGTTAAGTCTTCGCGGTTTGCAAAAGCCACTGCGTGCAGGACAAAATCTAACGAGTCATAGAGTTTAGCGTAATTATCGAAAACGGCTTTGACCTGTTCTTCACTGGTAACGTCACAGTCCATAATGAGCTTAGATCCCAGTTCTTCGCCAATGGGACGTACTCGCTTTTCCATAATGTCGCCGGCATAAGTGACGGCAATGTCGGCACCATGGGCTTTTAATACGGCGGCAATGCCGTATGCAATTCCGTGCTTATTGCTGATTCCAAAAATAATTCCTTTTTTCCCGGACATTATTCCCATAACTAAAGGTGCCTCCAATTTTATTACTAAAAAATTTTACCCAATACTACATGGGATCACTCAAATTCGTCCAGTCACCTGGGGCTACTTTTGATTCTTTTTAAAAAGACGGACCCACGCTTTAAGCCAGCTGGTTTTGGCCCGCTTCGAGGTTTGCCGAATGATGACTTGCTCAAGCGGATGAATGTCTGCCAAAGCGCGATATCGTTCGATTGCCCGAAATAGCTCCGGATCATCGATTTCTTCGGCTCGAACATTTCCGCGATAATATGAGTGATCTTTTGCCAAGTTTTGGTAAACTTGTATAAAGTCGTCCATGACGTGTGCCTCCCCTAATGTTTATCGTTTGCTGTACGATTAGATAATACCATTTGGCTAAGGTCAAACCCTAATTTCTGAAAGGAAACGCGATGTCCAATCCTCTTATTTCTCTCCCCCAAAAATGGGCCAAAACCCTCGCCTCGCCGGCGATGTCAGTTTATATTTTGAGTTACCTTTTTTTTCTGGTTATCCTAACCACCGTGCTCCAGGTCTATTGGGGTATTTTCGTGGCCAAAAAAATGGTTATGGATGCCTGGTGGATTTGGATGCCGATTCAGGGGCACGTGCTTCCCTTACTTCCGGGCGGATGGCTGGTAGGGACGTTGTTATTGGTGAGTTTGAGTATGGCGTTGTTGACCCGGATTCCCTTTACAGTCGCAAAAATGGGCCTATGGATTGTTCACTTTGGTGGCATCCTTTTGGTATTGGGCGCGGGATTAAGTAGCGGCCTGGGTCAAGAGGCGCAATTGGTCTTGGAAGAAGGCCAGTCAAAAAATTATGCGCAGATGGCCCATGTTACTGAATTGGCAGTGCAAGTTTCCACACCAAAAGGTGTGAAAGAGGTGATGTTTACTGAGCCACTATTTTTGAAAGACAATACTATCCTGAAACAACCTGAGCTTCCGTTCGAAATTAAAGTTATCAAGAGTTATTCCAATTCCAAAATGATCGCGAGTGAGGCAGAAAAGCGTGCGGCAGAGCCCAATTTGGCCACTGCTGGTATGGGAACCGGCGTGATGATTATTTCGCAGAAGCCGGTGAATCGCGATGATTATCGAAACGATCCTGCGGCCTATGTAGAGCTATTGGTGGAGGGTCAGCCAATGGGGCGGTACTTGTTGGCCAATTTTATTGAATCGGGCCAAATGGTGACGATAAAAGATTCCGTTTACATATTGGCGATTCGTCCAAAACGTCTTTATTTACCCATTGATGTCGCGCTTGCTGACTTTGAGCATAAGCAGTACCCCGGTACTACCATTCCAAGCTGGTTTTCATCGAAGGTGATGATTTTTAATCCCACAACAAATGAAAAACGAGAGGTGACGATTTCAATGAATCACCCACTTCGCTATGACGGAAAAACGTTTTACCAAGCCAGCTTTGGCAAAAATGATACCCAATCGATTTTGCAGGTGGTGGATAACCCCACTTGGCTAATGCCGTATTTTTCCTGCGCATTAATTGGACTGGGTTTAATTTTACATTTCTTTATGGCCTTCAATCGGGCGGGACGGGGAGATAACTAATGAAGCAGTGGATAGCTGTAGGTGGCATTGTTGCTGCGGTGGTTGGCGTTTCAATTTGGGGAACCCTGACGTTGTCTCCCAAAAACGATCTGGATTTGTGTAAATGGGGGCAATTGCCGGTTATGGCCGGGGGTCGGGTGATGCCGTTGGACGCCGCTGCTCGTCAGTCGGCCTTATTCATCACTGGAAAGCAGTATATTGCGACCGACGGCCAGCGCATGTCCGCTATACAATGGATGGCGCTGTCTATCGAAAAGCCCCAGGTTGCTGATAGCCTGCCTCTTTTCACTGTGACTCACGATGAATTGCGCAGCTTTTTGGGTATTACGGACACAATGGGTAAGCGGGTTTCGTTTTCCTTCTTGGCAAGCCGATGGGGCGTGATTTCCCAGCAGGCGTTTACCGCAAGCGATTTACCCGAAGATCAGCGAAATGCCTTTCAGCGTAATTTGCTTCAGGTTCGGGACCAAATGTGGCGCTATATCCAGCTAAAAAATAGTTTTTACGCTGAGTCAGTGGCCGATATATCAACTGATTACGCGTTCTTTATGAAACTGATTGATAACAATCGCGATAAATTCCGGGCGCTGGATTCTGCGGAATTTAATGGTGAAGATCCTGAAGTCATGAGCTTAATGATGTACATTCAAAAATATCAATCTATGGGCCAAATTTCGTATCTTTGGATTGTAAAAGACCCGAAGATGACAGATTCACGAGCCTGGATGAGTATGGGGCAGGGTATCTTGTTCGATACAATGCGCCGAGGCAGTATCGGTGTTGCTCGCTACGTGGACACAACCGATGCCCTGCGCAAGCATGACACCAAGCGATTTAATACGGGTGTGTCTGCACTCTTAGCCGATGCCCACGCACATCCGGCGGGATATTCTCCGTTTCGCTTGAAAGCAGAATACACGTTCCTTCAGGTTCAGCCCTATATGTCTGCAATGGTCATTTACCTGGCGGTCTGTGCGTTAGTGGTGGCGGGATGGTGGTTGTGGCCGTTGATGTTGCATCGGTCTGCGGCAATTCTATTGAGTATTGGCTTTGGGATTCATACGCTGGGGATGCTGGCGAGTATGCTGATTCATGGTCGTCCGCCGGTGACAAATTTATACTCATCTGCGGTATATGTGGGGTGGATCGCTGTATTAGGCGGTCTTTGGATGAATCGAAAATTGGGTCGGGGTGTTGGGTATTTAATTGGCGGTGCAATTGGCTTTACTACACTCATTATTGCGCACCAACTGAGTATTTCTGGCGATACGTTGGGGGTCATGCAGGCGGTTTTGGATTCTAATTTTTGGTTGGCCACGCACGTAGTGACAATTACCACCGGGTATTCCGCGTCTTTCTTGGCGGGAGTCCTGGGTATTTTTGCGTTGATGTGGGCTTTGTTTGCGCCAAAATCAGATAACGCATTGATTAAAAAATTATCTGATGCAACCTATTTTATGGTGGCACTTACAGTGGTGTTGAGTTTCATTGGTACTGTTTTAGGTGGAATCTGGGCAGATCAAAGTTGGGGGCGTTTTTGGGGCTGGGATCCAAAAGAAAATGGGGCGTTACTGATTGTGTTATGGAGTCTCATTGTATTGCACGCACGAAAGGCCGGGATTGTGGGCCGGTTTGGGGTCGCTACGTTGGCCGTTTTGGGTAATATCGTAACGGCATTTTCATGGTTTGGCGTGAATATGCTAGGAATCGGGCTGCACGCGTATGGATTTATGGAGAAGGGTGTAGTTTGGCTTTGCGTGTTCGGGGCTGTGAATTTAGCGATTGTGGGAGTGGCATTAATCAAGCGTCGTAAAATTATCGAATCGGGGCTTTCCTAAGATGCCTAAAATAAATCAATTCCCAGGGGCGTATATTGCGGAAAACCAAGATCGCTTTGTGGATGAAATGAAGCAGTTATTGGCGATTCCAAGCGTCAGCACTTTGCCAGATCATGCCGCGGATTGCATTGCCTGTGCGACCTTTGTGGCGAACTTACTGGTTTCAGCGGGTTTTCAAAACGTTTCTGAGCTGCCCACCAAAGGGATGCCGGTCGTCTATGGTGACCTCATCACGGATCCTAAGTTGCCCACGGTGTTGATTTATGGCCATTATGACGTTCAACCCGCAGATCCTCTTGATCTCTGGGAAACGCCCCCCTTTAGACCCACTATTCGCGATGGTCACATCTACGCACGCGGTGCCTCCGACGACAAAGGCCAAATTCTGGCACACATTAAAGCGGTTGAGGCCTTTGTTAAATCAGGCGAGCCGTTGCCTGTAAATGTCAAAATTATTATCGAAGGCGAAGAAGAAATCAGTAGTCCCAGCTTCAGCGACTTTTTGGCGCAAAATCGAGAGCGCTTACAAGCGGACGTTTGTTTGGTATCGGATACACCGATGTTGTCTGCGGATCAACCATCCTTGTGCACCAGTTTACGGGGCATTGTTTACTTTGAAATCAAGCTTATTGGGGCAAGTACGGACCTGCATTCCGGTCAAAATGGGGGTCCTGCACCAAATCCCATTCAAGGGCTGGCACAGCTGATCAATCAACTCAAAAACGAGCAAAATCACGTCACGATTCCGGGTTTTTATGACGATGTGCTGCCAATTCCCCCACAAACGCGCAGTTCAATCGAAGCATTGCCGGTAAATGCCCAAACCTTTGCGACTCAAATTGGGGCGCAGGGGCTTACGGGCGAGAGCGGCTTTCATGTACTTGAGCAGTTGTGGTATCGGCCCACCTTGGATTGCAATGGAATCTGGGGTGGATTTACAGGCATTGGTTCCAAAACCGTCATTCCTTCTGAAGCGTCTGCCAAAATTTCGATGCGGCTGGTCCGCAATCAAGATCCTCAAAAAATTGCGACGGCGTTTCGGTCTTATATTCAGGCGAATGTTCCGCCCGCATTTAAACTAGAAATAAAAGAATTTCATTCGGGTGCACCCGTAGGCGTGGATGCTGATCACCCTGCTGTAAAGGCGGGGCTTGCCGCGGTAACAAAGGCGTTTCATAAACAAGCCATCCTTCAAGGTGAAGGTGGCTCTATCCCCATCATTAAATTGCTGGAATCTGAGTTAAATATTCCCACCATCCTAATGGGATTTAATTTACCAAATGATGCCATTCACGCGCCCAATGAGCGTTTTAGCTTAGAGCGATTTTTGAATGGCATTGCAGCCAGCGTATATTTTATGCAGTTTCTGAGTCAGTCTGAATTGGCCGAGTAAAAAAGCCGACCGCCGTGGCGATAGGTAATAGTACTAGAGCGACGGTGAGCAATCCCAAACTGAAAAGGGGGGTTAGTGCATATGCTGCACCGAGAATAATTAATCCCAGAAAAAGAACTTGAAAGCCCTTCACCCATTTTTCGCCGAGTATGCTTTGGAGTGCTCGGAAGCCTATTAAATACCAGGCCAAAGCGGCACCCACTGCGATTAGAACAACGGCCATGATCATAATGCTCATGCCAACGATTCCCATTCGCTTGTGGCCCGCTTGAAAGGCTGTCCCTGTCCCAGCAACACCTACGACAGGTTCTATGCGGTTAACGACCCATTCGCTGCCTGACGAGCCATATCCGACCAACTGAATCGATATCGATTCAGACCTGCGGGCCGCCAAAAGCCGACTCAATTCGGGTTTGCTAAATTTGATTAAATGACTTGTCCATTCGCCGTTACCTTGTTTCGGTGTAATGTTGGCGATTTCAATGTCGTTGTAGAGCAATGGCATGGCCTTGGGGTGGTCTTGAACCTCTGGCACATAGGTAGCAGCAATAAGATCAGAATGACTGTCTAAAATGCGAACTTCGGTCTTTACGGATTGTTCCCAACTGGAAAAGCGAATGGCATCAGCAATTAACTTCCCATTGATTAGGCGTGAGACTTCCTGAATTTCAAAAATACCAATGGAGTCGGCAATGGGCTGGAACTGATATTGACCGATCGTGGTTGAGAAACGCTTAAGAGAGGCCTTGTCTGGATACAATGCAGCCGAGTTTGATTTCCATCCGCTGCCAAGGTACACCGGCTGACTTTTAATTTGGGACTCTGTAAACAATGCCTGATAGCGTTCATTCCCAAATTTGCCCGAAGACACAATTACCAATCCGGTCAACGTGCCAACAATAAAAATGGTGACGATGGGTTCGATTGTGGAAATAATTCCAGCTCGAAGAGGAGTGTGTTGTTCGCAATACTTAGACAAAAGGCCAGTACTGGTGCCAAATCCTGCTTGGCTAGACAGCATAACGCAGGTGAATCCCGCTAAAATAACGGTGCCGATTGCGCCCCCCGTGACTGATAATCCGGTGAATGCATCTGAGAAAATAGCCGAAAAAGTGGCCGGTAATTGAGTGATATGAATTGCACAAATGATAAGTGCCAGCAGTAAAAAGAGGGCCATGCACGCCGGTAAAATTTTTAAAAAGAACGGGCGCTGCAGTCGCTCTGACTGAGTAATCAGCAGGGCAATTGCGATCGCAAACAATATTCCAGTTACAATGCCGGGGACATGCCAGGTACGAAGCGCCGCTGCGCCGACAGCTGATTGAAATGCCGCTCCGAAGCTCAAACTGAGCCCAACAATCAATAGGGAGACGGCGAACCCAATTTTAGGTGCTAGTCCACTGAGTTTTCCTGAAAATAAATCCAGTATCAGACTTCGGGTGGGAAGCGCATCCGCGGAATGAGCGCGGGCGAATACTACGCCTTCGTAAAATTTAATAACAACGGCCAAAATCCCAAATAGCCACATCCAGAACATTGCGCCTGGGCCTCCAATTGCAATGGCGGTCCCGATGCCCGTTATTCCACCAAGCCCCAAACTGCTGGTGGTTGCGATAGCTACCCCCAATTGGGTTTCTTGCGGCAGTTTCTCGATGAGTTTAAGTTTGAATACGCGCCAAAATCGACCCCGAAAAAACAGGGTGATACCCAAAAGAACGCTGGCCCCTAATATGAGCCAACTACAAACAATTCCAGAGGTACTAGCAATGACGTCATCCATAAGATCTAAGCTGAGTTATGTTATTGATGATTGATGCTCTGGTCAAGGGAAGGTTAGAGGTTAAAGGCGTTGGTTAGCGTATCTGATTCTATAGGAGGGAGGTAGATTGTGTAATATAAGCCGTCACCGATTTTGTTGTCGTAGCGAATCGCTCCTTTTAGGCGAGATTCAACTCCTTCTCGAATTAACCAAGTACCGAGGCCTGACCCGTCGGGTTTGTTAAAGGTGAAATCAACCTCAAAAAATAGATCTTCATATTCTTTCGGAATGCCACCCGCATTGTCAGAAAATACCAGAACCATGCCGTCAGCTTGGGCTCCGTCGAATGGACCAAAATCTGGCTGAGACTGGTAGTCGGTGTAAGTAAAGCAGGACAGGCTGATGCTTGACGCACCTGCCTGGTAAGCATTTTTGGCCATGTTGAGTAGAATCTGGGAAAAGAGGACTATTTTGTTCGACTTGTGAATGCCGTTAAACTGGATCTGTGTTGAAATTTGGAGCTTGGGGTAGGCCACTCTCAATAAATTGACGTAGTCACGAAACTCTTTTTGAATATCCATCGGCCGCACTTCGGTACGCACCGCACCGCCATGGGCATAGTCGCGCATAGTAGATTGCAACCCATTCAACATTTCCATGAATTTTTGATTTTCTTGAATAAGGATGACGATGTCTTCCTTTGAAAAATGCTCAGGCTTTGTGGAAATCATATATTCACGTGAGTGGACGGTCATAAATAAATTACCAAAGTCATGAATCCAGCCCCTGACACCTCTGAATAAAATTTGAAGGTTTTTGGATCGTTGGTCATTCTGAAAATACAGATAGGATTGAACCGCTGACTTTACGGTATCTAAGACAATGGTTCGCTCGTCAGGTGAATTTTTAACGATATAACCGTGTGGGCGATAGGTTTTGTAAACTTCGAGTTCGTGTTCGAATTCTTCTTGAAACCCTGTGCGAAAAATAATTGGAATGGCCGGATTTATTTTTTTTAACTCCGAAAATACCTGGTATCCCTTAATTTCGTTTCCATTCTTATCAACGCCCAGGCGAATATCCAATATTACAGCCATAATCTGATGAACATTGGCGGCGTAGACTTCATAAATTTGATTGACGTCGGTACAAGAGATCAGGTGGAATTCGTCTTCTAACATGGAGTTAAGTACGCCATGCTGTGCAGCATTGTCATCGATTGCAAAAATGATGGGCTTCTCTGCCGGAGATTCGCCTTTGCTTTCGCTTAGCATTTTTTTTGCGGCTTCAACCAGCGCTCGGCTTTGGTCTTGGTCAGATGGCGTACTACTGGAAGAGAAGGAGGAATTTAGCTCAAAAAATGCCATAATCTTGGACCATTATACACATGGGCAAAAAAAAGGGAAATTGTGGACAGTTTGGACATCGGGGGATGACACAAAATAGGCCATATTTTACCGGTCAAGATACTTAAAAAACAGGGCGAAATCGATGCGGCTGAGTTGGGGGCCTGCGGATAAGGTAACTGCAACTTTGATCACCCCTTCCAACTCCCGAATGTTACCCGGCCAATCGTATTTTTCGAACTCAGCGAGCACGTCAGGCGCGATGCTAACTAGTTGCGGCTTACCCAGGCGGTTGCCCTCGCGATACAGAATTGACTGAGCTAGATCTGGAATCAAATGAGGGGTCTGTTTAAGCGGGGTCGTAGTGATCATTGCTTCGGACAAAAAATTGATGAACGGATGAAACACCGCGTCTTCGGATCCAAACTCGTCTATGGGAATCGTAGATGTGGCGATCACGATATTTTTAAACGGTTGCTTCTCACTCCCATCTAAATTAAGCATTGATCGAATAAAGGCGAAAAGCGATACCTGTTCCAGAAATGTAAGGTATCCAATTTCTTTTAATATAATGACCCGATCTGATTTCTGAGTGCGTTCTGTAATAAATGGGTTTAATGATTCGAAGTCTAGAATATTGCCGGACATGGGTTCTCGAAGTCGGGCGCTTAATTTTTTGGCATTTACAAGTTCTATATAGGTATAGCCAAGCTGATTAGCTGCTGAATAGGCCCGTTGCTGTTTCCCGCTGCCAGTGGGGCCTGCGATGAGTGCAAATCCATTTTTCCTCAACAGGCTCGATAGCTTGTCGAATGAATTGGGTTTGCTCATATCGGATCGCGTTAGGACAGAGGCAGGAGGTGCCGATCCGATTTTGAGCGTTTCTATTGGAATTTTTTCTTTTGTTTTCATTCCGCTTAGTTATCGTTTTTATTTCAAAAATAATTTCAGCTACTTTCTGAACAATATTACACTTATATAATGAGTCTATTTAATTAATAAGGATATTTTAGTAACATAAATATAAATGAATATTCGGCAAGCATTTAAGTTTTGTAAGCGATATTTCTCTTTCACGGATGGGCAATTGGGCGAATATCTGGGAATTTCTCGGCCTCAAGTGACAAAAATAAATGGGGGATATTATGAAGGACTCACAATTTCGGTGCTTAAGCGTATTTCTCAGCTGCTGCGTATTAGCATTGACGAGTTGGTAGACAACCGTTTTATTCCGCCCAGTTATCATTTTTCAAAGCATATCTATTCGGTTTTTCTTCAAAGTCCTCACAATTATCCAGAATTTCAGATTATGAAAGACGATATCTTATATATTCGCCCGTATGTCTTCGATGCTTCTAAAATTGGTCAATATGCGGTCCAATTGTTGGAAAACCAAGTGGCGATAAAACAGATTTCTCTCCAAAATTCGTCTGATCATTTTGATTTTCACATTGTGGGAATTTCCCGTTTCTTATATAAACCGATGGAAGATATTGATTATCAAAATACGATTTCGGAAACCGGCAGCGTAAAATCCAGAAAACGAGGACGTCCAATTAAATATGACTAAAAAACGGATTTTGGTTTTGGATGATGAAGTATCAGTATGCGAGTCGATCGCCATTATTTTGTCGGGGTATGACGTTCACTATGTATTGTCTACGGACGCGTGTTTGGCTCAAATGGAACAGAATCCGCTTCCGGATTTGATGATTATTGATTATAAAATTGGTTTAGACGACGGAATTACGTTTTACACCGATACCTTAGTGAAAAAATTTGGAAAGATACCGGCTATCTTAATTTCGGGTTATGTGGGCCAAAAAGAGCAGCCGGATGAAGACTTTAGGTTGGCGTCCATTTTTATTCGATTGGTTCAAAAGCCCTTCGATATTTTTAAGTTTAAATCAATCGTTGGCGACATCTTTAAGTAGCAATTTTTATACCTACATGTTTAAAGATCCCGTCAATTGGGGCAAAACTGGGTCATGTCTCGACACGTATACACCGA
>CANKTL010000040.1 GCA_947486405.1 bacterium
CTTATCTTCTATGCGATTGATGCCGACGTCAACCACCACTGCGCCAGGCTTTACCATGTCGGCGGTGATAAATTCGGGTTTTCCCAATGCGGCAACCACCACGTCGCCTTGTTTAACTAGGCTGGCCAAATCAGCGGATTTAGAATGGCAAACCGTAACTGTTGCATTGCCAAAATCGTCATTTAACAGGAAAAGTGCGGCCTGCGGTTTGCCCACAATATTACTGCGCCCCACTATCACGACGTGCTTGCCACTGGTCTTTAAATCGTAAAAACGAAGTAATTCAATTACCCCTGCCGGTGTACAGGGACGATATCCCTCTCGGCCCAATAATAAGCTGCCAATATTCACCGGATGAAAACCATCCACGTCTTTTTCAGGCAAAATTAATTGCAATAGCGCCGATTCATCTAATTGCTTGGGCAGCGGGACCTGCAGCAGAATTCCGTCTACATCTGAATTTTGGTTCAGCTGAGTGATGATGGCACGAACCTCGTTATTTGTGGCCTCTTGAGGCAAGCGATGCTCAATTGAGCGAATCCCAATTTCCCCACAGACCTTTTGCTTACGGGCCACATAAATGGCTGAAGCCGGGTCATTTCCGACCAAAATAACAGCCAAACACGGTGGGCGGTCGCCATTTATGGACGATACTTCAGCCTGAATATCGTTCAGGATTTTTTCCGAAACAACCGCACCTTCGATTAATTTTCCCATTTACGCCTTTTTCGACTCCGGTTTTTTACTCTCCGCCGCAAAAAAGACCTCGATTTTCTCTATTTTCCGGCTACGGACCAATTCCCCATCCGCAATGCGATTGCCCCGAATTTTAAAGGGCTCTTTTCGGTAGGGGTGCACGATCATATGCGAAATCGGGACTTTCCAGGTACTCTTTAACGAGGGGTTGTGAAAGACAATCGGAATAACACCCAAAAACATGGCCATAAATGACCCGACGGGCAGGGGTTGATCGATCCACTTGCCAGAAATCGACTTAATCCGAGTTTCAGACGCCGTCGTTGAAAATAATTTACCCGGCAAGATTGGGTCTAAAATAAAGTTCAAGCGACCCATGGTATCTACCTCAAATGGCACGTGCCCGAAGCACATGGTTAGCCACATTTGGATCAACTCAGCGGTGGAGCCTGACAAGCGGGCCACGAACCCTTGGCCATGCGTGCTGCGATCGGGATTCGCGGAGCTCGCGATGAACGACGAATTTTCAGTGACACTGCGGCCATATTGCTCGGGCGATAAAAATGGTGGTAACACCTGGAAAAACACTTCTTCGAATTGGTTATAGAGCTTGGTTTTAAGCAGTTCGAGCACATATTTATATTCCATGTGCATCCAAATGGATTCGTTTTCTAACCAACCTGGTGTAAAAATCTTATTTCGGCCGATTTCAATACTTTCTTTTTTGAGGGACTCGCACACTTTGAACATCTTCAGTTTGGTGTCATACAAGCCGGTTTTTTTAATGCCCTCGTGCAATGCTTTAGCATCCGTTTTCGACGATACCGTTTTGAGATAATTGACGGGTCCTTGAAGGAAATGCGCCAATGGCTTGATTTTGAAATCAGTATATTTGAAATCGCCACTCGCTTCATTTCGCTCAAAATTGACGGGTTCAAACTGAAAGTAGGTAAATGGCACACCGGATTTTTCATCAAATTGTGTGTATATGGAGGCGCCCAATCGGTCTTCAAGCTGAGACAAAAAGGAAATTAATTCGCGAACCTGCATTGGCGCAAGTTCACCTGACAGTCCCAAACGAGTTTGCTCGCGGAAGCGTTCCCGAAGGGCATTGGATTCTTCCCAGTACCAAAGGTTCGGATTGGCCTGCCCAGCCATACCGCTAATTATTTTTTTAAGGGCAAGAATAAAGTCTGAAATTTCTTTGGGAAAGCCCACCACTTCTGAACGAAACGGCGATAGGTTACCAATCAATGATTTTACCCAGCGCATTAACTCAAAACTTTCAGCCGACGACGATCCAAAGACTGACGGCAATCCGTTGATTGCGTCATACCAATTAGGTTTTCCAGCTTCCATTTCGATACCCACCCCAAACGGATCTAGGGTCGATGCTTTAATCGCGACCAAATGTAGGCATTTCACTGCTAAATTAGTGGTAAATATGTCCCCTTTACCGTTTCGAACCCGGACCGTATTGGGAGCCGTAGACCGGGCCGCCATCATCGCTAGTTTTTCCGGGCTTTTGGACACAAAACGCTGTTGCCGTGCTTGCCCGTTTTCGTTGAAGCCATAGCGCTCCCGGCGGGGCAGCACCACGACCGGATCGTCAAAAAACGTGTAGCGTTTGGTATCGAAAAACAACTCTTTAACCCGATCCGGAAATAGGGACAAATAGGATTCGATCATATCCATGTTGTAGGTCCAATGATCCGACCAGTAGCCTTCTTTATGCTCGGCGTCGCTTATGCAGTCGGATTGAATTAAAATTTTGGATAGCAAGGTATTTAGTTCTGCGGAATTTGGAATTTCCTGGCTTAACACCTCGGCCAATTGCCCTGGTGAAAATGGCGTTTTAAGCAATTTTAATATTTTTCGCGACGTAACCCGCTTGTACTTGCGTTTTAAAAAGGCCAATTTGGGTGCGGTCAGCTGATAAATTGCACCCTTAATCACCAAGGGATTGTACCCATCCAACTGGATAAGATTCATCATTTGAATAATGTTTTCCTGATCCAAATCGGGGTTAAAGAACACGTCAGAACGACGGTTCTGATTCACATCGCGGTAGTTGCCATTGCCTTGTGAAAAATAGGTGGGCGAAAGCTGGAATTGGTTATAGTCTCGTTCGATATCGCCGTGTTTGCGAGAATAGGCATAAAAGACGCACTTTTGACGGCCTTCTTTGCCGATTGTAACCGGTAAGCCACCGCGCAGTACGTTATCTAAAAAGGTTTGGCCCACGTAAGCATCAAATTCCGGCAGGCCTGAGACTGTATAAATTAGCTGCTGAATTTCGGAAATAATGGCCTTATTTTCTTCTTTTTTACGCTGAAAATATTTGCGTTGCGCAATTTCGCTAAACACCGCCGGTAACTGTGCGTTCTCAGGCACCTGCCCGATAATTTGATAGTAGGTTTTACTGCCACCTGGCTTTAGCGAGACGTCATGGTGCATAAACGCGCAGGGGGTGCGGTTGTCGGTGATTTGCTTCGTTGGAAACTCAAATGGTTTAACCTGATTAAATAGCATTGGCACTGAAAAATCGGTAATTCCGCCAAAAATAAGGTTCGGATCTACCACCAATTTCATCAAACTGGATTCATCAAAGGCGGCAAAAAAGTTGCCTTTTTCAAGCAGCATGACTTTGGCCTCATCTAGGGGCAATACTTTTAGTTTGAACAGTGGAACACCTGTTTCTTCTTGGTGAAATACACCCATCCACGCTTCACTTGTTCGGCTCATGTTTTTACAGAAAAACTCGTTCATCCCGTAGGGCATGATTTTGGGGACGCCATCCATGATTTCCATATGAATCGGCTCAGATGATTCGTTGGTAAACGTAACTTCTCGCATTAGCGCCGGAAATTTTTCAGAGGCCAGAGTAAACATTTCCACTTGGGTGCGAAGACCCACCGGTTTGTAATAATCTTCAAACCGAACATCATAGGCGGTGGTTGTCATTTTTTGGACGGAGTTGTTCAACGCCGATGCAATTGAAAACGGCTCATAAAACCGCGCCGTTTGGCCACAAAAAAACTTAATAAACGTGCGAAACCCCACTTGGCTGGTACGTTGATATGCCTGGTCCGCGGGAATAAACTCCAAGATCATATTGTCTCGGTTTTCAACACCAAATGAGCATAGGCCTTGACCCCGATTGACGTAAAAACTCCATAACGGTTTACCCATCTTTCCCGCCACCCCCGGTAAAAAACTGGAAAATGGCTTGGCAAAATTATAATTTTCTATTGAAAATTCGCCCCCTGGGGCAAAAGAGTATCTTGGTTTCACTACGACTTCTCCAGAACCGCAATTTGATTGTCTTCGACGCCATTGGCATCGTATTTGGTATAGGTTCCTTCTTTATAGCCTTTGTCTTGGCGCGTGTGATTCAGTTGGTTTTTCTTGAAATATAAACTCATAACGTCTTCAGCTGTTAATCCAGCAACGGTGCACATGGACACCCAAAAATGCAAAATATCAACTAGTTCAACTTTAATATTGTCCCAATCGTCTTCGCCTTTTTTCCACCATTTCCAGGCCAAACTATCGGTCGCTTCGGCGCATTCTTGTTGCAATGCCAACTGGAAATTCATAAACCATTTTCGACGCACTTCCGGATCTTCAATTTCTTTGTAAAGATGTTCGTTAATGCGTTTGTTCAGTTCGATTTGTTTTTCAAAAATATCTTTTAAATCCATAGCTAATCCTCCAGAAATAGTGGGGCTTTTTTCAGCGCAGTCTGTCGCAGTGTAGCATTAGGGGGCTGCTGTGCGTCTAGAGGATGAATCCGAATGAAATTGATTAGTAGTGATTCCGATAATTCAATGAAAATGCTATGAAAAGAGTGATGAAAAAATTAATCGCGTTCCCACCTGAGGATCTAGGTCTTCGCCTAGACTTAGACCTTCTAATGATGGACATTCTGTCTCCTAATAAATTTTTGCTATATTTGGGTGCGCCCATCGATTCACAACGAGCGATCGATGATTTAATAGGTGACTTGTTAAGGGAGGACGCTTCTGGTTTTTCAGATAAAGAAAATGGTACGCCGGATCCGAACATTGCCGATACAGTTCCGAGTGAGGCGATAGTTACTG
Source organism: bacterium (assembly GCA_947486405.1). Taxonomy (GTDB): domain Bacteria; phylum Margulisbacteria; class Marinamargulisbacteria; order CANKTL01; family CANKTL01; genus CANKTL01. The sequence continues at coordinate 4,800 of CANKTL010000040.1, forward strand.
GCATTGGCGAAAACCAAGCATCTGATCCCTCTTTTGTTAGCGTTGAACCAGCACCTGCGCCACACCGTAATCCGCTGGTAATGAGAGTTAAATTGCACCATGCTAACGAAAGAAAAATGACCCAACATCAACGGGACATTATTGCCAAAATGCCACACTCGGCGGAAACCGCCATGTTCCCTGAACAAATTGAGCATATACTTGAGCCCAGTGGATTTAGAGACGGTAAGCGGAGCAAAATATTTAGCTCGATTATTCAGGTTATGGCCAAAAAAAACTTGGTGCATTATGGCCCCTCCGTTGATAGCAAAACCCATGGTTTATATTACTATTCCGCCGAACTCGGAAACGTGGTTAAAATTCGAATTCCAAGCAAATAACTAACTAAATCAGCCTCAATTCAATCTTGGTCGGGGTGCCATCGGAGGTGAATAACTGAGCATCCTCAATTTCAATCCACTCTTCAGACGTGTTATTTAGGTCCATTTGGGTAGCATTTACTGTTGCCTGTGAAATTTTTAAACGCGTATTACGTGAACCCGTAGTTCCTGAAACCGTCACAGACAGGCGTTGCCCTTTCCAAAAGGTCAAAATACTCGCCGAGCCGGATTCAAGCTGTGCAGCGGTCAATTTCGGATAAATCCGAAGCTTGCCCCACTTACCGCGAATGCCAAACATTTGAGTGGCAACCGTTAACACCATCCAGCTCGCGGATCCGGTCAGATACAGATAGGCCCCGCGCCCTTCAGAATCAATATATTCGGGAATTCCCGGCAGAATTTGAGAGACCGAATCATTTCGACTCATGTCATAAATCGATTTAAAGACGTTATATCCTTTTTCGGCATCACCTCGCATATAGAAAGCGGCCATAAACATGACAATCATGTGCGAGAAAAACGCCCCGTTTTCTTTGTCGCCATACGAAAATGAAAACGCGCGACCCAAGTTCATTTGTGGCGTCTTGAAATCGGTATTGAGACGGTAGCCTTTTAACTTAGGATCAAATAAATGCTGATTGGCGGCATCAAATACCTGGTCAATTTCAGCTGGATTCAATAGCCCCGACATAATCGGAAACACTTGTCCGGTGAGTGTCATGCGAACGGTATCGGCCGGCTTTCCTTCTACTTTTTGACCATCGTTGTCGTAATAGCCGTTGATCCACTTGGCATTACCCACTTGGACCCATTCATTTTGGCGCACCACATTGGCCATTTCAGCCGCTTTCTCACGAAGGTCCGCTGCCAGTTTTGGGATGTTCACCTGGATAATTTCCCCCGAAATTTGGTGGGAAACTGCAGTCATATACCGATTTAGGGCGTCTCGTCGCTCATCGTAGTTGCCGTAGTTAATTGATTTTTCAAATAACGGTATTGCTTCTTTGAATATGGCAATCGAATCCCGGCCTTTTTGAGTTTGAATCAATTCTAAAACCTCGGCCAGTAACAACAGGTTATGCATAAACATGCAGTGAAACGCAACGGATTCACCTCGTTTGTGAGCCATATCCAGACCGTCGTTCCAGTCGGCGTCTTCGAGTTTGCAAATACCGTGATCACCCACGTTGTAAAACTGGGTAACGGTTTGGATGAGCATGTGCTCTAAAATACTGCCTTCGTACTCCGTGTTGGCCGCGGTTTTAAGCCAATTGCCTTGGGAAGGCGTCCAGGCAGCGTCTTTGGATTTAGACCGATGCGACTGTGCATCCTTAAAATAGCGCTGCTTACGTAACAAGAAATCAATGTCCCCGGACTGGTCCAAGTACAATTGGGTCGTGAGTACTGGCCATACACCGTGATCCATCCATGTGCGGCTAATGGCATTGCGATCCGCCACAAATTCGCCCGGGTTTGCACCGATGATAGTGGCGTTTGAGCCATCAGCACGCACGCCCGCGAAATTGTGATACAGCAGTTCGGTGGTTTCCGCCGGATTGGTTAACACCAACGCCAAGCAATCTTGCCAGAGGTCACGCCACCCGCGACCGCCTCGGCCATAGCCAAAGTCGGGCAAAAACGAGCAGCCAAATACTTTGCGGGCCATGGGTTGAAAGCTGACCCATTTCATCCAGTTATCGAATTCCAAATCGCCGGTTTCGTAGCAAACAGTACTTAGTCGTTCCTGCCAAAAGTGCTGCGTTTCGTGGAAGTTCAACAATGCTTTATCAAGGGTGGCATACCGCGACTGCCACTGCGTAAAATCGGCTTCATTTTCTGTAATACCACTCATTACCGATATGCTAAACGACTGGCCGGGCTGAATTTCAATGCCCGAAAAACCAAATGCCGCGATTGCCTCGCGACCATCTTCAAACACATCGCTTGGGGGGTCGAATTTGCCGTATACGGCTTGAGGGGCTTCCAATGACCCACCTGGACCCACAAAATCTTGTAGTCGGCGATAAAACGGGGCTGTTTGGCCATTCTCAGCGAAAGCCTGAACCGAATATAGCAATTCATTCAGCCTGTGGCCGCGTTCATCAAAGGTCATGACAGGCTTCACTGCAATTCCACCCGGAATTTCGACCAAGCGATTCAACAATGTTGTCACTTGGCGGTGGTCACGCTGGTTATCGGCCGAGCGCGCATATATAGGGATAGCCGGCACCAACGTGCCGCGAATGGGCTGTGCGCTGGTATTGGTTAACGTAAATATAATCACTTCGCAGAGGTCGTTGTTGGACGGCACAAATACCCGAACCTGTGCGGCCAGGCCCGCGTGCCGACGGCTTACTTCAAAGGTTCCCGGTTGAACCTGCAGTTCCACGTCATCGTCTTGGCCTTGGGCCCGGCGCAGTTGAACCTCAGCAGATACCCCGGTCAGCGACCAAGGAGACCCTGTTTCCGGTACCCACCAACAATTGCGTGAAAACTTGGTATTGATTAAATCTTCGGTGATCATCGGCGGGGAATGAAAGGTATTTTGAGACCGTTTTAAGTCGCCCTTTAACTCCGGTGTCACCGCGCTCATCATGCGCGCATCATTAAAGAGTGGATAATATAATTTGTTTCGCAGTTGGGGATTAGATAGTACAAATCGGGCGTTTCGAGACTCAGGGGTCGCGTAGTGGCCAGTTGTGGATTGAACGGGGGATTGAGTTGAAGTTTTCATAATGCCTCACACTGTAAACGATCACCACGAAAGTTAAAAGACACAAGCTTCAAGAAGTGACCGTGACTACATAAAACTGAAATTTGTCGATTTGGTATTTCGATAATAATATGTGGGGCTTGGTTACAAAGTGAGGCCAAACAAATTGTTTTATAAGGGAGTATAAGCATGAAACTCAACCTAATTCGAGCTCAAGCGAGCCGATTTTTACTTTTATCGACGGTGGTCATATCTCTATCGTTGGTCGGATGCGGAAAAGCAGCCACTGTCGTTCCAGCATCTACTTTAACTGAACCGCAACGTGAGGCCGTCCTAACCAGCTTGGCCCAAGCACAATCACTGGCATCGCAAGGTGTAATTTCGACTGCAAATGCCGTTCAATCTCAAGGGTTTTCAACTCAAGACGTTGAATTTAATATGGTATCCGTTCCCAAAGCCTCATACGACCATGGCACCCAGAATTTTAGATACACACATTTTACAGATGGTGATGGTGCAGCCGTTGAAACATGGCAATATTTGGCCTCAACGTCGACAGAAAATATCGGTGGGGAAATCGCGCTAGTTATGGTTACAGACAGCTATCAAAAGATGGCAGCGTCTGCCTATACCACTGATCTTCATCTCCTGATGAGCCTAAAGTTATTTGCAACAAATCTTACAAAAGTAGACCTTAGCCTTACTCGACTGAACGGTACTGTGACCTATACCAATGGCCAAAAACTGACCCTAATCAATGCGTCTTTAACCCAATCCGGAATAGCACCGAATGTGACTTGTGATGTCAATTACCCGTTTTCATTTGAATTTGACGCCGATGGAAATGGTACGAAGGAACAATACACGGGCACGTTTGTTGGAACCGATCTTACAATTGGATCTAACAGCTCAAACGACCACGTGACCCACCTACTGGCATCTGTTTACGATAGCCAAGGTGCGTATGTTGGAAAAGTAAAATTGTTCTTAGACGGCACCATTGAAACTGAGATTTAAAGCAAAACCAGCATTAACAGTTTCTTAACAAATCATTTACAATTCGGTAACAAATCGATATTATGGCACCTGCATGAACGTTCTCTTTTCGCATTAGCGACAAGTGAATTTAAAATAAAAACCCTCTTTTCAGTTTAGATGAGAGGGTTTTTATTTTTATGGCGCAAGGGATCGTGATAAACTTCAATTCATGCCCATCAACGGCCAAACCGAAATCGTCGGGATCATTGGGGATCCCATCCATCACACGAAATCACCTGTCATTCATAATGCGGCGTTTGAAGCACTTGGTAAGAATTGTGCTTACGTACCCTTTCATGTCAGACCCGATGATGTAGAATCCGCGATTGCTGGCATTCGAGCTCTGGGGATTCGCGGGGTGAACGTCACAGTCCCTCACAAGCAATCCGTAATACCGTTTCTAGATGAATTAAGCGCCGATGCCCGCGAAATTGGGGCCGTTAACACGATTGTGAACCACGAGGGCACATTGATTGGCCATAATACGGATGCCCCTGGGTTTGTAAAATCCCTTCAAGATGACCATCAATTTACCTGCAAAGGCAAGCGCGTTTCGATTATTGGCGCAGGTGGATCTGCAAGGGCAATTGCGATTGGATTAAAGCGAGCCGGCATTTCCCACTTGTCCCTGATAAACCGGACCAAGGCAACAGCTGCCGAATTGGCACAGACAGTTGCCGATGGTCAGTTTGTTCCGGATTGCTTCGAACCTGATTCCTCAGACGCAGTCGCCACCCTCGCTAACTCTGATTTGATTGTTCAAACCACCTCGGTGGGAATGTCGCCAAATAACCAAGTAACACCCGTTACTGATTTTTCGTGGGTGCGATCCGGTCAGCTAGTGATCGACATCATTTATTCACCCGAAACTACTTTATTTTTATCCACCTGTGCCAAAAATGGGGCAAAAATTGGAAATGGCGCTGGGATGCTAATTGCCCAAGCCGCGCTTGCATTCGAACTTTTTACCAATACAGCCGCCCCTATTCCCGTAATGAGAAAGGCCTTCTATGAGCAGTAACCTAATGAAATTCAGTCCCTATCAACGCGTCGGCGTCTTCGTCGACGTCCAAAATATGTTTTACTCCGCGAAACACCTGAGTAACGCGAAACTCAATTTCGCCAAATTGATGGAAAAAGCAGTACGTGGTCGCCAATTGATCCGGGCCATTTGTTATGTGATCGAAAACCCCGAAATTAACCAAAGCAATTTTATTGAGATGCTTCAGGGCAACGGCTATGAAATTCGCAAAAAAAACATTCGGGTGCGGGCCGATGGGTCTGCCAAGGGCGATTGGGATATGGGCATTGCCATTGACGCGATTTCACTGGCCGATAAATTGGATATCGTTGTGCTGGTATCGGGCGACGGCGACTTTTGCGAGCTGGTTTATCACCTTAAGGGCCGTGGCGTATTGGTTGAGGCTATTTCGTTTTTGAA
>CANKTL010000041.1 GCA_947486405.1 bacterium
ATTGGCGTATCCGGTTAAAGTTACCTGAGAAATAGTAGGCGATGTTTTATCCAAAATAATAGTTCGCTGCACCTCTGCCGATATATTTCCGGCACGGTCTTCCAGTTTCAGCCGAACTGTATGGGTGATTTCTTGATCAGCCAACGCCCAATTTAAGGAGGGTAGAATCGAATAGGATATCCAGGGATTCCCCTCACTTTGTACCCAATAGCGGAGGGGATGAGTCTCTGAGCTAGTGGGTACTAGATGAATCAACGTAGTGGTCGTGAACCCACCTTCGGTAATCGAAAATGCGGGATCAGGGACATCGTTATCAATTTGAACGGATCGGGTCACAATCTGGGTATTCCCGGCAAGGTCGATTACTTTCATGCTCAATAGCGAAGTCTGATCTCGAATTGTGGAAACATCAAAAAGCGGAGCAGTTCCAAATCCAGCATTATCTCGTTGGTAGAGCATCGTTACAGGGCTAATATCCGAAATCAAACCGGGGATAATCGTCGCAGAGTGTGTAACGAATCCATTTCGAGACGGTATTGAAAAATCAAATGCAGGAACGGTGCTGTCGGCGGTTACTGCAAGCTGTGTGAGCGTACTGTTTTTTGCCCGATCAAACACGATTAACGCCATCGTCTTACGGCCGTCAGAAACGGATCGTTCTGTACCAAACACATTTAAAGAAAGGAGCGATTCACCAGTGGAAATCCCCTGCCGCTCGGCAGCCAGGCCCGCTTCATCAAATTCCAGACGCGTATCAATTCCGGTTTGCGCAATATTATCAGATACCGAAAAATTGACCGTTACTATCGAATTGCTACCCGCCAATTGGCTCACCGGCAGCGGTGAAATTCGTACATTTGAAACCTGCGGCGCATCGTGATCCACCTGAAACGGAATGCGGACCGTGTCTTCCAAAATATCTTTTAAATTCTTTATTTCTGCCACGAATTCGTAACGACCAGATGCCACAAAGGACCCATTTACCCTGCCATTCCAATTCGATAATGATGCGTTTTCAAACACGCCAGTCACCTGATTATTCGCAAGGGTTACAATATCTCGCCCTGTATCCGCCGATATAATTTTTTCAGTCACAGTTGCCACCGGCGTTACCGACATGGTGCGAATCCCGGTGGGACGGTCTGCAATATTTGGCGCATCCAGGCGATCTCGCAAGCTATAGGTAAACCGACGCGGTCCACTGGCAATAAACGAATACTCGACCGGCACGGACTGCGGATTTACGATTTCAAGGTGTTGCTCGGTAATTTCAAATAGACCTTCAACGGGAAGGCTCTCGTTGCCCGCTTCATCGATGGCCCATGCCCGCATGACATACCACCCTTTGTGTAGATAATGACCGGTACTATCAGTACCATTCCAGGCATTCATAGCAACGTTACCGCCCCTCCCGTCGGAATCAAACAGGGTGGTTTTTAGCGAATTGGCACGGTCATATATACGAACATATAATTTGGAAAAATCTTCGTGGATATTCATGGTTACAACGATATTGGCGTCATCCACCGTCCTAATGGCAGAAAACGTACTGGAATTGGCCCCATAACCGCTGATGAGGGGCGCGAAGTTATCGACCTTTCCTAGAGGGGAAATCTGATCGGCAGTCACGTTGCCAAGGTCATCTCTTACCCCCGATAATTCCAACCTGAGATTCGATTCCACCGGCCCAATTTGAAAATGCCCCGTTGCTCGCGTCCGATCTGGCGACCAAGTGAGTTGGTCAGGGAGTTGCCGATGATTATCGGGCCACTTTAATGCCATTTGAAATAGATTTGATTGGATTGGCTCGCTATAAATCGTTGTAACCCGCAGCCCGGACGGCGTTCCTCGATTTGTGGTCGTCACAAACTCGGTACGAAGCAATGTAGCGTCCTGGGAATCTATCGGGAAAACGAATGACGCATCGTCTGGTATGGCATTTCCAACTCGGTCTTCAATAGACGAAATTTTTAAAATTGCGTTTCCAAGCTGATTATTTGGAATTTGAAATGAAATAACCCCATTTTCAGGCGGATTGAGCGAAAGTTCGGTATCATCCGGCAAAATAACGGAATACTGAGCTGTTACCGGTTCGGAAAAACGGATATTAAGTTGACCATTTCGGCCACCGACCGCATTTGGCACGTCGTGAAGTACTGCTTTTTCGGTAACGATGGGAGGCACCGTATCAATATCAAATACATGGCGTGTAACCGGGGTAATTTCATTTCCGGCGATATCATGGACGTTGGAAATTTGAATGTCGCTGGGTCCATCGTCCCCCGAAATTACAGGCACCACAATTGACCGCGTATCAGGATTATATTCAATTGGAATCAATCGCGCGCCGGACCGAAATTGAATACTCATGGTCGGGCGAACGGGCTCGGAAAAGCCAAGTGCAATGCTGTAACTACCGGCCTTTACCGATGAAGCCGTCGGTTTCTCAAATTGGGTTAGTGTTGGTGGCGTTAAATCAATAATCACAGTTTGCGAAATCAGACCTGACACGTTTCCGGCCGGATCTTGAGCAATGGCACTAATCGTATGACGCCCTTCATCCAACTGAAAGGCAATGGCAACCGATTGATTTTGTGCGGACCGCGTTTCAACCGGAGTCCCGTCGACAAATAAGGTAACATTCAAGGTTGGCTCAGACAGTAGAATCGAGTTGGTAACCGACCGGGTCATCAAATTGGCTGTAGCCGGTTGAGAAAATTGCAGAGTGGGCTGGGTCGTATCCAAAATAATATCGCCATTTGCCACTATCGTTTCCGAATTATTGGCGGCATCAACCACATTTTGGATTTCCAATTGATAAATACCATCGTCCCCAGGGGTGACAAGTAAATGATTTCCAGAAACCGGAATGTATTTTTGACCTGATTTCAAGCGTATTGTTGGTGGAGATACCAAGGTTTCTGAATACCCCAATTCAATCGGATAGTCGCCTGCTTTGAGGTAACGTCCAGCCAAGCCATTCACTGTTAAGTTAATCGGCGTTAAATCGACCACAATGCCATGAACCATTGGAATTGCCACATTTCCCGCTGGGTCCACTGACTCAATTCGAATCGAGTGAACACCTTCATTCAAGGACCATGTTTGAGAATCTGCTCCGGTACTCACCCATTCGCGAACCAATCGGCCATCGCCGTATGCCCGAATTGTGCTACCGATCTCAGACAAAACGATATCGGTATAGGTCGCCGTATTAATCAGTGATTGGGCAGACTCTAATCGGGGTTGGACTGGCAGCGTTAAATCCACCGTATATTCTAGGCGAATCTGTTCAGATCTGTTTCCACCCAAATCCGACACCTGATAAAAATAAGCGTTACTGCCTTCGCGACTCCCCGGAAAATCGAACAAGAATTGGCCATTGTTTGCTGTTACTGTTCGTATCCAATTTTGGTTTTGGTCGTACAGATCCAAGAAATCAGCCCCTGCCGAGCGAAGGAGACCCGAAACTTGCGTTGTATTTAGTGGCGTCGAAGTCCCAGGCTCAATAATGGCAAACGCTTGAATCCCGCTGCCGGAAGGCAATACTTTTACCGTGGCCGGTGCCGGCGGAGTTTGGTCATTTAAATAGGACAACGTGGTTGCTAAGACCGGTACCCGATCAGCCCCTTCACCGCTTAATCGCAACTCAAACGGGCCTTCTGCAACACCGTTTCCATTAAACGAAAAAGTCCCCCGGTCGGTGATGGTAATTAATGTTTGGCTAATCACTCGATTGGCTTGAAGAATTTCGGCATTGAGCGTGACCACGTGGCGCCACGAATCAAAGTTGAGTAACACTGTCGGAATTTGCAGTTCGATTTGATACCTCAACGTGTCATTGATGCCGTCACCGTTGAATGAAAAGTAAGGCCCGTTATCGACGACCTGCAGTTGAATTTTATCGGTCAACAACGCAATCGGAATATCCTTTTGAGCGTATCTACCCAACTGATCAACGGCTGCTATGACCAATCGAAACTCACCGGTTCGTTGCATATTGCCTTTGTCGTCACGGCCATCCCATTCCAGCATTTCCGAAGAATGGCGACTGGTGTTTATAAGGGTTCGAATCAATTTCCCTGTATCCGAGAGGATGCGAGCGTCGAATATAGTGCGTCCTGTACCTTGAACAGCTATTCCGACCCTAAGCGTGTCATTGATAGAATCTCCGTCCGGTGAAAAAATAAGCCTGGATTGATCAGTCGTGATCAATACAGGCGTTTCGGACACGATGGTAATTTCAAACTGCTTCTGGGTCTGGTTTCCGGCTAAGTCGGTACCATTTGCCTCTAAATAATAGGTCCCCTGCCCCAATGATTGGCGATTTAGTAGTCCGTTCCAGGAGATGGTATGCCCGCCGCTTAAAAGTGATTGGGTCGCCAAATTGCCAAGTTCTGTCCGGGTACTACTAAATAGTTTGAGATTAAATGTTACAGGTTCGGATATTTGAAAATTCAGGTTCGTGGTTGAGTGGTTTGGGTATGAAAGAATATCGGTCGAGAGCGAGGCATTTGAAATAAGGGGTGAGGTCGCATCAAGTTCAATGGTTTTTTTGACTGCGGTTTTAGTCGCAATTCCATTTCGGTCCACAAACGCAATTGAAAACACATACTCGCCATCTCGTAATACCGCACCAGCATCTCCGTATCCGTCCCACACAAACGAGGCTCTACCCTGTGAAACGGCGGTACGCGCTGCCAAGCGCCGCACAATCCCACCACGTGCATCTTCAATATTGACCGTTACAGATCCAGAAATCGATGTCCAAAATGAGAGGGTAATCGGAGATAGTGGCCCAGCCTTGGTGGCAGAAAGTTCAACCCCTGAAATTGAGGGGGCGTCCTGAATGGTTAGCACAATGGCAGACGAAGTAACCGCATTTCCGGCCCGGTCGATCACCGTTGCAACCGCACTGTAGCTCCCATTTCTGATCGATTGGTCATTCGCCCGTCCATCCCAAACGTAGGGGGTGTCGGATAAAGTTCGAATCACGCTACGTCGGTCATTCAGAATCTGGACAGACCCCGAGACGGGCTCATTAGCCTCTACCCTAAATTGAGCCGATCCAAACTCAGCATCGTCCGACCGAATGAGGGTACGATCAGACGAAAATTGGGTGATATGAGGGGCCTGGGTATCGATTTGAATTTCAACGGGTTGTTGCGTTTGATTCCCCGCTAAATCCGTGGCCTGCAATTCAAAGGAATAACGACCATCGGAAAGGCGATTCCCGCCAATTTTTCCGTCAAAACTAAGTTCCGAATGGCCATTGTGCAAAGAGTCGGATGCGACTAGTTGGTTGGCATAAAACAGGCTTAGTCTTCCCAGCTTTCCTGATTGATCAATGATGGTAGGAATGAATCTGAGGGGATCCCCCTTATAGTTGAAGGGGTTGCGAAGAATTTCAACCCTTTGAATAGTAGGCGCAGTTGTATCGATTTCAAGTTTGGCGTCAAAATTGTGAGTTACGCCCGTTTCGGACTCTAGTTCAAATCGAATAAAATACTGCCCATCGCCTATGCGGTGTGCGCCTAAAGGAATACTTGCCTTACCCAAGGCAACGTTGTCGCCGGAATACAGGTTTCGAATGTGATTCCGCGACGAATCCAGAAGCGATATAACCACGTGGGCCGCCGATTTTATTCCCGGATGAACAAGCGTGTATGGAATAACAGGATTAGGGGTAACAGAAAATGATAGCGGACCGATATCGGGACATATAATCCCGACGGGTTGCTGTGCAATGGTCAGCGAGCGGGTTACCACGTTTGAATTTCCGGCTGAATCGACAGCAGAAACGGCAACCCCATAATATCCGTCGACTAACCCCGGAATTTGCCTGGCTTTTTCTGCTAGATCAAAGGAGGCTGTAGTGTTGGACGTAACGATTACCTGCCAAGGTCCAACGAATACTGAAACCGCCATGGTAGGCGAAAAATCGTCGGAAGCCGTGAACTGCACTGGAACGGACTCCTTCAATGACATCGTCAACGGAAGCGCTGACACTTGAAGCCGTGGTGAACCTCGATCAATAAGAACTGCAACAGATTTGGTCGTCGTATTTCCGGCTTCATCACCCACTTGAAACAAGGCGGTGTAATGGCCATCGGTTAAATTCCCGGGTTGCACAGTCAGCAAATTGCCACCGCTCACCATATTCCGGGTAATCACCGCTGAGCCTAATTCAAAGGCGACAGATCCGCTCTCGTTCGAGGTAAACCAAAACGGTGGTTCTGTATTTACCCCGGATATAACAAGCGACGACGCCGCGTTAACCAAGGGAACCGCCCGATCAACCTGAAAATTAAATGTTGCCGCTGTAGTCATTCCTTGTAAATCGGTTGCCCGCAAAACACCGATATGGCGGCCGTCTGGTTTACCTGCAAATTGGGTGTCATCAACTAAAATCGATAAGGAGGTTGCGTCTGAATTACTTTGTCCAGCCGAAACGGTCACGCCAGATTCTCGCTTAACAACCCACGCCACCGACGACGGTTCGCTAAACGAAAAATCATAACTTAGACTATCCTTTTTTCCATCATTATTAGGAGAAAATGCCTGCCAAACCAAATTAGATAAACTTGAAATAATCGGCGGTAAAGAATTAATTCGAATGTTTCCGGTTATCCATTCCGACTGATTCCCCGCCTTGTCCGTTACAAAATACCGGTACTGAAAATTCCCGTCTTGTTTGATACCGTTATTTCCTGCTTGGTCCCAATCAATCGATATTGACCCTGATGAAATAACCTCGATGGTGGAATACCAAATCTGATTTTTATCTTTAATCTCTAAATTAAAATAGCCGCCTTCGTCGATTCCAAATCTAAATCGCTGCACATGACGATTGGCGGTAGAAACCACTCTGATATTCGGCGTTACTGTAAATTTAGGCGGAATCAAATCAATGACAAACGTTTTGGCTAGGTCAGGATTCCCCTGGACGCCCTCACTGTTTTCACCATCACTATCCATAAACCGGCCCGAATCCGTCACTTTTCGCACCACATATCGCCCGCCCGTGCCGGTTACCATCGTCTGACTATGGGTGGGCGGAATATTGTCTTGATCTATCGTCCACATATTTTGACTGACTTGACGCAGCACTTGCTGATAAGAAATTAGGGGGTTGTCGGTCGGCGTTTCCCAGATGAGGCGATTTTGGGTTGTATTGGCTAATTCCGAATATCCGTTCTCAACATTAAACGGTTTAGGAAGCTCAATTTTTAAATTGGGGTTATAGGTTTGCCCCCCATTGTTATGAACCTCTTTAAATGAAGCCGCCCGAATTTTTGATTCGCTACTTCTGGCGTCGGCCCCAAACGTTCGCCCTGACACGTTGCCAGACACTTCCTTGTAGGCCATCCGTTGCTGCCACAATGCAAGTGACGTTTGATTTCCGGTAACAACTGTGGTTTTGGTAGGAAGTGAATTGACCTCCCGCAAAACCGTACGCCGTGTTACATCACTCTGATTGGCCATTTGCATGCCCGAATTAAGGGACTGAGTTACCAACGCCCATGACACATGGGGCGTGGCCAAACAGGCGATTCCCACCAGGCAGCCTAAGCCGATTTTAAATACGAGTCCCCTGTTCCTCACAAAATGCCACTAATACCCTTCCTCGTTAAATAATTGCTTTTCCAAAACGTCATTAATGACGATATTTCGATACCACGATTCCTTTACCTGCAATTGAGCAACATCTTCTTCTCGAATTCCAGGTACAAGCGCGACACTTTTACTGTGAACCATGCTCGTCATTTCAAGTGTTTCAGGCCGAGACTTAAACAGGGATGCCATTGGGACTTTTTTATTGGTAACAGGCCCATGTTCAAACTCGATATAATTTTGGGTTTCGCTCAAATTGGTGGTAAACATCTCCACTTTTCCAAGCGTATAAAAGGGAAGATTTAGGGTTAGTCGTAATTTTCGAACCGGCTCAAAGCGGGATCCTTCATTATTTTTTGAAAAGCCGCTAACCCGGATCACGCCGATGGCAACCTGAGAAGTAGTCTTGCTTTCCACCACAAATTTCGAATTAGGGGTGACGTCAGACAGCGCGAGTTGCTTGAGAAATGTGCCGGGGTTATCAAACGGAAAGCTTTGATTTTTGGGCAATTTTCTGGCCCGCCCTTGTGCCACCAAATACAGCCCCTTAAAATTTTTCACATATGTAACAGACCCCGAATTCGATTTAACCACCGCAACAGCATTTCCTTTTGAATCTGCCTTGAAGCTGTAATTGATTGATGCTGCTTTTCCATCAATGGTTTTGACCTGAAGCACATCACATTGGATCGTTTGAATGTGATCTTGCGTATGCAACATTTTCGATACGGCCGTTAACGCCTCTTTAGAGTCATCTTTTGCAAAAGTATTTTGAGATATAACCCCAATAAAGGCACCCACAAAGACCAAAACGATTAAGTAATTATTTCGCAAGTTACCCTACACCCTTCCTATATTGCGTCAAATATTATTAAATAAATAATTAATTAGCAAAACGGATACTTTATAGGGCTTTTTAAAATCTGTCCAATTGGGTCCTTTCTATAATTCCTTAACTTGCAAACTCATCTATATACTCGCCCCCTGCAACCAATTTCCTGAAATCCCGATAACTACCCAATTATGGTTAAAAAATTGGTTTCTGGGGTGGGTGATAAGCCTGCTGTTAAGGTGTCTGAGCCGGGGTTGGCGTTGCGGCAGTGGGCTAAGGCGGGGGCTTTTGGCAATTTTATGGGTGCGGTTGTGCGTGATGGTGGGTTGAAAGAGGCTTTGACGGGGCATAGTACCAATGGATATAACGCGGTTCATTGGGCGGTGGCGGCTGGCAATGTTCATATTGCGAGTAAAACGTTGGGGATGGTGACTGAGGCCTCGGCTAAATGGTTAAGCGATGATGATTTGGCGGTATTGGACACGTTGATTGGCACTTTGGAACTGCAAATCAAAGCGGCATCGGGAATGGCTTATGCCCAATTATTGGAGACGAAGCGCGGGCGGATTTCTGAGGACGTTCCCCCAACTAAATATGGCAGAGTCGAGAAGTGTGATCTGCTTTTGCGACTATGTCTTAACGTAATGATGGACCTTCCAGGGTGGGGATATGTGCTAGGGACCCAATCTCCGATTACTGAATTCCATCCTGATATGCAAGCCCTGTTAAATGCTCAGGTGAAGGCTCGCTCCCGGTTCGCGGCTTGTTATGATGCGGCTTTTGCGTCGATTTTGGACCCTTATATTGGAAAGCGCCTGCCCGCCAAGATTTGGCAATTCGGGGCTGGGAATTGCGATGATTTATATCGGATGTTGAGCCAGCATTCGAAACCAGGCATTAAGGCGTTGGCTGCTCGAATGAAGTCGTCTGAGCCGGTCGATGGCTTGGCACGTGCCTGTGAAGCGGTTTTTCCGGAACGCCCGGTATACCGCATTACGCCTGAAACCATGGCTTTTTTGCAGGCCCCCGAAGCTGAGCCCGACATGAATTTGGGGATTGGGCTGAATGTTACCAGTGCGATTATGACTGACAATTTTAAAGATGTGGTTTCTTGCATTTTGGCGCCGGGTGGACGGTTGGTGTTGATGGATGATTTGGCGAGCCTTGGTTCGGCTATGGATATGCTGCCAATATGGCTCAAAAACGAGCCCACTATAAATACCCAGTTTCGATTCTTCCCTGTCAATGATTTACACTCGACCGCTGGCCCAAGCTTGCTTCGAATTGATGCAATCCACGGAGATGCTATCCAAGTCCAATTAAAAAAAACGCGCCACAACTTTAAGACCCTATTTCCCCAGCTGAGCTCAGACCCTGCTTTTTTGGCCCACGCTTATTTTAAAGATCCCACAGCTGCCAACTTACACGATTTAACCGATCAATTTAAAATAGGGGCGTCTCATTTTCGCGAATTTGATGCTTCAAAGGGGTTGGATATTCCCAACGTCGTTCTTTTTTCACCGGCTGCACTCTTTCAGGAGGTCGTAATGTCTGTTTTTAACGGTACCGGC
>CANKTL010000042.1 GCA_947486405.1 bacterium
ACTAGTATAGACCAGACCATTTTGGGTTTTTTCTCTGACTATTTAGAGGTTTCGGATTCTGATCTGGATCCCCTTTTGCAATCGGACTCAGATCTTTTTCAAACAGGCATTTTGGATTCAGCCAGCTTAGTCTCATTAATAGTGTACCTGGAGGCAACTTTTAATATCTCCATTTCCGAAGAGTTTCTTATTCAGGATACCTTTAGTTCAATTAAATCCATCAGAAATTGTGTTTTGGCACTGAAAGAGTAAGAATGGCTACCTTAAACGCTAAGAATACTGAATCTAACACCGTGGAAAAGCATACAAATACAGAGGCTCTTGTCTCAAGATTTGTCCCTGTATCCGAGTTACCAAATTTTATTAAGAATGGCCAAACTTTAGGTCTTATATTTTTTGGCAAAAATTCAGGTCAATCTCGAAATTTTTCTGATGCGCCAATTCCTGCAATTGAGGCAAACATCAAACTTGAAGACGATAAATCAGAATATTGCGAAGTAATTGAAACATCTGAAAAGGTGTCTTACCGGCACATGAATGGCTGCAATATTGGTATTTCTCAAAATTACATTTCTATAGCTATCACCTCGACCCAAATGTCGCGCGAAAATTTTCACGTATCAACAAAATCAATGTATGAAACCGTTTTTTCTTGCCTTCGGCAAGAAAACTATCATAACGTATTTCGAATCTGGAATTTCATTCCCCGTATTACCGAATTGGAAACAGGTATAGAAAGATATCAGTTGTTTTGTACAGGCCGCACTTCGGTATACAACACTGAATTTGGGCCTTCTAAAACTACAATATACCCAGCGACATCTTGTTTAGGGAACTTGTCGAATCGTAGCGAAGCGCTATTTTTTGCATCTCGGACTAATGATATTCAGGTAATAAATATCGAAAATTCACTTCAGATGCCCGCTTACAAATATCCAAAAAAATATAGCCCAGCGCCGCCTGCATTTGCACGCGCTACTTATTGTAAAGAATCAGAAAGTTGCGGAATTATCTATATTTCTGGAACTGCCAGTATTCAAGGACATGAATCTTTACATCCTGACAATGCAATAGAACAATGCAAGATAATTACAAAAAATTTAACAGCCTTATTGAACAAAGAAAATCTTGAGCCCCATGGCATAGTAAGGTCAATTTCAATAAAGGATATCAATCAAATAAAAGTGTACATAAAAAAACAGGAGCATTTTGAGGAGATCGAAAGGTATTTCAAAGAAATATTTTCAAAAAATGCAGAGATCGTTTTTCTTTATGCCGACATATGCAGGACTGAGCTCCTCGTGGAAGTCGAAGGAATAGTCTACATTCGCTGAAAGCAACAATAGGGTATCATGTACGTTATGAATACCATTCAAAACCTACTTGTTTTATACGCCGGGCTATTCCTATTTAATACAGCGTTATCTTTACTACTATGGCATCGATATAAATCAAACCTTTATAAACTTCTAGCATATATGTGGGGTGCGGGAATCACCACATTTTTAATTCAAGGCGCTTTTTTTAATATTGGTGATCTTAAAATTGCAACCGGTTTTGCGTTTACCTTTTTTCCAATGTTGGCCCATGCATTTTTAATCTCGGAAATATGCAAAGTGAAATTTAGTTGGAAAAAAGCATCTCTTTTTATGTGCTCAGGATATATAATGTCATTTTTACTATTTTCACTGGTAACAAAATTTTCGATTTCAGCATATCCGATTGTTTTTGGGGTAGCATTTCCCATAATCCATACGGCATTGAGGGCCATTAAGCAGACCTGGAAAACGACCTCAATATCCATAAAAGGATTCTTACTCAGTAACCTACTTCTTGTTGCCCACATGCTAAATTTTCCGATTTTTCGAATGGTCGAGTCATCAGCTTCGATAGGATTTACAATTGCAATAATCGTCGTATTTTCACTTTCAATTTTCGCTCCGTCTTCAGTTATTGAAATTATCACCACCCAAAAAGCCCAATCAGACGCTGAAATCGCTGAAGCGCAGAAGCTTCAGAGCAAGCTTACTCCAAAAAACCCCAACCTCCCCCACCTCAATCTAGACTTCCAATTCACCCCCTCCTCGCATGTCGGCGGGGATTTTCTTAATATTGAGCAATTGCCTGGTGGTGAGACTGCGCGGATACTTTTGGGGGATGTTACTAGTCATGGGATGGAGGCGGCGTTGGGGACGTTTATATCTAATACGATTTTGACTGTGGAGAAGTTGAAGGGGTCGCCTTCGGTTAAGGATTTGTGTAGTCAGTTGAATGATACGTTGGTGTTTTTGAATGAGGCTCATAATACTAAGATTGGGTTGACGTTTGTTGCGATGGATATTGATCCGGGGTATCGGGCGCGGTTTTTTGGGTCGCATGATCCGATGATTTGGTATCGCGCTGCTTCGCAGAGTTGTGAGATGGTGTCGATTAACTCGTTTCCGTTTCGGTTGGGGACGGATACGTTTGATTTGTCTGAGCGAGATATTCAGTCGATTCAGCTTGAGAAAAATGATGTTTTGTTTATGTATACGGATGGTTTAACTGAGGGACGAAAACCGCTTGAAAATGGGAAAGAGTCTGAGTTTTTTGGGCTTGATCGGTTGAAAGAGCTGGTTAGAGTTCACGCGGGGAAAGCCGCCACCGAAATCTCGTCTGCTATTCGTGAGGAGTTTGATCAGTGGACCCAAAAGGTTTACGACGACGACGTTTGTTTTATCGTTGTTAAGGTCTAATTTAAAATCAGGCGATGTTATTTCGCTTAAAGTGCGAACGAAGGCCAAGCAAAACGCGGTGAAATGGGAGGGGGATGTTTTGTTTATTCATACGTCGGCACCGGCCGTTGATGGTAAGGCCAATGCGGCTATTTTGAAGTTGATTAAAGCGGAATTAGGGTTGCGGGCTGAAATTGTTCGGGGGGAGAAATCTAAGCTTAAGCAGGTTCGGATTCTTTGATTCGCTCGTTGGCGAGGTTTTGACCTGCCCCCAATGAGTAAACCGAAACGGCGAAAATCCCCGTATAATGTGTAATAGACATGATTGCGATCGACATTAACCGCTTGATCCAACACGACCGGCGTCACCAAATTGGAAATTGGGCGGTGGCGGTTTGCCAGCGTTTGGCTCAATTGCGATTGCCTGTGGGCCTAGGGGGATTTGTTCAAAGTCAAAACGGACAGTCTACGCTGGTGGTGATTGAAAAAAATGGCTTTAAAGTAGTGGAAATTCAGGATCAAAAAAAGAGATTCATTGCATTGGATTGGCATCGACACCAGATTTCGATCAATGGCCGAACGGCACTTAAGGAAGAGCTCATTGTGCTATTAAATGCGATCAAGAACTGTTTTTTGGGCGCCAAGACGGGCAAATTGATCGCTTTCAATGCAAACGGATTCACAGTGGAGGCGATTTTGAGTTTGATCGAAAATCAGGAATTACTTCCCCCATGGGAGTCTTCAGTCGTGCCAGGCGCAGTATTAGCCAGTATTGGAAAACAACTTCAGCCTCAAGCAGATGCACCCGATCGGATTGGGGCGTTTGTTGAAAAAACAAAAGCATTGTTTTTGAGCCTGAAAAATGGGTTTCCGAAATTGATTATTCACAATTCAAACGAAAGGCCCAAACCCGACCTCACTTATCGTCTCACGGTCGAGGAATCTGTAGGCCTATATTCTGAGACCAGTCATTTTGTCAAAAATGCAATTAATGTCACTTTTGAACCGCCGGGTATTAACATTAATGGCCAACCAATCACTGAAACCGGGTGCACTTGGTTTTCTGACAAACTGGCCAAAATCTCGCAGGATCTTGCCGGCAATCGAGCCGACATCTTTGAAAGCAAATGCTGATGCACCGACTCATCTCGCTTTTGACATTTTGTCTGATATTCGTCGCTATGGATGTTACTGCAGCGCCGATTAAAATTGGGATGTCGGCTCCACTGTCTGGTCCTGCGAAAGCACTGGGAAATCAGTTATTAGCGGGTAGCCGACCGGTATTTAATTCAACCAACGCCGCGGGGGGAATCAATGGAAGGCCGATTCAATTGATTGTGCGCGACGATCAGTACCAGCCCACCCAAACCCTTCGAAATACAATTCAATTTCTGCGTCACGATCGGGTCGATGGCTTGTTTTCTTATGTCGGAACCCCCACTGTCACCAAAATTTTGCCACTGCTGCGTGAAAACGGCAAAGTCACCCTGTATTTTCCATTTTCGGGCGCTCAACCGATGCGAATTCCGCCATATTCAGACAACGCGGTTCATTTTAGGGCCTCTTATTATGCAGAAACGGCGGCTTTGGTACGATATTTTCAGTCAAAGGGAATAACGCGCATCGCGGTGCTTTATCAGGTGGATGCCTATGGCCGAAATGGCTGGTACGGGGTGAAATTGGCCCTTGAAAAATCTGGAAAATCAATTGTATCCGAAGCCACTTATCGCAGAGGAAGCACGTTTTCAAGCAGTTACCAGCCTCAAGTTCAACTCATCATGGCCGAAAAGCCCCAGGCCATTATTTGTATTGGCACCTACCAACCGGCCGCAGGTTTTATTCGTGATCTAAGGGCAAGGGGCCACGGTATTCCGGTAGCCAATATTTCGTTTAGCGGAGCAGAGGCATTGATCGATTTGGTAGCTTCGATTCCCAACGCCGCTGACAATCTGGTTTTTTCTCATGTTGTCCCCAACCCCAACACTTCTCGAGCACCCGCGGCAATTGAATTCAGAAAAACCGTAAAGGTGCCCACTTTTATCTCTTTTGAAGGGTTCTTGAATGCCAAATTGTTGGTTGAAATTTTAAAAAGTCCGAATCAAAGTGCCTATGAGATTGGATTGGCCGAGCCCGTTCGATTTGACGGTCGCCAAGCGAAAAACTCGGTTTATTTATCCACCTATTCTCACATGCAGTGGCAAGAAATCGGGGTGTTCAAATGATCCGATCCTTGTCACTGCTTTCCAAATCGCTGATTGGCATTTCAGCCTCATTTTTGCTCGTAATATTCATTATCGGATTAGATTTTAGCTTGGTGCTGTATCATAATTTGACGCAAGAATACGAAAGCAAGGGACTCGCCATTGCGGACAGTGTTTCGGAAACGGCGATCGGCGCGATTTTGTCTGACGACCCAGCGTCATTACAGGCGATGGTGGATTCCTTACTCAGCATTAATGGGCTGGCCTACGTTGTTATTCAGGATTCCAGTGATGCCATCCTTGTGCATACCTTTTCTCCCAATGTTCCGGCTGAAATTCGGCCCTATCTAAAAATTCCGACCCAAAAGCACACAACTCAGCTCGACATCGGAAACGCCTCATTTCTTCATATTCGAGTACCGATTTTAAATGGCGAAATTGGGGTCGTGCATATTGGGATGGACCTAAACTTGATTCAATCCAAGGCACAGGCAATTATCCTGAAGGATGCTCTAATTGTATTGATTATTTACTGTTTCACAATCGGGGGACTGTTTGTATTGATCCGTCGATTTACGCGTCCAATTCAAGCGTTGACGGACTATGCCGATCATCTGGCTACCCATGATTTCAAGGATCCGTTAGCCGATGGCCCCAAAATTCGCGCCCTCACCGGCTACCAGCAGAAAGAAATTCAGGCATTGGCCGATGGATTTATAAAATTGGAGCAGGACTTGATGGCCAATCTGACTCAGTTAGAATCCAGCTTAAAAATTCAAGAGCGCCTGCAAAGTGAATTGCACATCGCCTCCGAAATTCAAATGAGCCTTCTTCCTGATCAAGCCAAAACCGAGTACGAGACGGCCGTGGTTCAGCAATTTATTCGTCCAGCCCGGGAAGTCGGGGGTGATTTCTTAGACCATTTTGTGGTGCACCATCGGTATTTAGTGACCGTAGTGGGAGACGTTAGTGGTAAAGGGGTGTCAGCAGCATTAATCATGGCTGCGGTCGCAACCATGATTCGATCAACCGCTCAGACAATCGATTCGCCCGGGGAGATTTTAACGGTCGTGAATCAAGCCTTTTGTAAGCGAAATGTGAACGAAATGTTCATTACCGTGTTTTTAAGTGTGTTGGATTTGCACAGCGGTGAGTTGCGATATGCAAATGCCGGCCATAATCCGCCATTTCGCAACCATGCGGGATCGACCTGGGAACCGTTTGGCACCGAACTGGATTTGGTGATGGGAATCGATGAAGCGTGCTATTTCCGTGATTTTGACACCTTGCTTCAGCCGGATGAGTCGGTTTTGTTTTATACCGACGGGATTACAGAGGAAATGAATCCAGCAGGTGACCTTTTTGGCGATCAACGCGTGCTGGCCGAATTGAACAAAAGTGACTCTGATTCGGTCATTCCCCAATTAATTGCGTGCTTAGATGCCTTTTCTGCCGGGAGCGATCAGGCGGATGACCAAACCCTTTTGTGCATTCGCTATACTGGCGCTGCAAGCATCTTACAGGGGCCTGAGCTGACGCTTTATTTTGAGAACGATCTGAGTTCAATTTCTAAATTAGCCGAAGTTATTGAGCAGTTTGGAACGGCCAATCAGCTGCCTAAATCGGTCGCGATGAATCTTAATTTGATTTTGGAAGAGCTGATCGCCAATACTATTTATTACGGATATGACGATCATGAGTTGCATCATATTTTCTTGGCGCTTCATCTCGACGATGGGCACATCAGCGCAACGATTACGGATGACGGCATTCCGTTTAATCCACTAGAAGCCCCCGAGGTGGATACCGATGCAATCTTAGAGGATCGGACTGTCGGTGGATTGGGCATTCATTTTGTGCGGTCTCTGGCATCTGAAATTGGGTATGAGCGTCAAGCAAATAATAACGTTACCCGAGTCAAAATGGAGGTTGATTTAAATGGATATTCGATGTGAAGTTGCCAACGACTTAGCATTTTTGAGAATTAGTGGGCGAGTAGACACGGTCACGGCACCCGAGTTGGAGGCCGCTGTATACGGGGCAATTGGCCAAGGTGGCGTCTCGGTTGTTTTTGACTTAGGCCAAGTTGATTACCTCAGTAGTTCGGCGTTTCGGGTATTTATCAAAACCCAAAAGGAATGTCGTAAAAATGACGGCCAAGCCATTATTCAAGCAGCAAATCCCCTTATTATGCCGTTATTTAAGTTATCGGGCTTCGACCGCCTGTTTTTGTTTACAGACTCAGACGCCGCCAGCCGCGCGGCTATCTGATAGGTCGATTTCAGCAACTACGCTTAGGCGAGACACCGAAGTTGTTTTTGTTTGGGTTATGGCGGATGCTACTGAAGTTTGAACCACCGAGGATTCAGCGCGATCGCGAATGAGTTCAATACGACTCAGTTGATAATGACTCATATCGGCCAACATTGCCTTGGCCTTTTTTGGATTATATTGGGCCGAGGCCGCGTCCATCATCTCTACGATCTGCCACTTGGCCGATTTTGAAAGGTTATACTGGCAACGAATACCGTCACCCGGGGCTGCCGACTTAAATAGTGTTTGAAGTTGGGCCCGGATCGAAGGCGACTCTATTTCCGAACGATTTGCTGCTTTAAGCAATGAAAATGCCAGCGCGCAATTTGCGGCGGGGGACATTGCCGACACCCCCAAATGAACCGTTTGTCCGATCACGGCAGATGCCAGGTGATTCGACTGCGTCACGATCT
This sequence comes from bacterium, assembly GCA_947486405.1. Taxonomy (GTDB): domain Bacteria; phylum Margulisbacteria; class Marinamargulisbacteria; order CANKTL01; family CANKTL01; genus CANKTL01. The sequence goes on from CANKTL010000042.1 coordinate 7,642, forward strand.
CAGTGCTGTTTTCAACCGCAAACGAAACGGCGGCCGCATCTGCATCACTCTCAAATTCGCCGTGAATCCACTTGGCCGCAACGTTCACGGCGGATTTTAGAATCCCGCCATCCACCGTCATCAGTAATTCGGTTGATTTTTTAGCGACCTGCTCGTGACTATTTTTGCTTTTTGCTTGGCTATGCCGTTTGGTTACCTCAACGGAAATCGACGTCGATTCGAATCCGTCCAGCTTCTCGTTTAGGACGTCAGGTGTTTCCATATCTGGCACAAAATCGGCCAATGGATTGGGGATGCCGAAAGTAACCCCTGCGGATAATTCCTGAACGTGACCGGACTCATCAAAAATCATGCTTGCTTGGCCCAATACCGCAGCATCCACGTTTTCTGACATCACCGACGCAATAAAATGAGAGACGGCAGAGGTAGAATCGAATCGAAGACGAAATCCACTTCGGCGATCTCGTGCCGCACCAAGCTCTGTTTTGATGACGCCCCCAAAAAAGTCCATGCTCAACCCGATTTTTGCCCCAAATTCGTGACCAAATACGACGTTGAACCCAGTGCCGGCCTCCGTCTCTGTTTTTTCCACCCAAAACTGTTTTTCATTGTGAATACCTACGCCGACACCGACGCCCACTCCCGCTAAAAACGTGGCTTCAACCGTTTTAGCCGCTTCTGGGACATCCACAAAGCGTTCTTTGCCCCAATTGAAACAGAATTTTTCGCCCGGCTTTAACTGAGTGACGCGGTCCTGCGCCAACTGATGCGCCCGTGATTGTGTACCCAACACTAGTTGAATTTCAGGGTGTTCTTCTTTTTGAGCCCGGGCTCTCATGTTTTGCTTATCGCCTGATTCAACAGTTGCTTTTCCGACCCATTGAACGAAATCTTCGGGCCCCGTGAATTGGCGACACTCCCGAGCAATCAGTGCACGCATCGGGTGAGTCGCTGAAATTCCTTGGGCCTTAAACGTCTCAGATGTAATGCCAAATTCAGATAAAAAAGCCTCGATTTGATCATTTTTCTGGCCCGATCGAATCAACAAAAGGCCACCCGGTTGGGTTTGAACTTCAGCAAACGCCTTCATTATTCCCAAGCGAATGACCTCAACTATCGGTTGGAATGTTTTTCCGGCCCCTTTAAAGATAGTATCAATTTGCCCCTCAAGCTTAACTATCTTCGCCTCAAGCTCAGCCACTTCGGTTTTTCGCGCCGCAACTTCGGATTTTGTAGCCGCAGGACCCTGCATATTGGACTCGCAGAATCGATAAAATGTTGCAAATTTCTCGGGGAAATCGGGACAGTATTTAAAAACCCCTTCTTTGACATACTTCGCCACTTTTTCTCTCACGCTGTCAAATTGTCGCTGAGCAACCGCCTCTTTTAAAAGGACCTGAAGTTTTTCCAGCGATTTTTGCCGATCGCCACTGTTACTTTGGGCTTTAGCAGTGGTCAGTTGGCCCGTCAGCGAGTTAAGTTGAGTCTGAATTTCGGTCGCAATTTCTGCGGTATTAAATTGACCTTGATCCGCCGCTTGAATCGCGTCCAGTTGCCCGCGTGCCGCCACCAATGCGTCAGACTTCTCATTTAATTGTTGGACAATTGTGCTCAGATCCGCACTTTTCTTAAAAAGTCCCGCCCCAAAATCTTTAACCTTGCCCGGAATAACGACATTCCCAACCTTAGACCGTTTTCGCTTCGCAGCAGTGAGATCCAATTGATCCCCCAACAATGTTTTATTGGCATTGATCTGATCTCGACTCGTGCCACTGAGTCCCAATTGGCGGGCCACAACTTGCTGAAAATAACGGTCATACCAAACTTCCGCCCGGTCTTCTAACACCGATGCCATCAGCGATTTTAGTGTTTCATTTTTGGCCATGCTTCTTGAAAATGCGGTGAGGGTATTTAGTATCGAATCAATTTTGGCACTGGATTTCACCCCCTGCGCAAAATAGGCCCGAATCTGGGCCTCGGGGATCATTATCCCCGCGTCCTTAAGTGCCGTTTCCAAATTCGGAAAAGGGGTAAGTTGATGTTGCAGAATCATGACCTGGCCCAAAATAATATTGAATGACTGAATTTTGATCTTGGGATGCGATGTTAATGCTTTAATCGTTACCGGATCAAAGGCAAAACTACTTAATTTGGTTAAACCTAGAACTGGTGCCAATTCGTGGCAAAGATAGCGTGCCGAAATACGCAGGGCATGTTGAATTTTGGATTTTTCCAGTGTTTCAGGCGGACAACATTTTTGAATCAGATTGCTGATAATCCCATCTAAGTGGGTAGATTCGGTAACCGCTTCAATGGTAGGCGTGGCGACGTGATCTTGA
>CANKTL010000043.1 GCA_947486405.1 bacterium
AGCTTTTTAAAGACGCTGGAAACGGGTACGCGGCAATTTGAGCACCTGGTGAGCGAGCTTCAAGCCAGTGGGCAAAAAGCGCTGCCGGGGGCCGATGCCTTTAAGCTTTACGACACATTCGGTTTTCCGCTGGATTTGACACAATTAATGGCCTCTGAACACGGGCTAAGCGTGGATGAACCTGGTTTTAAGGGCGCTATGGAAAAACAACGGGAGCTAAGTCGCTCACACGCTAAGTGCCATGACGCCGCGTTTGGGGGCGACGTGCCCAAGGGTGGCGAAGCCCGAATTGTGAAGACGGACGATGAGGTTATCGGGATGTCACGGCACCATACCGCGACTCACCTGTTGCACGAAGCGTTACGCCAAGTACTAGGTAAGCACGTTGAGCAAGCAGGCTCTCTGGTAGATGTTGACCGCCTCCGCTTTGATTTTACGCACCCGAAGCAGATTTCTGAGGCTGAGATGACGCAGGTAATGACCATTGTGAAGGCCAAAATTCAGGCTGATATTCCGGTCGAGGCGTTTCAAAAGCCAATTGCAGAAGCGAAGGCAATGGGCGCGATGGCGCTATTTGGCGAAAAATATGATGATATTGTGCGCTGTATTCAAATCGGCGATTTCTCGTTGGAATTGTGTGGTGGCCATCACGTTCCGCATACGGGCGTTATCGAAGATGTGTTTGTGACCTGGGAAGGGGCTATTTCAGCGGGAACACGGCGGATTGAGGCGATTTCTGGAACTCAGAATATTCACTCGTTTCAGGCTAAACAGGTTGAAAAACTGAAAGACATTGCGTCTCAAAAATTGGCCCAGACTGCAAAAATGCTGGATGAAATTCATCGCTTAGATGTATCGCTGAAGTTGCAGTCAGCGCCGCAGGTGGCGGCTTCCTTAAACAAGGAAGCAGCTCAAATCTTGGTGGATGATGTAACCGCCTATTGCCGCGAAATTGAAAAAATATTGGCCCGCCTCAAAAGCCAAAAAGCGGGTGAAAATGTATCCGAGTTATTGGCCGAGATCAAAGAACTGAAAGCGGGTGTTCCGGTGTTTGCTAAATCCTTTGAGGGGTATGACATTGGTACACTAAAACAATTGGCAGATAACCTTGTAAATGCGCACCATAGCCTTTTAGTGGTGGTTGCTGGCGTTGAAAGCGACAAAGGTAGTTGGGTTGTAAAAGTGGGTGAACCGCTTCGGGCCAATGGTATTTCGGCCCAATCTATTATCCAAAAACTATGCGAAATCAGTGGTGGTCGTGGCGGTGGAAAGCCTGAAATGGCGCAGGCCGGCGGTGTAGATGTTACAAAAATCGACTCAGCCTTGAACCAACTCGCGGATCTTCTATAAATGAGGCGCATTTTGGCGCTAGACTATGGCGAACGGCGTATCGGCGTTGCTATTTCCGATCCACTTGGCCTTACTGCTCAATCGCAACCCTTTGTTTCCAATAACGCTGAATCTCTCTCTAAAATTGCGACGCTTATCGCCGAATTTGAGGTTACCGAAATTATTCTGGGCTGGCCGCTTAACCTAAAAGGCGAGGCCACCGCCGCCTGCGACAAAGTTGCCGAATTCGAGTCCCGCCTACGCGAAAAAACCTCGCTACCTATTTACCGCATTGACGAGCGCCTAACCACCAAAGCCGCGGAGCGCACGCTTCTACAAGCTGACTTTTCCCGAGACAAACGAAAACAATTGATCGATAGCCAAGCGGCTGCTTTCTTACTTGAAGGGTATCTTGCACGAAAGTAATTTGCGCTCTGGACGGGTTCCACTGCACTTTAGTAGGATACTAAAATGAGCTTAACGTACGAGCAATCTGGGGTGTCTATCGATGCAGGTAATGAAGCGGTAAAACGTATTCGGCCCCTTGTAAATCGCACTCACAATGCAGGTGTTTTAAACGGTATCGGTGGCTTTGGCGGATTTTTCGCAATGCCAACGGGTATGCGCGAACCCGTGATGGTGTCGTGTACGGATGGTGTTGGTACTAAACTTCGGTTGGCTATCGACCTGGGGATTTTAGATACAGTGGGTATCGACCTGGTTGCAATGAACGTCAACGACCTCATTTGCGCCGGCGCAAAGCCGTTATTTTTCCTTGATTATATTGCGTGTCATCAACTGATTCCGGATCAAATCGAAGCCATTATCAAAGGTATTACCGATGGTTGCCTGGAAAGTAACTGTGCACTAATCGGCGGTGAAATGGCTGAAATGAATGATATGTACAAACCCAATGATTTTGATTTGGCTGGGTTTTGTGTGGGCGTTGTGGAACGCAGCGAGATTATTGATGGGTCTAATATTCGACCCGGCGATAAATTATATGGATTTCCTAGTTCTGGCGTGCACAGCAACGGGTATTCGTTGGTGCGAAAAATTTTGCAAACCGAAATGGGTCAGCAAATTGATAAAAAGACATTGCTGACGCCGACGCGCATTTATGTGAAAGATATCGCGCGACTTCAAAAACTTAAGCATCCGATTAACGGAATTGCCCACATTACCGGTGGTGGCTTGCATGAAAATGTGTCTCGCATATTACCAAAAGGCCTTTCAATCGCGCTCGATTATGATGCGATTCAGGTGCCAGAGTTGTTTGTTCAACTTCAAAAAGCGGGGAATGTTGAAGCCGAGGAAATGTGGCGCGTGTTCAATATGGGAATTGGCCTTGTGGTGATTAGCCCTGAGGCGCCGCCGGCATCTACGGGGGCCATTGAAATCGGAAAAGTGGTGCCGTGACGGCACCAATCAAGCTGGCCATTTTTTTATCGGGCCGTGGGTCTAATTTTCAGGCGATTTATCACGCGATTCACTCTCAAAGATTGACGGCTACTATTTCGGTTGTTGTTTCAGATAATCCGTCGGCGGCTGGCATTTTGTTTGCCCAGGAGCACCAATTGCCAACCCTTACTCTCTCTCCCAAATCGTTTCCCTCAATGACCGCTTATGAAGCGGAGGTGTTAGCCCAATTGAGCGCCTATAAGATTGATTTGGTGGTGCTGGCGGGGTATATGCGCATTGTGGGACCCACGTTACTGACTGCGTTTGCCAATAAAATGATCAATATTCATCCGTCGTTGCTGCCCAAGTACAAGGGGCTGCATGCTCCGCGCCAAGCTGTGGCCGATGCTGCCATAGTCAGCGGATGCACAGTGCACTATGTCGATGACACCTTAGACGGTGGCCCGATTATCGCCCAGGTTTCGGTCCCGGTTTTAGCGGATGACACCGAAGACAGCCTATCTGCCCGAATTTTAGTCGAAGAACACCGCCTATTGCCGAGTGTCATTCAAACCTTAGCCGAAAAACGAAATGGAGAGCGTTCATCATGAGAGCATTAATTAGCGTTACCGATAAAACCGGAATTGTGGAATTGGCGCAAGGCCTAGTGTCCGTAGGGGTTGAAATTATTTCGACGGGTGGCACCGCTAATGTGCTTCAGGAGGCAGGTATTAGCGTACTGCCCATCGAGCAAGTGACAGGGTTCCCGGAAATGTTGGACGGACGTGTGAAAACGTTGCACCCCAAAATTCATGGCGGGTTGCTGGCCTTGCGGGCAGATGAGCACCATATGGCCACCGTAAAAGAGCACGGAATCGAGCTAATCGATATCGTGGTCGTGAATTTATATGCGTTTGAAAAAACAATCTCTAAGCCCGGCGTGACTATGGAAGAGGCGATTGAAAACATTGATATCGGCGGTCCCTCGATGTTGCGGTCTGCCGCGAAAAACTATGGCTCGGTGGCTGTGGTTGTGTCGCCGTCGTATTACGGGGAGGTTATTTCTCAGCTAAAGGCCACAGGCAAAATTTCGGATGAAACCCGGTTTCGTTTGGCCGCAGAAGCCTTTGACCACACGGCAAAATATGACACGATGATCGCGGCATACTTGCTTAAAAAATCGGCACCGGGTTCGTCGCGTTATCCAGAACGTTTGGTCCGCTCTTGGGACAAGCAGAATGAACTGCGCTATGGCGAAAATCCGCATCAATCTGCAGCGGTGTATGCAGCAAATCCAAAGTCTGGCATTTTGGCGGCGCAGCAACTGCATGGCAAAGAAATGTCCTATAACAATTACATCGATACCGAAGCGGCTTGGCAGATCTCTAAGGCCTTTTTAGAGCCAGCGGTGGCAATTATCAAGCACACTAACCCCTGCGGCTTCGCAGTGGGTGAGTCGGTTGAAGTGGCTTACGACAAAGCCCTGGCTGCTGACCCAGTCTCTGCGTTTGGGTCCATAATCGGCATCAATCGACCGGTAACCGCCTCATTGGCCCAAAAATTAGGCGAATTGTTTGTCGAGGTGGTAATTGCCCCTAGCTTTGAAGCTGACGCGTTGGTGCTATTGTCGCAAAAACCATCGATTCGCTTGTTGGCACTTTCTGATTATTTTCAAATTGACGAGCCTACCGTGTTGCGCCCCATTCAAGGTGGGTTGCTGGTACAAGAGGCCGATTCGTGGACGGTGACCGATGCCTCCCTCCAGTGCCAAACCAAACGCAAACCTACGGCCGCTGAAGAAGCCGATTTGATCGTTGCCTTTAAATTGGTGAAATATGTGAAGTCCAATGCCATCGTGCTAGTTAAAAACGGAGTAGGCATTGGCGTAGGTGCGGGTCAAATGAGTCGGGTGGAATCAGTGCGCATTGCCTTGTCGAAAGCTGGCGATGAGGCCAAAGGGGCGGTAGCCGGCTCAGATGCGTTTTTTCCATTCAGAGATTCGATTGATTTGTTGGCCCCTCATGGCATTACCGCTGTGGTTCAACCCGGCGGGTCCAAACGTGATACCGAAGTGATTGAAGCGTGTGATGAAGCCAATATCACCATGGCCTTCACCAACCACCGCCACTTTAAGCACTAATAGGCGATAAGGCCTAGTTTTTAACGGCTACCTTGAGTCGTTTTGTGACAGTGCCCCCGTCTGATTTTGCAGTCAATATCACGAAATATACCCCGGCTGGGACTGTTTTGCCCTGCTCATCTTTGCCATCCCAGGTGATGGTCGCATAGCCAACGGCTTTGCTGTCGGATAGCACCCGGACGTTCTCTAAATTTCGGCTGTAAATGCGGGTGGTCATCTCTGAGTCTCGGTCTAAGTAAAATGCAAACTGAACAGTGCCTTGGCTGGGAGAATAGGGGTTGGGGTAGGCCAGCACCCGTTGGGTGGCGTCGAGTCCCGAAATCCCCTTAAAGCTTGTTAAAGCGCCTGCACCCGCTGGCCGTAGTTTAAGTTGGCGGGTAGCACTATTATCTTGGCTATCTTTGATTGTTACCGAAACGGTTACCGCGGATGAAAAAAGACCTTCCTTCAGAGATAGGGTGAGACCGCCAGTGGTCAATGTTACCTCAGGGCTAGTGCTCGAATAGGTCACTGTTTTGGAGTCGTCGGCCACCTGGATCGTGACAGAGTGATAATTTACCGAGGTGGCATCGCTAAATGTGATGGGAAGCGGACTGTTGATATCGACATAATCATTGCTAATTTTGGAAAACGCGATATCGGGTCCTCGCGTATCTGTTAACAGCAGTTCAAAGGCGGTGTTAGGCTCATTTTCTGGCAGATCGACGGTATTGGCTGGATTATAGTCACCCGCACGCCAATAATATTGGATCAGCGCCTTGGGGTGTTGAGGAGCCTCCGTACTGGCGTAGAATTTACCGTCCGAATACTTGGCGGTGGCGGATAACCACTCGCCACTGTTAGCAAATCGGTAATATAAAACCACAGTCAATTCGGCTACCGGGGTTGTATCGTCGTTGATGGTGGCTGAGAGGGTAACGGGGTATCCGATATTAGCGGAGTTGGGTAACACGTGGCGAATATCAGGGGTAGAAGAATCGGCCAATTGAAGCGCTCGCACCGGATCGATAACGCCTGCGCCATAAAAATCATCTCGGCCCAATGACCCGCCATCCTTTGCACTATTTGCCAAAATAGAAGCCACATTGGCTGACGGATTGAGCGATAAAATAAGTCCGGCAATTCCTGAAACAATCGGCGAGGCCATGGAAGTTCCTGATTCATATCCGTAGGCAGAAGTGGCGCTGGATTCGGTTGAGAAAATGTCGGTTCCTGGGGCTGATATATCCACAGACGCCCCAAAATTACTGTAATTCCAGTCAAATTGGCCCCCGATATTGGTGCCGGATACGCCAATCACGCCTGAGTAGGTAGCCGGAATAAAGGGTAGCCCTGCATCAGTATCGCTTCGGGAGTTTCCGACCGCCGCGACGACGATAACACCCGCATCCGTTGCCCCTCGGACTGCAAGTCGCAATACAGGGTCTATGCCAAATCCACCTAAGCTCAAATTGATAATCTTGGCACCGTTGGATGTGGCGTAAGCAATTCCTTGGGCCAAATCTGTTGATGTGAAGGCACCATCGCCATTTTCATCGGCAAATCCGGCACGAACCGGCATAATTTTGCAATTGCCGGCTACGCCACGCCCGCCCTTTCCGTTATTGCCGACCATGCCCAAAATGCCCGCCACAAAGGTCCCGTGGCCCTGAACATCGCTGGGATTGTTATCCTGAGGAGCGTAGTCATCGATTTTGCCCACCGCAGATGCCGAAATTTGGGAGACCGACACAAAATCCCAGCCGCGAATGTCGTCGATGTATCCATTGTTGTCATTGTCCCTGCCATCATTGGCGATCTCGTTGGGATTTTCCCAGATGTGGCCCACTAGATCTTCATGTAGAAAATTGATGCCCGTATCTACAACCGCAATCACCACCGATGCATTTCCCGAACACATTTCGAGGGCGGCATCCATTTTAAGTTGAGAGTAATACCATTCGTCCGAAAGCCGGGGATCATTGCTGGTGGCGGTGCGAAAAATATGGTTGGGCTGCACCGATTTTACACCGGGTTGAGTTAAGATGCTGGCCTTTATTGCCGCTTCATCTTCGGTCTCAGAAAGCTTTAATCTAAATACCTGATCAGTGGTGCCGGCAGTAATAAAACGCTGGTTTTTTGGCACCGATAATGGCACCGGAATAACATCCAAAATGCCCTGATGCCAGTCTGTGAGGGCGTCACTATTGGCAGGTGTTCGGGAACTGTCCATTACGACCACTAATTCGTGGGGTATTTTTTCAAGGGCAAAAGCGGGTGCTCCGGCGACCAAGGTACTGGCTAAAATAAAGCCGAAAAATCGGATTAAGTTGTGTTGCCCTAGTGGGTTTGAGATAATATGAGTCATGGCGCGTTTTTTTAGATCTCGTTCTGAGTCTACCATTTCAGAAACCCCAACTCCAAAAATCCCTCCCCGGGTTATTTTTTTTATATTCTTTAAGTGGATAGGAATCGGTATTGTCGTAGCGGCTTTGGGTCTGTTTTTGTATGAAGTTATTGAAGATGGCAAGATTGCCGAGTCGGTCGCAAATGACAGTGACAAGGTGGTTGAAATCAATAAAACGATGATTACCGGGTACCGTGATTTGGTCATGTCCTGGAAGATGGAAGCGGATCATATTTGGACGGGGCGTAACCGGTTTTTGTTTCGGGGGGAGCTTGTAAAAAATGGCTCAGTTTATGACTCGTCTGGAAAATTGGTGATTGGGGAAATTACGGCTAGTGAAGTAATGGTGAATTCGCGGACTCGCACGGTGACCGTATCTCGCGGGGTTTTGGCGGCGCTAATGCGACGTAGTGGGGAAAATACGGATCCTATAAAAATAGATGCGGGCGAGCTTCGTTATTTTGAGATTAGTAGTAAAGCCTATCTCTCAAACCACGTGATTTTGCATAATAAGTCCGCCGAAGCAGTGGCCAATGACGTCACGGTGGATACCGAAACCAATATTGCAGATATTAACGGGGCCTTTCAGGTCACGGCGAACGAATTTTTGGTGAAGTCTGACCAAATGCGCATTTTTATTGATGATGGCGCAGCGGAATTGCAGCACAATGTGAAAGGGTTCCGACGAGGGGCGATTGTCTTGAGTCGTGCGATGGATGAACGTGAACGGATTCTTAAGAGCCTGGATACCACCTTGCGAGCGGATTATTTGCGGTATCAAGAGGTTTCGGGGAACAAAAAGGTTCGAATTCAGGGCAATATTAAATTGGAGCAGGCCGATAAATTGCTGATGGGGGATACGGCGCATTATGACCGAAATGCCGATGAATTTATAATTGAGGGAAATGTAAAGCTAACGGCAGCCAACTTGAACTGGGCCTTTAGATCGGGGCAGTTGGGCACGATGGGTAACAAAGAAATCAAAGAGGTTGTTTCCAATTCGTTAATATTAATCGCCGATAAGATGCTTTTTTATGGGGGCAATAAGCGATCATTTCGGATTTCGGGCAACATAACCATGATTCAGCCGGGTAAAATTCTAACCTGCCAAATTTGCGAATACGACGACCAAACGCAAAAAATGACATTCTCAGGTGGGGTGAGGGTGCTTAAAAACAACACTGAGAAACTAACTGCAAATCGCTTGATTTTAGATATAAAAAATGAGACGTTCTCCGCAGATGACCGAATTGTCGGAGAATTTAATATCGACCGAAAACCCGCTGTTAAGGGTCCACAACCTCAGTAAGTCTCAAAATGGGCTGAGTATATTACACGACATTCGCTTTTCACTGCGGCGTGGCGAGAAAATTGGCTTGCTGGGTGAGAATGGGGCCGGAAAGACATCGTTATTGCGCTGTATTGTGGGATATTGGCTCCCAGAGCTGGGGTATTGTGAGGTAGAAGGGAATCGGGTCACGGCCGAATCGATTGAGACCCGGGCAAAACTAGGATATATGCCGGAACGAGTCCCGCTTTATCCCAATTTAACCGCACGAGAACATCTTCAGTTGGCAGTGGTCCTCAAAGGCCGTTCTGGTGACTATTCATCTTCAGATTGGCATGATATTGAGTGCCAATATGGCATTTCTGAAATTGCCCATCGGCCATCTCGGTATTTTTCTAAGGGCTACCGGCAACGCTTGGGCCTGGCGATGGCGATGCTAATCACACCGGAATTGCTGATACTGGATGAGCCCACTTCCGGCCTTGATCCCGCTCAAATTGTGGCGGTTCGCGATCTGTTGAACCACCTGAATCCCACTCAAGGAATGATTATGTCGAGCCACCAATTGTCCGAGGTGCATAGTGTTTGTGATCGCATATTGGTGATCCATAAGGGGCGTTTGGTGCTTGATGAGCCGGTTTCAGGTGGCGATATCGAGGCGCAGTTTTTAGCGGTGACGGCGTCATGATTCGACCATTGCTGACCAAAGACTGGCGCGGGTTATTTCGTTCCCCGTTGATTTTCCTGCTGTTGGCGGGATTTCTACTTATTGTGAATTATTTGTTTGTATTGTTAATGCTCACGGTGGGCATGGATGGGTTTATGCCCGTAGTATTGGATAACATTGCGAATTTGAGTTTGGTGTTGGTGCCGGTGCTGGTGTTGAAATTAGTGGGAGAAGAATGGGTGCTGGGAACCGATGAATGGCTGCTGACGCAGCCGATTCGCCCGATTCAGGTGATTATCGCTAAGTTTTGGGCCGTATTTTTAACGGCGGCGTTCTTTGTGGGTTTAACTTTTTGTAATTTGGGCGTTTTGGCCTATTTTTGTGATCCGGCTTGGGGGCCGATTGCGGCTGGATATTTGGGCGTGTTTTTATTTATTGCGGTGCTGGCCGCTATTGGTATTGCGATCAGCGTATGGGCGCGGTCGGCAATGCTGGCAGCCGGGGGTACGTTCGTGGTGGGACTTTTGTTGATGGC
>CANKTL010000044.1 GCA_947486405.1 bacterium
ACTCGGATTCGCGAAATCTCATGGTCAAAGATTTTATGGATTAACTTGATATTATTCAACAGCTGCCGGATTCCGACCAAGGACATATATTCCATCGACACCGGCAATACCACCTCATTTGAATACAATAACGCATTTTGATTGATGAGATTTATGGAGGGGGCACAATCAATGATCACAAAATCATAGCCCGTTATTCCGTCCAATTTGCCTTTTAGTACCAATTCTCGATTATTCATTCGGCCCAGAGCCAGTTCGGCAGGAAACACCCTCTCGTTTGAGCAAATGATATCCAAGTTTTGGCGGGCCTGAATTTTACAGTCCGCAACCTCGGCACCACCGACCAGCAAATCGTAAATCGATTTATCCGATTGCACGCCCAAGTGGTATGACGATGACCCCTGTGGATCAGTATCGATCATCAACACCGATTTCCCGCTTATTGCGAGTCCGTGTGCCAAATGGACAGCGGTCGCCGTTTTACCAGTACCGCCTTTATAGTTAATCACGCTGATTTTGCGTGGCCCTCGTTTATTTTTCGGTGTCGTCATCATCTAAATCATCCCAAGAAAAATCATCATCGTCTTCTTCTGCCTCATGCGCTTCGTCGTGCTCGTCTTCATGCGCTTCGTCATGTTCTTCTTCATGCGCGTCTTCGGGTTCTTCAAGCAAATCATCCTGTTCGTCCGGCTCATCTTCGTGAGCGGACAGCTCATCCTCATGCGTCGCATCTTCGTGGGCATCATCATCGTGATCAAGTTCATGTTCCAGCTCGCCGTCGGCGGTCTCTTCGACAAAGTCCGATTCTGACTCAAATGGGTCAGATTCCTCAACGATAGCTTCTGGCGTTGGCACGTCCGGCTCAGACTCAGGTTCAAAGACCGCATTTGCTTCGATAGCGGCTGGGGCCAGGGCATCCACGGCGCCCGCAGCCGTTAAAAATGAGAGCTGCGTAGTATCTGTTTTAAATGATTCACTTCTTGATGCCGTGCTGGGCATATACTTGCTTTGGGGAATCGCCGGTTCCTGGCGTTCGCGCACTACAATTGAGCGCAGCTTTTGGTGCAGCTCGGGATTATCCGTAATTTGAATCGCCACTTGGTTTTGGCGAATGCCTGGCACGCCCCGCATCGTCAGGACATCATCTACCGAAATTTCTACCGGACTGCCCAAAGCAATATTCAACGGAATCACGTCGCCCACTTGAAGGGCGGAGACTTCAGCCATCGTTAATTTGGTTTTGCCCAATACCGATTTCACAGGCACCTGAATATTGCTTAACGTGTCAGGCTTAAAAAAGACCCGTTGCTCAACAGCTTGATGCGTTTTTTCATAGGCTGTTAAAAGGTTTTTAAGGGTTACATTGGGGTACGCCAATGAAATGCGATGATGTCCGGCCTCGCCGAAATCAAAGTCAAAGCCAAATACAATGGTGGCCGCCCGACCCGAATAGCGGTTGTCTTTTTTCAGACTCCCGTGGGCGAAACAAAGGCCAATATCGTGGGGCTCAATCAAGGGACTCCAGGTGGATGTATAGGGCGCCACAAATTCCGTCATTTGAGTATCTAAAATATCGAGTTCTAAGTCTGAAAATTCGGCTGATGGGGTGCTGGACTCTTGACCCTTGCCACCCACCAAGCGGTCAATAACCACCGAGGCGAAAGACCAGTCCATTAACATATGAAACCAACCCCAGCGGCCCACTTGCCAGCGTGACTGAATCAGCCGATCCGTTAGGCCCGCCACAAACGAGTTATAGGGAATTTGCAACACATCCACCGAATGAAGTTCAACTTTGATATCCAGCCCGTGGCTGAGTTGATGCGTCAATTTATCCGCCAAATGGTAATGAAGCTTTAACGCCAGTTTAAGCTGCGATGCAGGAAGGCTATCAAAGGCCACTGGGAGCTCATCCGCCGTGCGAAGTGGGCTTTGATCGTCATCTGCCCGGTAAGTCGTCCAGTCCCCGATAGCGGGGCCTAAACGAATTTGCCGATAATAATTGCTCGAGGCTTTCGCTGTGGTCGTCATGCGGCGGGGGCTACTTGTGACGCGGGGTCAGCACTCCTGAAAACGGCTGGCAACGATGTGCCATCTTCCAATTTCAAGAAATACGTCCCATCGCGTTCAAAAACCCCCACCACTTTTCCGGTTTTTTGCGCTAATTGACCGAGCTTGTCGTTAAACGTCTCGTACGGCACGGTCATCCCGATCATTTGTCCCATTACTTGTCCTAAGGTTAATTGCCCCGTTGCGGATGAATTCCCCGCAGTTGAGGCCGAGGGAAATAACTTGGTTGCCAAGTCCCCAATTGAGTTTTGTTGGCCTCCCCCATTTGATCCAAACGGGTTGTCTTCATTTCCAAACGCAGATAAGGCTTGGTTTTTAAATAATTCCATATTCATTTGAAAAATCGCACCGAAGTTTTTCTCAAAAGTTTCGTTGCCTTTAACCGGAGCACCAGTGCCCGTACCTGCGGCGGCGGTGGTTGAATTCGTATTAAATTGAGACGCCGATGTCAGCGGGTTGGATGCGGATAATAAACTGCTAGAGAGTGGTGATGTCATAATGGTCTCCTTTCATTAGTGTATCAAATTGTACAAGTGATTTTTCTGAATCTGAATTTCGAGATTGCTGTCCCGAGTGGCGATTCCCACTTCCGGACGGTTGTTTCACGTAGTCTCCTAATTCTAGAACATTTAAACCCGATAAATCTATGTCTTTTTTCTTGAGCAGGGCAACGAGCTCTTTGTGATGCTCATTTAGCTCTTTTTTTAGCTCCCCCGCGGCATATAAAACCAAGTTCAGCTTACCTTCTACACGGGTCAAAACCATCCGTAGCGGCAAATCTTTGACTTTTACATCTACGCCCTTGCCATCTTGGATACTTTTCCATTGCACCAGTTCATTTACCACTGCCATTAGCAGCGGGGTGATGGGGACTTTTTGCCCGTCAACAGTGGGAAGTTGATTGAGCAACTGCGCCAACTGGAATCCCCGGTTGTCTGATTTGTCTTTGGGGGAATCGGAACCCGGCTTTGCAGATTTGTCGCCCAGCTCGAGCGACTCGGACTGATCGGTTTTTCGATCGAGCGGCGTGGCGTCGGTTGCGGCTTTTTTAAAGAATTTGACCCCATCCTCGTTCATGTCGGTTTTAAAGGCAGTCATATCGACTGGTGCCACTTTATTAAGGACTTCAGAAAAGGCCAATAACGGGTCTTTTGCTTTGGCGGATGATTTGGGTTTTAGAGGAGACGAAGAACCACCGACACTGTTAACCAGTGCGGAAACGAATTGTTGGATATTTATCGCTGATTCTTTAATCGCTCCTGCTCCTCTTTTTTTATTTTATACCGGTAAGCATCAAATACTTGTCCGAGCTTACTTGAATACTGCCCATTTTTGATGGCTTTTAACCGTAATGGGAACCGTTGTTGTAAACGATAACCCATTTTCGATACCATCTCGCGGATATCCGCTTCTTTAATCGGTGGTTTACCGGGAAATACTATCGGATACCCTTCGGAAACGGATCCGATGTCGCGAACGCCGGCTTTTATAAAATCTTCAAAACCTTCATTTTGATCGATTGGCACCGTCACCGAAACGCCACTGGGTAGTATTTCCATCGCCATTTCAACGGTTTCCAGCATCACTGCTCGGGTTGGGGGTTTATGAGACTCCCATCGGGTCCCGCGCAGAGGCACGAAATTTTGAATGACTACCTCATGAATCGTATCATATTGCTTCTGGACTTGCGCGATTTGATTCAATAATTCTTTGCGATGGCTTTTAGACTCGCCAATGCCCACCATAATTCCAGTAATCGTAGGGAAACTCAGCTTGCCTGCCCACTCCAAACTTTTCAATCGGGTATCAAGGCGTTTTCCGGGTGATTTGGGATAAATTTCGTCAAAGCGTTCGGCGTCTACGCTATCAAGCATAATGCGGGTCATGGCTGAGATTTCAGACAGACGTTTCAGTTCTTGCGGACTTAAAAAGCCCAGTTCAATAACAGGAATTAAGCCTTCTAAAAAGCCCAATTCACAAACGGTATATAAATAATCTAAATAGGAATCAAAACCCCATAAATCCAACGTTGAGCGAATCTCAGCCGAACGATCTGGGCGATCACCGGCAAGGTATAACACCTCACGGGCACCCGTGGTTCGCGCCGCTTTAGCTTGTTTGATTGTGGAATAGGGAACGGCTAAATTGTCTTGGCGTTTAAACGCACAATACGGACAATCATTGCGACATTGGCGGGTAAGCGAAACAACCAAACGCTTGGAATACGTGATTACATCTGGGCTATCTTCGCCCAGAACCGGAATATCTTTATCTGCTTCACTTTTATGACCCAATGCGTAACTCACGACCACAACAACGCCCTTCCTGCTCTCCATCAAAACTAATTTCAGCAGCCCCGATTATACAGAAAAACCGCAGCAACGCACAGGGTTCATTCCAGAATATGGATCAATCGCCCTTGGTCCGCTATTGTAGGTACCATGAGGTTACCTGCTCACGCCACTGCCAGAATCAATTTTTTTCAGTACGATCAGGCATTTGAACATGCGCGTGATTTAGTAGAACCTGACACCGCCATTATGTGTGTGGTGAAGGCGAATGCCTATGGCTTGGGGGTAGAACCCGTTGCCCGACGCGCCCTTCAAAATGGCGCTGAATTTTTAGCAGTCGCATATTTATCAGAGGCTATCGAACTGCGGAATTTAAGTATCATCGCCAAGATTTTGGTATTCACCGAGCCTGAGCCCAGCGAGTACGCCGAATTTATCGCACATCAGCTGACGGCAACCATTTATACGCCTGAGACAGCTCAGGGGCTGGCTGCGGCCTGCCTGCAGGCTGGCAAATCGTTAGATGTGCATATTAATGTGGACACGGGTATGTCACGATTGGGATGCTTACCCGAAACCGTCCCTACTTTGATGTCAATTTTATCTGGGTCACCCTGTATTCGGCTCAGCGGACTATTTTCTCACTTTGCCTGTTCAGACGATGTGAATTCTCCCAAAAACCAACAGCAACTCACCCGATTTAATGAAGTGGTTAAGTCCGCGTCAGCCCAGCATCGTTTTGACTGGATTCACATGGCCAACTCCGCTGGCATTTTGAACTACCCGGATGCGAAATTCAACATGGTTCGTATGGGTATTTTGACCTATATAAACTGTGTTCAACTGGAATCAAGTATTGGGGCAATCCGCCACCTTAAGGCCGGCGAAACCGTGAGCTATAACGCCACCTACGCCTGCCAAACCGATACGCGCATCGCCACGATTCCCATCGGATACGCCGATGGCATCCCGATATCTGCGAGCAACAAAATCGAAGTAGAAATCAACGGCAAACGCTATCCCCAAGTTGGCCGAGTCACAATGGATTCGCTAATGGTAGATATCGGTTCAACCGATGCGATATCAATTGGAAATACAGTGGTCTTCTTTGGCCCAAATTCAACAATTAGCCTAGCCGATTTTGCCACTCAATGCGGCACAATTCCGTACGAAATTTTGTGTAGGATGGGAAGTCGCGTCACTCGGGTTTACGAGTAAAGAAGTAGATTCCAACCTTCGCCGGAATGACAAAATTACTGGTATGAAAAAGCTGGGATGGCAAGGGTTAAAGTAAATGGAATAAGGGCAAGCATTTAGTTTTTCAAGCCTACTCGCCGAGTTCAATTCCCCTCAACCCCTAAAAATATTGCCAAGTTCGGATGAAAATCCGGCCGGAGGCCGGGAGCAAGAGAAGGCTAAGCCTTCTCTTGCGACTGCGAATCTTTGGCAGGAGCCAAAGTGAGCAAAATCAATTAAGGAACCGGCGAGTATTCTTGATACTGTTGGTTCTCGTACTTGTTACCTCTCACGAACAAATTGAAGCCCCATTTCTGAATATCGCTCTGAAAATAAAGGTTAAACGAATAGGTTGCGGCGATACTGCCATTCGTATCGTAAACCACAATTTCCCCGTCTTGTTTGGTTCGATACTTTATCACACCAAAAATTGGTTTTCTGGATGCCCCTGCAACTTCAACAGTACCATTCTCCATAATTGTGACGCTGCCTCGTAATGACGGATTTCTAGCAGCCGTATTTCCATATGAATGATAAACACCGGATAATGGCGGCACTACGTCTGACTCTCTTGTAGGGGTAAATTGGTATTGAAACACGTTTGTTCCATCGCTTTTTCTAACGCCAACCCAATAGGTCTGACCCACCTCAGGCGTGTTTGGGGCCACTGGATTGAGAGAGAAACTAGTTCCAGCTGCAAATAACGGATCTGCCACTGCTTGCCTTACTACCAACGGGGTGTTACCCACAATGTTGGTTAGGAACTTTTGTTTTACATCCAAGTTAGCTGTAACTTCAAACGGCGTATAAACAATTCTCATCACGGCCGAGCCAGCCAAATCTGCCGCTGGAATTTCAGATGTCACGTAAAACATTTTCACACGACTTTTATCTGTCGTTAGATAGCTAATCGCCGGGTTGTTGGGATCCACATTATTGCCCCAGAATCGTTTGTCTGCATCCGGAACCTCGTACCAGTTTGACGGATTTATAGTGGCTGTCGAGGAGCTGTAGCCGTAGCTATTTCCTGATTTTGCATACACTCGGTAATAAACGGGCCTGCCTTCTTTCAAGAATTCTGAATAGGAACTAACCCCGCTCGGCACTATTATTTCTTCAACTCCGGCCGGTAACCCTAAGTTAGGATTGCCATTGTATTGTGTACCAACGGACTTCAATACCACTATCGATGTGTCCACCAGAACGTTTGGTGAGGTCGTCCAGTTGAGTGTCACCGCTATACCGCCGGACTGAGGACTGTTAGTTTTAGCTACATAGGTGTAAGTCGCCGTACCCGCATTCACGGTGGGAACCGGAATTACCACTGAGCTGGTAACGGTCGTAGAGATCTTACCGCCTTGGTCAACGGCCTCAACTAAAATCTCATGGTTTCCTGTGGCTAAAAAGTCGGTCAAGAATGGGACTTGGCCAGCCAACATAGTCCCTAAAACAGACGTGACGTTGTTGTGCTTATCTCGGATCACAAACTCTTGTATCGGTCGCCCAGCTGGTGTAGCAATGGGAACAACTGCCACTCGGCTCGTGCTGGGAATTCTAAACGCGTTGACTTCGGTCACAACTGGGAAGTCAGCGATGGTTACAACCGCGGCCGAACTTAGCACGGTATTAGTACCGTCTGTAACTTCGATAGTGTAAGAGTAAGTGCCATCAGGTAGTACCGGACTGGTGTAAGTAAACGCGTTTCCGACAACATCAGATCGTCTTATCGATTGAACAATGACGCCATCTTTCTTCACATTAATGGTCGTAATGTCTGTATCGCTCGCGGATAGCGTCCAGTCAATTTTGAATTGATTAAAATTGATCACCTCTGAATTGGAGATGGTGGGTCTTGTCGGGGGAATGGTGTCTACAATAGGTGCGACCGTAATTAATTGTTCAGTACTCAATGTTTCGGGATTAACGCCATCCGAAAACCCAACTTTAAAGGTATGGGCACCCACACTGACGGCCGGTGTTAGTTAGGTATACACGCCCGTTGTAAAATCTGCTGGCGTGAAGGTAGCGATTACTTGGCCATCTTGGTACACGTTAATGGTTGTGAGGTCTGAATCAGTCGGAGCTGCCCACGTAATACGAACCTTGTTATCGTCAACGACTCGCACTTCAGTGATTTGTGGCACCGATGGAGCAACGTTATCACTTGGCACAGGGGCACCGCTTGCTGGATTCCCGGACGGTGTGCCGTTATCGGTAGGTGTGCCATTGTTGGTAGGGGTTACATTATCGGTCGGGGCATTGTTACCAGTTGGCGTTCCATTACCGGTTGGAGTCCCATTACCTGTCGGTGTATTAGGCGTATTGTTAGGTACATTATTCAACGGATTGTCGCCAGGAATACCACTGGTCGGATTATCGGTACCGCTAGAGGCTGTCGGGGTCACAGTAAT
Organism: bacterium; assembly: GCA_947486405.1. Taxonomy (GTDB): domain Bacteria; phylum Margulisbacteria; class Marinamargulisbacteria; order CANKTL01; family CANKTL01; genus CANKTL01. The sequence goes on from CANKTL010000044.1 coordinate 8,009, forward strand.
GACTTGTGCTGTTGATTCCGCACCATCCGCGTCCACCAGGACGATTTTGTAAAAGTACTTAGTACCGTTGGTTAATCCGGTATCTAAATGGCTCGTGGCGTTGAGATCCAGATTGGTTACGGTTGGATTAGCGAAGTTATTATCGGTATCACGATAGATTCGGACTGCCGTTGCCGTATTGGAAGTAGGTACGGCCCATGTCAACCGGGCAGCACTGGGGCGCGCCACAACTACCGGTGATTGAACTGTTTCAATCGCATAGACCGTCGCCTCAAATGTCGTATCTGTATCGGGATTGTTATCAAACCGGAGTGTAATAAAGGTTTTACCCGGTGAAATCGCATTGTATTTAAATGAATAGCCGGACTCACCTGATGATAATAGGGTTACAGTCGCAACCGCAGGATTGCTTGATTTAATGGTGACTGAGCGGTAATCCACACCCGAGAACCGAGTTCCCGTTAGCGTTGCGCTGATTGTGACCGATTTCCCATCTGATACCGCAATAACATTGGGAGAAGTTACGATCATGGCTTACGAGCTTAAAGGCGTACCATCCTTTCCAATTACTGGGTCCTTAATAAAAGAACAACCTGTCGCAATTGCAGTCACACCTACAACCAGGCTCAATAAAAGCCATTTTTTTAAGTTCGTCATCATTAAAAATCCCTCCAAAGCAAAGTCTATACTAGTTATTTATCGTATTGAATCTAAATAAATTGCCACTTTTTTTAATTTTCAGCAATAAAATAAAAAAAACAACACTATTCGAGTTCGCAAAGCTAACAAATGATAGTTGTTTATTTGAATATTGTTGGTTTTTTTTGAATATTAAAGAATCTTGAAACTGAATTGAAATTTAATGATTGGGCATTGTTCTTGGCCACGACCCACTCTCCCACTAGGGTAACCCAGCAGTACCATAGGCGCGGAGAAGCTTAACTTCTGTGTTCGGGACGGGAACAGGTGTTTCCTTCTCGCTATAGTGACCAAAAAGAATACCCAATCATTTACTTTGCGACTAAAGATTTAAAAATCTACTTAACTAAGACGCTATTGGATCTAAACCGTCGATAGGTAAGACCTCGACCGATTAGTACTGGTCCGCTAAAGATTTTAATGAACGCATTTATCACCTTGTCCGAAGACTCAGATCAAAACTTGTTTAGTAAAGTCTCGACACGTATTGCTACGCTTACACGCCCAGCCTATCAACCTCGTGATCTACAAGGGGTCTTACTCCCTTAAAGGGATGGGAAAACTTATCTTGAGGTGGGCTTCCTGCTTAGATGCCTTCAGCGGTTATCCCGTCCACACATAGCTACCCAGCATTTACCCTTGGCAGGATAACTGGTACACCAGCGGTGTGTCCATCCCGGTCCTCTCGTACTAGGGACAGCTCCTCTCAATTTTCCAGCGCTTGCAGCAGATATGGACCAAACTGTCTCACGACGTTCTGAACCCAGCTCACGTACCGCTTTAATGGGCGAACAGCCCAACCCTTGGAACCTACTCCAGCTCCAGGATGCGACGAGACGACATCGAGGTGCCAAACCTCCCCGTCGATGTGAACTCTTGGGGGAGATAAGCCTGTTATC
>CANKTL010000045.1 GCA_947486405.1 bacterium
TTACCCCAGTATTACTCAGTCAAGTTGAAGGCGCACCTGATTTCGAAAAGGTGCCAAAAGCGGCGCCGGTAGCGCTATCGGAAATGAGCCAAGCGCCTTTTCAAATCATGTTGGAAGCGGCCGTAGAGTCTCTCCAAAACATTTCAAAAGTAGAATTTAAAACCAATGATTTAATTAAAAAATATGCAGAGAAACAAGCGTCTGTAGAAGATGTTATGCTAGCTGTAAATGAATTGTCTTTGGCCATTAGTTTGGCGTCGACTGTTGTGACCACTGCGGTTCAGTCGTTCAAAGAAATTCAACAAATGCCGATTTAAGGCCTAAACGAGGAGATTGAATGCCGGAAACCTTTGACTTAGACGACGACCTCGACGGCCACGACGGGCCCGCCGACAATATTTCGCAGTCCTCGCGTGGTGGTGGACTTCGGACCATTATTATCGCTTTTATCGCGATCGTTGTGGTTGTGGGTGGTGGCTTTACGATTTATCGCATGATTGCTTCGCCAGATAAGGATGCAAACTCCCCAAACGCTGAGTCGTCGTTGACGGACGAAGAAGTGGCCGAGCAAAAAGAGCAGGATGACCTGCGTAATAAAAAAGTGAAATATGAAATGCTGTATATTCAGCTAACCGCAGTTCAGGCATCGGCAGTTGCCCGCGAATTGAGTTATTCGGGAATTTTGTTTGAGACCGAACAAAAAGGAAAATATGTTGACGTGTTGGTGGATCGGGATCGGATGCAAGAAGCCCGAAAATCCTTGGCGCTAAAAGGCCTTCCTGCCGGCGGCATCGTGGGGTACGAAATTTTTGATAACGCCTCTAACATGGGTGTTACCGACTTTGATAAACGGGTTCGTTTTATTCGAGCCATTTCGGGTGAATTAGAAAAAGCCATTATCCAATTAGAATCAATTGAAGGCGCCAAGGTTCAAGTGGTAATGCCTGAGCAGCGCCTTTTTGCAGTGGCCCAGCCACCGGTAACGGCAGCAATTTTGGTGCGCCGTAGACCCTATATTAAACGCATCAATGATGAAACGGTGTACGGCATTATTAAATTGGTATCCAACGCAGTAGAGAACTTGCAACCTGAAAATGTAACCGTTGTGGATACTGATGGCCACGTTTTATCCGAAGGCGTGTTTGAGCGGATGCGAAAAAAAGTGGGCGCCAAAACAGCCCGAATTTCGGATATTGACGCGGCCTTTCATAACTCACAGGTTTTTGAGGAAAATTCTGAGCTGATGAGCGATGCCCCAGCTAGTGATGCGGATCGAATTGGCCAACGGCTTGCTGAGGTAGGTATTGTTGAAAAAAAGGCAAAAGGCGCCTCGCTTAAAGAGGACGCTGGGCAACCCGGCGAAAAAATAAATCTCCAAGATTTTTTGGCGTACAAAAAAAGTTACGAAGCGGACCTGACCCAGAAAGCGGAAGATCAAATGGGTCAAATCATGAATAAACATAGTTATCGGGTGTCGGTTAGCACTGAAATGGACCCGCCAAAAAGTACGGCAGATGTACCAGACGTGAAAAAAATCTCGGTTTCGATTGTGTTAAATCAACTAATGGCTGATGCAAACCTAACACCACTTAAGAAAAAGACCTTGTTTTCCACGGTCGGTAGCGCGGTGGGTTATACCAAGGGCCGCGACACCATTACACTGTCCAAATCTGACTTTGTTATGCCCCCTGAACCCGAACCCACACCTGCCCCCGAAAAAGACACCGCCGTCGTGACGGGGGATGACACGGTTGTAGGGAGCGTTTCTGGAACTGGGGATGCACAAACCACGGCGTCTGAGGCGGGTGAAGGCAGAGGCGGTCCGTGGCTGGGTATTTTGAAATGGATTGGGATTGGGATCCTCGCGATTGCCGCCATCGGTGCGGTCGGATATGGGGTTATCAAGCTATTTAAAGGCTTAACCGCGTATATCAGACGAATGTGGCGCTGGTTAAATTCCTCGGATAGCGAAGCTGCTGTAGCGAGTACAGGGGCCACAAGCTCGCCCGAGTTGGATACCGAAATCGACACCCTGCGCCAGTTGGCCACTACAGATCCTGAAAAAGTGGCCCGTGTGATGGAGCAGTGGCTTCAAGAATCAGAGGTGCCAGTACGATGATGGACGGTAAATCTAAAGCCCAATTGTTATTGTCCCTGTTAGGGCCTGCTGGTCGCGGTGTATTGGAAAGATTGTCCAAGGGAAGTGCACAGTTATTAACCACGGGCATTGATAATTTACCGCCTGTTAGTGCTGACATGAAGATTAATTTAATTCGCGAAACCCAAACCCAAGTGTTGGGTGGTGCACCAATGGGAGATACCGATCCGTTCGATGAGCCTGTTTCACTGGGCCACGATACTCCGGATTCGGATTCTGACGTAGATCCATTTTCGGCCGAGATCCCCTTGGAATCCAATGAGCCTGCGGCCGCTACTGTCCAAGCTGTAGTGGAGGTGGTGAAGCCAATCGCGGCCCCGACCCCGACCCCGACTCCTGACGCCGATTACGCTGAAATTGGAGCCTCTTTAGGTAAACAACGCCCTCAGGTCATTGCGTTTATTCTCTCGCGCTTAGATGAAACAATGAAAGCCTCAGTGCAACGCCACATTCCAGCCAATGTTTTGGCCGAAGCGAAGTCAAAATCACTTGAAATGATCCCAATGTCCGAGAAGGTCTACCAGAAAATATACGACTCGGTGTTTAAAAACCTGAATTAATTCAGGTTTTTAAACACCTCGTTTCCTTATTTATATTTTACTTACTTTGGCTCCTGCCAAAGATGCGCAATCGCTTTGCTCCCGGCCTGCAGGCCGGATTTTCATCCAGCTGAAGGATTTACATTGAAAAGATAGGCTTTAGGAGGAAAACGAAGCAAGCTTTGTTTTCCGAGGGGGAGTGCTCGCGAAGCATGCCGAGCCAAATATAAATAGACGCAATCGCTTTGCTCCCGGCCTGCAGGCCGGGTTTTCATCCACTCGATGTTCTACTAGTAACCAACTTGAATTTCGGTTAGAATCGACGCTATGTCTTGGTCTGAGTGGGTTAAAAAATTAGTCCTGGGGGATCCCCATTCTCGAAAAATAAAATCGTATTTACCAATTGTTGAGAAAATTGGTGAGTTGGAGGCCGAATTAAAGGGTCTTTCTGACATCGAGTTAAAAGGCAAAACGGCCGATTTTCGGTTACGCTTAGCCAATAAATCCATTACTTTAGATAATATTTTGCCTGAAGCCTTTGCCGTGGTGCGAGAAGCTGGCGTTCGTTCGCTGGGAATGCGCCATTTTGATGTGCAGTTAATGGGCGGTATTGCCCTGCATCAAGGCAACATTGCGGAGATGAAAACGGGGGAAGGTAAAACCCTGATGTCCACGTTGCCCGCGTATTTAAATGCGCTAGAGGGCAAGGGCGTTTATATCGTGACCGTAAACGATTACTTGGCGAAACGGGATAGCCAGTGGATGGGAAAAGTATTCCATTTTCTGGGGCTATCTGTCGGACTGATTCAAAACAGCATGAGTTTTGAAGAGCGGCGATTGGCCTATGAATGCGATATTACGTACGGAACCAACAATGAGTTTGGATTTGATTATTTGCGAGATAACTTGGCGATGGAACGGTCCCAAGTGGTGCAGTCTCGGCGCAATTTCGCCGTTATTGACGAAGTCGACAGTATTTTAATCGACGAGGCGCGAACACCGCTGATTATTTCAGGCCCGATCGAAGAATCCACGGCCCAATATATTGAAGTGGCCAAGCAAATTCGCTTTTTGGAAAAAGACACTCATTTTGAATTGGATGAGAAGCATAAAAACGTAGTCCTGACCGAACCAGGTATCCATGAAATCGAAAAATTGATGGGCATTCAAAATATGTATTCCGTTGAAACGATGTCAACGGCGCATATGGTGGTGAATTGCCTCAAGGCGTTGCATTTGTACAATCGCGACGTCGATTACGTGGTGAAAGATGGCGAAGTGGTAATCGTCGACGAATTCACAGGCCGATTAATGGATGGCCGACGGTATTCAGATGGGCTACATCAAGCGATCGAAGCAATTGAGAAATTGGATGTGCGGGAAGAAAGCCAAACCTTGGCAAGCATTACCTTTCAAAATTATTTCCGCTTATTCCCAAAATTGTCGGGGATGACGGGAACAGCGCAGACTGAAGAAGAAGAATTTATTAAAATTTATAACTTGGCGGTCGTACCGATCCCAACTAACCAAGAAATGATCCGTAAAGATCAGGGCGATTTTGTATATAAAAACAAGGCCGCCAAACAGATTGCGATTGTGAAAACCATTAAAGAAATTTACCAGACGGGTCAGCCGGTGTTGGTGGGCACGATATCAATCGAAGCATCTGAATTATTGAGTAGGACATTGAGCAAAGAAGGCGTGCCACACACGGTACTAAATGCCAAATACCACGAAAAAGAAGCTGAAATTATTTCCCAAGCGGGCCAAAAGAATGGGGTTACCATTGCCACGAATATGGCCGGCCGAGGTACAGATATTGTGCTGGGAGAGGGCGTTAAAGAGTTGGGTGGCCTGTTTGTGTTGGGTACCGAACGACACGAGTCTCGGCGGATTGATAATCAGCTACGGGGCCGATCCGGGCGTCAGGGCGACCCAGGGGAATCGCGGTTTTTCGTCTCGTTGGAAGACGATTTGATGCGATTGTTTGGGTCCGATCGCATTATTAAGATTATGGACACGCTAGGATTGCCAGACGATGTGCCCATCGAACACGGCATGGTGTCGCGCTCGATTGAAAAGGCCCAAAAGAAGGTTGAGCAATATTACTTTGGCGTGCGAAAACAGGTGCTGCAATATGATGATGTGGTGAATCGGCAACGCGAAACGATTTATACGTTGCGCGATCAATTGCTAAAAATGTCAGACCTTGAGCCGAAAGTTCACGACTTGATAGACATCGTGATTAAAAACCAAACTCAGGGGATTACGGACACTGAGAAATTGACGGACGAATGGATTTTAGGAGTCGGAGAATCCCTATTTGCGACTTTTCCTATTAATGATCTGGGTAAAATTAACGCTGGCGTTAAGAATGTCACTGAGCTTAAAAAGCGCCTAAGCGATCAATTGATGCAGTTTTATCGGTACCGCAAGTCGGAATACCCACCGAGTTTATTTGATGAGCTAATTACCCGGCGTGTGCTGTTGCAAACCGTCGACCGAAAATGGCGGGATCAGATTCATAATTTGGATGTGCTGCGTGAAGGTATTGGTCTGCGCGCCTGGGGTCAAAAAGACCCATTAATTGAATATAAAGTTGAGGCCTTTGAGATGTTTCAAATTCTGCTTTTAAATATCGCAGAAGAAGCACTGAGCATGATCTGCCGTATGAGTATCGTTGGGCTTCCGGAAAAAGAATAATGCTTCATGACATCAAGCAACAACTGATTCAGTATCAGAAAAAATTGGCGGCTTTGGGAGACTATCTTTGACGTGGCTCAACTTCATGAGTCTGTTCGCCAATTAGATGTTGAAATGGGGCATGATCGCTTTTGGGACAATCCCGAAGCCGCCCAGGCCGTGGTGCGAAAATTAAATGGGCTGAAAGCCAAATTAGCGGAATATAACACGTGTAAGGGTCAGTTTGATGACTTGGGTGTTTATATGGAGTTAATGACCGAGCAGCCGGATGATACGGCCCTATTGGCCGAAGCCGAGACCGCATTTTCAGCGTGGCGTGCCAGTTTTGAAAAATTAGAAATGCAGTCGCTGATGTCGGGGGAATTTGATGGAAATGACTGTACACTCACGATCAATGCGGGTGCGGGTGGCACCGATGCCCAGGACTGGAGCGAAATGCTAATGCGCATGTATGTGCGTTGGATTGATGCCCATGGCTATCCGTACGAAATCGTGGATGTAATGCCGGGCGATGAAGCGGGGATTAAATCGACCACGATTTTGGTACGGGGCGAAAATGCCTTTGGCTTTTTGAAAAATGAGGTCGGTATTCATCGCTTGGTGCGGATTTCACCGTTTAATGCCAACGGAAAGCGCCAAACCTCGTTTGCGGGCGTGGATGTGCTACCCGAAATCGAAGACAACACGGGGACAGTAGAAATTAATCCCTCTGAAATTCGGGTGGATACTTTTCGCGCTAGTGGGGCAGGGGGTCAGCACATCAACAAAACGGATTCGGCCGTTCGGATCACCCATATTCCCACCGGTATCGTTGTCCAATCCCAAAATAGCCGGTCTCAGGGGGCCAATAAAGAAACCGCTCTAAAATTATTAAAATCTCGGGTGATTTTGTTGCAAAAAGAGCAGTTTAAAGACCAGTTAAACGCGTTGCGAAATAGCTCGCAAATCGCCTGGGGCAACCAAATTCGCTCGTATGTGCTTCATCCCTATTCGTTGGTGAAAGATCATCGCACTAATTGTGAAACATCAGATGTCCAAGGCGTGTTAGACGGGGAGCTGGATCCCTTTATCCAAGCGGTTTTACACGCCACAACTCAATCAAAGTAGGAAGTATTAATGCCAAAAAACTTATTATCGTTAAAACATCGATCTGTAACCGGAAAAGCAGAATGGATGCTGGTAGGACTGATTATTTTGGGGATTTTGACGTCCTTAAATGTGGTCTGGCGCCGCGTGCAATTTGAACGACATAACCGCACCGTTGATATGATTATGTCGTATTCAGAAGTGCAAAAATTGGCGGGACTTAGTGGGATTCCCGGCGACAAAATGTTGTCGATATTGGCCAGCCAAACGGATATCACCGGAATTGCGATCGAGGAAGAGACGCCCGAATCACTGATGATCGCGGGCAAGGTTAGTGTATATACGGCCGCCGACCTGCGGGGTATGCAACGTCTGGGTATCGGTGGCAGCCTCTTTAATAGTGTCAGTGCTGAAACCGGTGGCGCGGATTTTCAGGTCCTAATCGCGGATGATGCCGCCACGGCGTCACGAATTCGCGAGGCCTTGCGCAAAGAATTGGGTGAGCATCGGGTGGTCGAAGCGGGCCCAACTAGTGTGGCGGTTTTGGACGAAGGCGATGACCTAAAAACCATCGGATTGGGCTTTTCCCCCGAGGTCTGGACCAAGATTCAAGCGCGCGGATTTCAAGTGGTACCGAGACTGCGCAACAGTTACCGCCTCAACGATGACCTGATTCGATTTAAACTTCGGGAAGCCTCTGAAATTGTGGGGGCCAACACGATTATTTTCGACGGTGATACGGCCCTGGGGTATCCCCATCAAACCAAAGCGGTGGCCAAGCGAATTCAAAATTCGGTGTTTAACATTGGATTAATTGAGTTCTTTGACCAGTCCGGTGCCCTTGAGCTTTCGTATAAGGTGCCAGACCGCGTGTTACGCGTGCACAGTGTGCCGGCGGCGGAGATGAAAGAAACCCCAGTTCACCGCGTGATCGCCCGCTATGTGCGGGCTGCCAATGAGCGCGGCGTTTTAATTCTGTTTTTACACCCCATACTGGACCAACCCACCAAGGCGGGATATTTGGCGGACAATTTGGCGTTTTTTAATACGATCAGCAAACGACTTAAGGCCGATGATTTTAATATTTCTCCCGTTAAACAAACCAGTCTAATGGATTTTAAAGCCGTATCTAAATGGGAAACTGCCCTGATTACGCTGGCCATTTTGGCGGGTACGCTCATGCTGTTTCGTCGATTTGTGCAGATGCGGAAACGGCACTGGATTGGCGTTGCTATCGCTGGGGTAGTGGTATTGCAAGGGGTTCTGTTTTCAAGATGGGGGTCGGTGGGCATTCAGCTCATGGGAATCTTAGCCTGTGTCGTGTTTCCCAGTTTTGCGGTCATTGCTGGTTTTCCAAATCAAATTCGACCGGTGTCATTTGTATATCGCCATATATTGGCCATCCGATTTTTATTGCAATCAGTGGCCATCAGCGCAGTCGGGGCCTTATTTTTAGCGGCCTTGTTTTCAAACCCCCGCTTTATTTTGGGCATTCAGATTTTTTCAGGCGTCAAAATCGCCTTTATTTTGCCACTGCTATTAATTGGGCTTTTCTTCTTCCTCCGGCCGCATCGCTTGGCATCGATTGGGTATGTATTTAAACGCTTATTCGTGTCCCCGGTGAAATCCGGCGCCTTAATAGCCGCATTGTTTTGCGTCCTGTTCGTGTTTGTTTTATTGCTTAGGAGTGGCAACTACATTTCCTTTAGCGTGCCGGGCTTCGAAACCGGCATGCGGGAATGGCTCGAGACAGCATTGCGCGTTCGCCCCCGCACCAAAGAATTTTTAATTGGGTATCCGTTACTGTTATTTGCGTTTTTGCAGGTCGATCGGCGAATTTCACGACAGTGGATATGGTTTTTTCTATGCATCGGATCAGTCGGCTTGATTTCGTTGGTCAATTCGTTTTGCCATTTCCATACCCCATTGAGCGTTACGCTTTACCGATCGGTGGTAGGTGTGGGCATCGGAATAGTGCTGGGTATTGCGTATTTTTGGGCAGTCGAGCTGGTGCTTCGGGGCAAATGGTTATTGGGTAAATTTCGCTAATGACTGAATTTGTTGCCGTCTTAGCCCGTCGCTTTGATATCGAGATTCAAGACCCTTCCTTGATTGAAACTGCGCTGACCCACCGCTCGTTTGTGAAGCAATATGTCGGTCAAAATAATTTTGATAATGAACGCCTCGAGTTTCTGGGAGATGCGGTATTAAAAATGGTAGTATCGGCGGACCTCTATGGGCAATTTTCGGAGGCTCGGGAAGGCGAACTTACCAAGCGTCGCGCGCGATTGATTTCAGATGCCGCCTGCGCCATTTATGCCAATTCTCTGAATTTGGATCGGTATTTGCGGCTCTCGACCAGCGAAGAAAAATCAGGTGGTCGGGAACGGGTTTCTATCTTAGGAAATGCGTTTGAAGCCATTCTGGGGGCCATTTATCTCGATCAATGCCTTGAGATAGCCGGCAA
>CANKTL010000046.1 GCA_947486405.1 bacterium
GGACAGTGTTTGGGGTGGATGTGGGGTATGGGCAGGTGGCCATGTCGCTACAGCAAAATTCAAATGTGGTGATTTTAGAACGCCTGAATGCGCGGCTTTTGACACCGGATTCCTTTCGTGAGGCGGTTGCGAAAAAATCTGGCGATAAACTTTCTGACTCAGAGCACATTTCCCTGGTCGTGATGGATTTATCGTTTATTAGCGTTCTCTCTGTGTTACCGGCGATTCAGGCTTTAATTGCGTCGCCTGCTGAACTGGTGGTGATGATAAAGCCTCAATTTGAGGCCACTAAAAGTGAAATTGGTGAAGGTGGGATTGTGCGGGACCTGGAAACACGTGAGGCAATAGTGACGCGGGTGGTGACCGGTATATTAGACCTGGGCTTTACACTTTTGGACCGCGCTGACTCTGAATTGGCGGGCACGAAGGGGAATCTGGAGCACTTCGTTTGGCTAAAACTTGGGTAAGCCTCAATCCAAAAACAACGTGGCCTGGGCCGATTCCTTCCGGGCTTCTTTTAAGCGCCTCAGCAGCGGAATAACTTCAAACCGAAATTCGCGGTCGATGTTGCCACTGATATTGTTTACCAACTCGTGTTCGATCTCAAAAATTAAGGCGTCTAAGCTGCTGTTAATCCTTGATATAAGTTCTCGATAATCCGATTCGTTAAAGGGTGAGGTGGTCATAAAGAAATTAGTGTATCACGGGTTTTATTTTTAGTGACACCCCACAAACTTTACCGTAGAATCGCAAGAATTTTGATATTTCGGACTTAAGGGTGAATGGCGCAGGGAGGTTGTTTCAATGTTCTGTTTTGGAAATTGTTTAAGAGGGTCGGGTCGGCGTCATCACGGTGTCCATGATGCTCCGAAACGAATTGGCAATGAAAACGTACTTGGTGCAGTGCTTCCTCGGCCAATCGCCCCACCTCCTTCCGCGGCGAGTCAAGCGATGCCTTCTGTTCACCATAACGTCCCCATTCAACATCTGCCGCCAAACGGGGAACTAGCTTCGCGAGCCAATGGTTCATGGCACTATGAAGATCCGCACTTTCTACAAGATCCACACTTTCAACAAGATCCGCACTGGGATGAATATATTCAGGGGGCACCGTCAGCCATAGTTAAGGGTTCAAAAGGCTCCGGCGACCGTATATATTTTCAACACTCCGGAATTCCGGTTATACGGCCTTTAGCACCTTTAGGTTGGAAATCCGTCGCTACACAGTCAGCAGAAACCCTTCGCAACTTGATTAAAGATATTTACGAATTTGCGGATATGTCTAAAATTCAGCGTCCCGAGAGCGGATTAAAGCGGTTTGTATCTGCATTTACAAAAGCGATAGCAGATAGCTATTCTACCTTTTTGGACACATTCCTAGAAAAATATCTCGATTCACCTGCGAATGCGAAGAACCCAATGGCGGGTTTTAGGGGCTTGGCGCATATGATAGCGTTTTTTCACGAGATATCCAGATCTCTGAAGGAACTGGATACACCCGTGAAGGCATACCTTGATTTGGTCTCTCTACTTATTTCAGTTTTAGAGTATTCGATTCAGAGGGGCGAAGTTTTTGAAGCACGGGCTAAGCAAAATAAGAGTGCTACAACGAGGGGGCTACATGACTGGAGTTTGGCGCTCGGTTCTACGGTGAGTGTCGCCGGAAGCAGCAGCTCAATGGGATCAGCACACTCGTCACCTGAACGGCAATCGAGGGTAGTTCCTCCGACCAGGCCGGCCGATAAGGTTTAATACACGTTGGGGGGAAATTAAAAGGAGGGGGACATTCTAGAGGGAAAAAGAAAGGGGATACTTATGTTTGGAACATCTTGGGCACCGTCGGTGCCAGCGTGGTTAACGGGGGTTTTTAGCTCAGATACACAAAAATCACTAAGCTTGACTCGAAGCCGACGCGACTTGCCGTCAGCGAGGCCAGTAAATACGTTGATTGGATCTGGGGTGCCGGTGGGTACCAAGGTAACGGAAATAGCCAAGGATGCTGGCGTGACTTCGATGCGCCTTAAACCGGGTGCAGGGCAAAATTCCGATTTTTCGTTGGCGTTGGAAAACGGCAAATACATATTGCGAACCTCTTCCATTATGACCACCGCTACCTATATGGCAAAATCGGTCGTGCTTGAAATCTCAAAAGGGGCTACTACCGAAGAAACTCAGTTTAATGTGGATGTAAAGGCATTAGGGTTTACGGGAAAAGGAAACTGGACGGTTACCGAATTGATGGCTTCATCTGATGGGCGATCTAGCGTAATACCGGTAGCCGGAGCCTCAAAGCCGACATTGTTTGCGTCAATTGCTGAATTGTCTGCGAATCCGCTCATCGCTTATGCCACAGAAGATGGCCACGTCGTGGTGCGAAGCGTGGAGTCGGGTACTGAATGGCGACTCAATGGTGCTCACGCCAGTTTTGGTAAGTCGATTACTGGGATTCGGCAATCCACCGATGGGCGCTTACTCATCGGGGAACCCGGTGTGAATAACAACGCGGGGCGTGTGTATATGCTGCAAACTGAAAACTTGCCTGTGGCCGGCGGTAATGTTGATATTTCGACCGTTCCGGGCTGCCAAATTATTAATGGTGAGCCGGGGAGTAAAACGGGCGCCGGATTGGATGCACGGGCGTTTGGTGATAGCGCGAACCACTATGTGGTGATCGGAAAACCAGGGGCTTCTCAAGCGCTGGCCTTTCAATTCCCGGCAGCGGGTAATTGGGCGGGTCTCAATTTAACGGCAGTAGATGGTGATTTGGTTCAATTATTTACAGGTCCGGCGGGCAGTGGCTTGGGGGCTTCGGTTCTGATTGCTGATCGTGCCAATGGTGCACGTGCCGCAAATAGCGATATTTACTCCGATACACGGCGGTCGTTTTACTTATCTGCACCCGATTTTGTGGCATTTGACGGTCAAAAAAGAGGCTGTGTGGCGATTGTTAATGGCCCGCTTACAGAAACCAATCCTGCCTTGGTTCAGGAATTTGCGACCCAAATGCGCGGCGGGTTTAATATAACTCGCTTGTTAACTGTTGTGCCTGAAGGGCGTTCTCCAGCTGGATCAATTCTCCTAGGAACAGACACCTCGGTTCCGTTTGATCTCCGATTCGCTGAACTTGGCAACGTAAATGCAAAAGGGACGACAGAAGTCGCAGTGGCGGCGCCTCTACAGGGCGGAAATTCGTCCATCGCTAATGTAAATCCATTGGGAAGCCAGCGGCCTTATAATACACAACCCAATAGCGGTGTTGTGGCAATTTTTGCGGACTCTAATACTGCGTTTTCAGGCACTACACGACACGAAAGAGGTATTTTACCTGGGGCATTTAGTCTCAACCCAAGTTCTCCGGCCGACGCCGACGCTTTTACGGCGGCCCAACGGATAACTTCGTCACCATTCTTCAGTAGTCTAATTACTAACCCTAACCGTGATGCCCATTTAGGTCTGGATGTCGCGGGGATCAGGAATTTTAACGGCGACCCTGTTTATGATGCGGGTGTTGGTTTCACCATGGATAAAGCGCCCAATGGACAGCCTGCGGTATTGCTTGCGATGGGCGTCCGGGGTGCCTTTTATTACGAGACTGTAGCGACGTCTCGCGGCGCAACGCCCAATTCCCGGCAACCGTATTCTAATTTGTTTCCAGCTGACGGAAAGCAAACATTTTCAGTATATGGAGATGCAGCTTGGGCAATTAAAGATGTTGTAGGCGCGGTTCCAGGGCAGCCGACCTCTTCGGTCTACTTGTTGGTACAAAACAGGGCGACAGGCAGCTATTCCTTTGTGGTTCGTGAGGGTGAGCGCGTCTTGTCTGCCCCTGGATTTAAGCAACTGGCATTGGGTCCCGGAATGAGTTACGGCATTAGTGCGCCAGGTACCTCCTTAGTGTCTGTACCGCGCCGCGTAATAGCGCCTGCGTTGGTTGCCAAGGTGCAAATCTCGTCGCTGACGCAACAATTTGATGATATTACGAGCACTATTTCGATTGCAGATAACGGGGGTATTTTTACTGTTAGCCCGGACGGCAACATTTATTTGAGGCAGAATTTAACCGGTCTTCCCATCCCATTAGGACCCTTTAGAATCAATTGTACGGTGGTTTCAGCGCAATCTGGCTTGTCGACGACGTTCATTGCCGACGTGGAATGTTCGGATGCTAATACGCCCCCACAAATAACTGCGCTATCAGTTGCGCCGCCGGCAATGGTTACCGGAAGCCAAATTCCCGGATTTTTAATTCCCTATGGTCTTTTCACAGATGTACATGATGCAAGCAACCAACTTGGCCTAAATTTAACAATGGCAAATGGTTCACCCATTCCCTCTGATTTGGGGCTTAATATACAAGTAACGCCTGAAGGTATTTGGGTGAGTGGCAGGCCGAGTCTGGCGGCAGGTGATGCTGCTTCGTTAGCGGGTGGCATGCTTCAGTTGAAAGTTACGGCGACAGATACTGAAGGGCTTACCAGCTTACCTTATTCTATTAATATACCCGTGTCTTATGCTCGATTTAACACAACAGGGGTGGTTGACACGTTTGAGGTCGGTGGTCCAGAAACAACCGGCCGTCTTTTAACACTGGGAGTGGGAGATCGCGTTGTTGTAAAACCGCTTAATATATCGGATCCGGGACAACCTGGCAGTGAATCAGGTTTTGGTATTCGTCTTTTTGATGCAGATGTCTTTGGGGCCGAAATTGATGTTCAGCAGCTGCAAATGTCGGAAGTTTCCTTATTGCCTTGGACTGCGCCGGATGGGGTGCGAGGCTCTCACATGTTTACCAATACCGGTTTTGAAGTTCAATTGTATGGCTTAACACCTGACGATCCCACTTTCCCGAGAGATTTATTTAGAACCTATGTGGCGCCCTTAATAACGACGTTGACTTCAACCTCCACGACAACACCTGTGACCACCACAACCCAGAGAACCACTTCGTCCGCTGCTTCGTCTTCGTCGTCGTCGGCTTCTGAATCAGCATCTGAATCAGCATCAGCATCAGCTTCAGCATCAGCTTCAGCATCAGCCTCTCAGACTCAGCAGTCGTCCTCTTCATCCACAACTACGGCTGCAGCGGCACCCCCGCCACCGCCTGGATTGCCGGGTGCGAATACAACAACTACGTTAACTACTACTCGGGCCACGACGAGGGTCACCTCTACTTTATTTCCAAGCTTTAATGCGTCTGCCAACGCGAGTGACCCAACCAATTCATCGGGCGTCGTACCAACCTCGGCAACCAGTGCCTCTAGCGGTGGCTCGATTTCTGGCGTGACTATCATTATTATCGCTGTTGCGGGTGTTGCTCTGGTGGTTGTTGCAGGTGTTGTTGTGATATGTGCCATTAAACATGCGCGGAAAAACGCGCTGCGCTTGAAGAGGGATCAAGAAGCGTTAAGAGCGACAGGTGAAGAACTTACGGACATGAAAGACTATACGAGGAGAATAGAGCGAGAATTACAAGGACATCAATACAATGAAATTGATGAAGACACACAGGAAGTCGGATCTCCTTTAAGTCCCGCTGATTATGGCGCTCGCAAAAAACAGCAAGAAGAAGATCACTATGATCCAAATACTATGGCGCCCGATCTTCCAGCACCCCGCGCTTCAAAGGTAACGGGTACACTAGGTGCCGCTGTCTCAAACGCTGCCGCAGCACGTACCGCCAGTAACGTACCCGTACCCCCGCCTCGTAACTCCCCTCAATACCTTGTTCCGGTGCTAGGAGATGGACATTACCAAGCGCCAGGTGGCGCCGTTGAACGAAGAGCGGTTGGCCGGGGGCTTCTGGCGGCTAGTGCCTATGGTGGCCGTCAAGGTGCTTCTGCTGACGATCCTCGGCATAAAATGGGATTTGATGCCGAATTTGTGCCTGACGTAACCTATGATCTCGGCAACCAAGGCATTGGTGATCAGTCAGTCGATGGATCTGAGGTTGTATATTCAAGGGCTGATGATGGGCCTTATGGATTTGTGGTCCCGTTCGCTGAGCCCTCTACTAGACCAGAATCAAAATCTGTCATAGGTGATCCAAGTAACGGCTATTTAGCTGTGCTTCCTGGGTCTATTGATGGTGGACTCCACGAAGCATAGGCCTAAGCCTGATATCCAATCTCAGGCACCCCAGGGGGGGTATAAGGGCAATCCGCAAACTCCCAGTCTTGATCAACAACCCAGCGATACAGCAACCAGCTAGCTAGCGACGGTGCTAATCGAATGAGCGGGCTCAGCCACGCAAAAATACGGGTCCAAGGTAAATGATAGGCGGCGCTAATAGCTGTCGCTTCAGTAAACCGACAGATAATCTCAAACGAAGAATCATATGGCCACCAATGTGCCCGATTAACATCACATCCAATAAATTCATTTTCCTCAAAATTAACTTCGCCTCTTCCGCCATCAAGATCAATCTCGGTCACCCGATTAGCGAGATTATCCATGTGGCGCGCTGATTGACTGTAATAGTCGGTATTCATTTCAGTTAAGTAAAAAAACAAAAAGAGCGCTGAAACTCGGGCTGCACCGCTACCAAAAAATTTGAACAGCGCCCAAGCAATTTGCTCCTCTTGGTCGGTTTCATCAGGATCTTCATCCTCAATTTCGGCTTCGTCGTTCGCCGCAGTTGAAGCCATGTCTTTGACAGTTGGCAACGGAAACAGATACGCCACGCCAACCGACCATTGCATATACGCCAGGTGCGTTACCCACTGATTTAAAATTATGTTGGTTCCCACATAGGAAATAGCGGGGTACAACGCCACCACGTACTTAGTAATCCATTGGCGCCAAGTTTGATCGAGGCGCAGCGTAAACGCCTGTTGCCCCAATGCGTTTATAGCCTTAGTATCTACCACGACCGACCCAGTAGGTTGGCTATATTTGAGTAAATAATTTCCGAAATGAAGCACGCTAAATATAAGTTCAAATTCGGCAAATCCCAATAAAATGGCCCGTGTTAAAGGGAACATCATGGTAATCGCCAATGCCGAACCCCCAATCAAATACGCAATATTAACCGCTCGATGAAGTCGCTGTTGTTGAACAGCATTGAGTAATGGCGCTGCCAACTCATCCTGATTTTCACCTTCGGCAACTTTTATTCTCATTTTTCCCAGCAGGTTGATTACCCCATGAAATTGACCCCACCCATCATAGGCAATGGCCATGCCGCTTGATTGCCGTACCTTGGTAAATGCATGAGTCGCAATATTAGAAAATGCCACGGACGTATCAAAAAATTGACGTTGGATATCTGATTGGAACCCATCTATCAATTCAGGAATGAGTGCCTGAACTCGGTCCATATCCAAAATGTGAAGCCGTTCCACACAAAATTGGGCTGCCGCATACATAGCGAGGGCCGCCCAGTCGGCCGCTTTTGGATCAGCGGCAACACGCTGGTACTGTTTCAATAAATGGACGGTGCGGTGGGATGTCGGAGCATGGATGGCTTCCGCCGTAGGATTCTTAAACAAATATATCAAATTGCAATTAAAAACCAGGGCGGTTTTGGTATCTTCGTCACGGTAATTATCGATTAGTCTCGCGCCAACGACGACGGGGTTTTCGCCTTCACAAAATAAAATCCCTATTTTCGAAACTGGTGGCTTTAAATGCGCATAAGAAGCATCAACCGCTACGCTCAAGTTGGGCGAGTCGCAAAACTGCTGCAACGCTCGTAGTCGATCCATACCGGGTGGGGTATCCATGTCACCGCCCAGCGTGTCCTCCAGGATTTGATAGGTCATTTTAAGGAAGTCTGCGATGGCGTGTAATTCAAGCCTTTGATCAAACATCTTTTTGGCTACTGCATTAAAATCATTTTTTTTGGCCCCGGCCTTTCGAGTCATTTTGCAGGCCCCATTAATTAAATGGCAGAGTTCTGCAAGGCGATCGGGCGGCATGGGGAAAAAATGGCTAATAAGAGGCAAATGGTCCTTAACCACTGCTTGAAAAGCCCGCAGCAATTCTCTAAACAGGGTGATTTGTCTCCGACTTAACTGTGGGGCAGACGGAACCGAAATAATTTTGTACATCTAATTGATATATCCCATAGCTTTGTAATTATGTAAATTAAATTAAAACTGATTTTTTTTAACGGGGGGTGGTATGAAAAATGTAAAATAATTCGGTAACATTGATATGTATCCAATATAATCTATTTAAAATTGCATATATATAAGGTATATTTTGAAAATTGATTGAAAAAGAGGAGAGAAAATGGCTAAAAAATCATTAACTGGTGCTGAAGCTCTAATAAAATGCCTCGAAAATTTCGGCGTAGAGTATATATTCGGGTATCCCGGTGGTGCCGCTATCCCGATTTTCGACGCTTTGGTTGATTCCAAGATTAAATTGATCCTGGTCCGACACGAACAGGGCGCTACACACATGGCAGATGGCTATGCACGCGCAACCGGTCGCCCTGGCGTCGTCCTTGTTACCAGTGGCCCAGGTGCTACCAACACCGTAACGGGAATCTTAACCGCCCAAATGGATTCAATTCCGATGATCGTATTAACCGGTCAAACTATTACTCCTGCATTGGGCAAAGATGCGTTTCAAGAAGCCGACGTATACGGCATCACAGCTCCGATTGTGAAGCATAGTTATTTAGTAAAAGATCCGAACGAAATTCCACGTGTTGTAAAAGAATCCTTTTATATTACCAATACTGGTCGCCCGGGTCCGGTCTTAATCGACCTACCAAAAAACGTGACTAGCGCGCCATGTACTGCATCACTTACCGAAGTTGAAATGGATTTGCCAGGCTATTCCTTCCCTGGAAAAGGCAATTTGGCTGAC
>CANKTL010000047.1 GCA_947486405.1 bacterium
CCCCTTTTACACTCCAAATGGCACCCGTCCAGGGCAAGCAGTCAAAAAAGTTCGGAAACGAGGTATTGATACAGGCGACATCGTGAACAGTGGCGGGCACATTGGCCGCAATGCCCGTAACGATGGCAGACATAGCGATGCGATGATCGCCATTCGATTGTACTTCAAATGGCCGGATTTTAACCGGGCCCAGCAATTCAAACCCATCTTCAAACTCGGCAATCTCACCGCCCATATTTAGCACCAGCTGCACAATCGATTTAATCCGATCGGACTCTTTCACCCGCAATTCTTCGGCATGCCGAACCGACATCACACCCGTGGCAACCAAGCCCAGCATCGCCAATATAGGAATCTCATCAATGATATTTGGCACCATTTTTTCAGGCACCGAAATGTTATGAAGTTCAGACGCATAAATTCGCAGATCCGTAACGGGTTCGGCACCCGCCATACGCTCATTCACGCGCTCAATTTTGGCGCCCATTAATTCCAAAACGGTCAGCAAATCAGATCGGGTCGGATTCACACCGATATTGTGCAATTCCAATAGCAATTCGCCGGGCTTTCCGCCCTTCATTAGCGCGCCAACAATGCTAAATGCAGCCGACGAAATATCAGAAGGCACGATGATGACATCGGCCTTGGGCCCAGGTAATGCGTGGCCTCCCTCAATCGAGATTTCATTCCCCGCCACCTGAATGGGATACCCAAAGGCTTCTAACATCAACTCAGTATGATTGCGGCAAGGCAACGGCTCGGTAACCGTCGTGGTGCCGGATGCATAGATGCCAGCCAACAATAGCGCCGATTTCACTTGCGCTGACGCAATCGGCATTTCATAGTGAATGCCCTTCAGCTGAGTGGTGGGTTGAATCGTGAGCGTCGGGTACACATTATTGTTTCGCTCATCGCCCGCAATGACTGACCCCATCAGGGCCAAGGGTGCTGTCACCCGTTTCATGGGTCGATTTTGAATCGAATGATCACCTGAAATGCGAGATGTAAATGGTTGCCCCGCCAACAACCCTGTCAGCAAGCGAATCGCGGTACCGGAATTTCCCACATCCAGCAATTGATCGGATGCGCGCAGGCCCTTAAGACCGACACCCTCACACACTATTGTTTTTTGATCGTGATCGACGGCAATTTTTGCGCCCAATTGATTCAAAATCTGAATCGTATTTAAACAGTCTTCGGAAAACAGCACATTCGTAAATGTTACCCGCTTATCGCACAATGCGCCGAAAATAGCCGCGCGATGCGACACCGACTTGTCCCCCGGAATTTCAATATTAAACTGGGGCCGAAGGGAATCCGACGGTTGAATAACACATGTGCGCATGGGTTTGGATATTAACACAACCATTCGGAAACTTAAAAAAGCTTATGGTCACCCCAAAAAGGCAACGCGCTATAATGGCAATATGATGACCAAGCTCAGCATTACTCATTGGGTCGAAACAGAATGGTCCCGCAGCACCGTCCTGATTGTACCCATTTTGCTCCTGCTATCACCCTTGCTTTACGCCCAACTGGGCCCCCTATTTTGGACTTTTTTCCAACTCCCCATCTATATGATTCACCAATATGAAGAACACGCTCATGGCGCTTTTAAGGCCTATATCAACAAAATGCTGGGCAAGAATGCCATCACCGACCTCGATATCGCCAAAATCAATATCGGCGAAATCTGGCTCCTGTTTATCATTTTGCTACTCCTCGCCGTCTACATCGCCCCCGGATTCGGCCTCATTCCCGTTTACCTCGTCCTCTTCAACGCCATCACCCACATCGCCATGGCCATCCGCCGCCGAGAATACAATCCCGGCCTCTGGACCAGCCTAGGCCTCTTCCTGCCCATTTCCATCGGCAGCGTCCTAAGCATTCAAAGCGCGCTCGCCCTTCCCACCTGGCAACACATCATCGCGCTATTCCTGGTAGTCGGTGTTCATGCTGACCTGATTCTAAGAATTCGCAGGAACATACGTAACCGCGCTTAACGGAAGCTCTCCAATAACTAAATAACAACGCCAGAGGGGCCGGACATTGCATCCCGCTCCCAAGGCATTTTCACGTTGAATGAGCCTTTGCCCTTCATTGTGGCGTCGGTGTTTCGAATGTCGATCAGCTTAACCGACACATTCATGTTCGCATTTTTGGGAAGGCTCATACCTGTAAGGTAGACCGCAACCTTTTTCTCTTTAACGGCCACTTTATGGTTGAGTAGGCGCACCAGCTCTTTTGCCATATTGTTAAATTCGGCCAAGAGGGGCAGTAATTTTTCGGCGTCTTGTTCCCGCATTTTACGACGCTGCTGGGCCATTTTACTGATCCCGTCGCTTTTTGGCTTCGTGCTCGCGTTCGATGTGCTCGAGTTGATTCAAGCGTTTTTTAAGGTTTTTAATACGGCTAAGATTATCAAAAAACTCATCTACGACCTTTTGTTTTTCAGGATCTTTAAATTTAAAAAGCTTAAAATCGCCTTCCAATTTGCCCAAAATATCTAATTTTTCCATTAGAGTGGTGGATTTTTTACCACCTTTCTTTTTGAGCTTTTCCAGCTCTTCATCGGCCAAAATCCCCGCCATTTGGGACGCCACGGTTGTGGATTCTTCTTGATGGTCATGGGTATTGAATTGGGTACTCTTTTGAAATTTTTCAGCATTGGATTCAATTTCGGGCTGAGCTTGTTGAAGCTGCTGCATGGTGTGATGTTCTTCCACATCTTTTTGGCCAACACCCGCGTCCCTGCTGCGGACTTTTACCTTACCGGCAACCTCGTCTTGAATATCATTAATAGCACCCCGAATGGTGGCCATAGACTCGTCCACATCCGTTTGCCGGGCCATCGCCTCATCTTTGTTTTGAGCCTGAAATGCTTCAGCCGTCCGATTTTGAGGCTGTATGTTTTGGTTTTGTGAAAATCCTTGAACCATAGTCCCTATCCTTCCCGAAATTGAGCGTGTCTAAACATATGCAGCACGATACCAGTTGCCACTGAAACATTCAAAGATTCAACAGCTGGATTCATCTCGATTCTTACGCTTACAGCCCCCGCGAGGTCCTGCAGCCACGGCGAGCGAATCCCGCTACCTTCAGAACCCAAAACAATCAATGGGCGACTTGGAAATGCTGACGACGCAGTAATGGGAGACCCCGTCATTTGCATCAAGGTCGGGGTCAATCCGGTAGCGGTGAGTGTCGAAACCATACCCGCGTCTAATCGGGCGAAAGGAATGGTGTAAATCGGGGTGGCGGCCACCCGCAATGAGTCGGGGTGAAAAGGGTCGGCGCAATCAGGGGTTAAGAAAATCATCGGACAGTCAAAGGCCTTTGCCGAGCGCAAAATACCCCCTAAGTTGCGGGGATCTGAGACACCATCTAAGGCCAGGGCCCAGGGTAATGCGCTTGAAATAGTATCCTGAAAAGCCGCCATTTCAATCACCGCCAGCGCCCCTTGCGGTGTCCCCAATTCGCTGAGGTCGCGAAACACGCCGTCACTGATGGTAAGAAAGAGTCGATTGTCTGCAAACGGACCAGATTCGGTGCGCAGTCCGCTCACAATCTGGTCGGGATGATGGGCCAAGATTTCGCTAATCACCTTAGGCGACTCAATCACCGTTAGTCCCGATTTTTTCCGGTAGCTACTGCTGGCCAATAATTGGCGAATCTCTTTTACCTTGGGGTTTTGGAGACTGGAGATCGGGTCAAACTCAGGCATTGATCGGAACAAGCAGGACCACAGCCTCAGACGCAAAGCCTTCTTCACGGCCAACAAAACCCAATTTTTCGGTGGTAGTGGCTTTCACACCGACGGATCCCACATCGCAGAGCAACCGGTTGGCCAGGGTATCGCGGATTGCCTGAATATGCGGTTTCATCTTGGGCCGCTGGGCCATAATCACGCTGTCCACATTACCAATTTTGTACCCGGCTTTCGTCATTAATTCGACGGTACGGTCCAGCAAAATGAGGCTGTCCGCATCTTTAAATGCTGCGTCCGTATCCGGAAAATGATCGCCGATAGACCCCAGCGCCAAAGCGCCTAAAATTGCATCCATGATGGCGTGAGTGAGCACATCGGCATCTGAGTGACCCAGTAGCCCCTTTTCAAAAGGGATCGTTACTCCGCCTATAATGAGCGGTCGCCCTTCCACCAATTGATGCACATCATAACCGATTCCAATTTTCATCATTATAGGAGTGTAAAA
Source organism: bacterium (assembly GCA_947486405.1). Classification (GTDB taxonomy): domain Bacteria; phylum Margulisbacteria; class Marinamargulisbacteria; order CANKTL01; family CANKTL01; genus CANKTL01. The sequence continues at coordinate 4,215 of CANKTL010000047.1, forward strand.
AATAGGGACACAATCATCAATAGTACTGTCACACTTGCGACTAGCAGCGGTAGACTCAATAGCAGCAAGCTCATCGGTACACCCACCTGATACTGGGTTCGCAGCACCCGAACCGACAAAATCCCGCTCCATATCAAGAGCCCCAAATTGAGCGGCACACTTAACCAGGCCACAACGGGAATCGCCGATGTTAACAACGAAACTGAAATACCCAAGCTAATCGGCAAATAACACAGCCCCAACCAAGAGGCCACCACCATAAAGCGGCTTTTTTGCGCAAATATCTGCATGACCCAATCCATTAATCCCACGTAGGCCAAATGACCCATCAAGCAAAAAAAAGTAAAAAGGATCGCTAAAAATAGGAAGAAAAAGAAATGCCCCCACCAGGCTTGAGCCAAGACGGTGACCCACACCAAAAACATGGCCAGTAACGACAAACCAGCCGGTGCTTCGAAGCGATGTTCTTCGATGGTTTGAAAGGGGTGCAAAATAAAATTAAGCAGCAGGGTCATTGGGGCACCGGAAATGAGGGGGTCAATACGGGGATGGGGAGATGCGACGCAATGCCCATTTGCGATAAAAAGGTAGCAAAAGGGTTTCGGGGTCGCTCGATCAGGTAGGGGGATTTAATTTTCGCCTGCCGCGTCGCAATATCGACTGTCTTTTGAAAGCTCCCTAGTTGATCCACGAGACCTACCGCAATCGCCTGCTTACCTGTAAATATCTGAGCTTCTTGCACCAGAGCCATTTGCTGTGGGCTGAGTTTTCGGTGATTTTGCACCATCTCTAAAAACTGCTCATGAACGTTATCCAACATTGATTGAACAATTACTTCTTCGCCCGAACTTGGCGTGCGCCAGCCAGACATCATGTCTTTATAGTCGCCGCTTTTATAGGTCCGCACGCCAACGCCATATTTGTCTTTTACCGAGGTCAGGTCGAGCTGCTGCATAATCACGCCAATGCTGCCCACTAAGCTGCCAGGATTGGCCACAATCGTGTCAGCGGAACAGGCGATCCAGTAGGCGGCCGAGGCACCTTGATCCCCAATCGATGCCAATACCGGCACCTTGGGTCGTGCGCTTTTAAAGCGCTGTACCGCGTCGGAAATCTCCTGCGCAGCACCTACCGTGCCACCCGGACTGTTAATGCGCAGAATTAATGCCCGCACATTGGGATCGTCTTTGTGTCCGTTAATTTCATCGACAATTTCATCCGATGCGCCGCCCGTGCTCAAGAAGGACGTCGCTTCCGAATTGGATATGGGGCCATAAATCATGACTACCGCAATTCCGTTATGGTCGCCTAATTTTTCAATGGCGGTTGGCATTGAAAGAGAGTCAGACGTGGCGGGATGGTTAACCCGCAATGAGGCCAGCACCGAAATGGCCATAAGTGCGGCCAAGCTCCAAATAATAATCGAATCTCGGTTCATCATTTGTATAATAAGTGACAAAGCTAACTTAGCGGAAGCTCTTATTTATATTTTGCTCACTTTGGCCTTCCTGGCCAAAGATTCGCAATCGCAAAAACTGGCAGAGCCAGATTTTTGCTCCTGGCTTCTAGCCAGTTTTTCGTCCGCACTTGGCTATTTATCGCCCCTCGACAAACCCAGGGGCTTCCACTAGCGTATCGGGTATGACTGAGCTCGCAGATCGTAATATTCCCGCCCAAAACGCCCGATGGTCATTTTCAGGTCCCGTCGCCGATGGCTTTGACGGGCATGTCGCAAAATCCGTGCCGCTGTATCACTCAACGCATGATTTGGTACTCAATATTTCGGATTTTTTTGTTCGCGATGAGTCTCTGGTATATGACCTGGGGTGTGCGACCGGCCAATTAACCGCTCAGCTTGCCCAGCGCCACTCGGCTAAATCCGCGAAATTTGTGGGAATCGATTCGGAGCCGGACATGATTGCCAAGGCCGCACGAAACAAAACCCCCAACCTACGCTTTGAAACCGCTTCAATTATAGATACTATCCTTCAACCCAGCGATTTCATCGTTTCGTTTTACACGATGCAATTCATTCCCGCGAAGCACCGCCAAGACGTCTTCAATCACATTTACGCGTCATTAAATTGGGGCGGTGGATTTCTCCTATTCGAAAAAGTGCGTGCACCCGATGCCCGTTTTCAGGACATGATGACCACCATCTACCACGATTGGAAGCAGCACATGGGGTTCTTGCCCGCTGAAATTATGGCCAAAACCAATAGCTTGAAAGGGGTGCTCGATCCTTTTTCTACCCAAGGCAATCTTGATTTATTAAAGCGGGCTGGGTTCGTAGACGTAACCTCCGTCTACAAATTTGTGAGCTTTGAAGGGTTTTTGGCGGTAAAATAAAAACACGAACGCTTGAGTTTTGGTTACGCCTATACTACGATTTTATTTTTCCGGGGATATTTAGGTGGATCTAATGAATGCGCGCATTAACAAAGTACAAATTGAATCAGACCGGGCTTCCGAACTACCCTTTGCGCTAAAAATGGAGCTTTGGAATATTTTTTCGGCTGAGCGCTCTGGGTCTGACCAGCATCGGTATCAGCTCAATACCCACAATCGCGTGATTGAAATTCGGCTTCAAAAATACAAACGCGATAACTTGCTAATTGAAAAAACGTTTTTTTGGGAGAATCCGATTAAAATTGATCCGCCTGGCGAAATCTGGATTGAAGTTCGGCCCAGCGACATTTTAATGAGATATCCCGACGAGAATTAGGGCATGATCGTCATTGGAATCGACCCCGGAATCGCCACCATCGGCTACGGCGTGATTCATAAACAAGGCAACAAGCAAATTTTATTGGCGCATGGGGCAATTTTGACACCGGCGCATACGCCGCTTTCCAAACGACTATTAAGCATCAACCAGCAGCTATCGCAACTGATAGCCCTCCACCAGCCCACGGCGATGGCCGTTGAGGAACTATTTTTTAATACGAATGTAAGCACCGGCATGATTGTGGCCCAGGCGAGGGGCGTGATTTTACTCACGGCTGAGCAACATAATATTGCGGTCACAGGCTACACGCCACAGGATGTGAAAATGGCTGTGTGCGGATACGGCCGCGCCGATAAAAAGCAGGTACAAGATATGGTAAAACGCCTGCTAAATTTAGAAACCCGCCCCAAACCCGACGACGTGGCCGACGCCATTGCAATCGCCATTTGCCATTGCCAATGTGCCCGAATAAAATCACTATAAAGGTGGACTTATGATTTATTTACTGAGTGGAAAAATTGCACTGATCCGAGACGAATTCATCGTCGTCGACGTCAATGGCGTGGGATATGGAGTGGCGGTCCCAACCTCGCTGCGAACTGCGGTTAAAGTTGACGAGGCGATTCGCTTATTCACCTGGTGCCACTATCGCGAAGACGCCCAGGATATTTACGGATTTCAAACCGAAGACGATCGGCAAATGTTTACCTTACTTACTAGCGTCTCGGGCGTGGGACCCAAACTGGGGCTCAAGTTAATGTCGGAATACCCCACCCCCACCCTGATTAAATTACTATTGTCATCCGACCTTGCCCGGTTAACTGCCGTTTCTGGTGTGGGAAAAAAGGTAGGCGAACGGCTGATTCTCGAACTGAAAGACAAAATGGCCAAAGTAATGGCGGCGTCCCCCCTCGATTTAGCCGACCTTGCAACCACCAGTGGCCCCGCGCTGGATGCCGCAATGGTGGATGATCTTCGGATGGCGCTCTCAGCGCTGGGCTACCACGGCGAAGAAATCAAGCGCGCCCTCAAAAAAGCAACTCCCGACCTGGCTCAGGTCACTGAACTTGATAAGGGGATCAAGGTATTGCTTAAACACATTTAGGCAATAATGCTATAGTAAACTCAATGGAGAAAGTCAGTAGCGGCATTCAGGGATTTGATAAGCTGATTGATGGCGGATTTCCGAGGGGACGGTCGTATTTGGTTGCGGGAGAGCCCGGTACCGGCAAGACCATTTTTTGCCTACAATATTTGCTTGCAG
>CANKTL010000048.1 GCA_947486405.1 bacterium
GCCCTTAAATAAAGAGGCTCAACATAAATCAGGGATTGTTCAATCGGAATGGCCATAATATCGCCCCTAAGCACCTGAGATCCCATTTGGCCCCATAAGGTCAAATCCTGCGAAATTTCTGTGTCTTGGTTGATTCGTGAATCAATTTGCTGCGGCCCATAAATGGTGCGCTCTTTGGGGAATTGATACACCTTCATTTTGCCGTAACTATCGGGGTCACATTTGACCGAAAGCCATGCGATCATGTTAGCCTTATGAGTCGGGGTGAATGGCATCATCAAAATAAATGATTCGGTGGCTTCATTGGGAAGCTTGGTCACCAAATAATAGGGGTCCATTCGATTGTCAGTGTTCTCTTCGTTAACATTAGTGACCGGAATATCCCACAAATCTTCTCGGTTATAAAACACTTGCGGATCGGTCATATGATACGTGCTGAGCATTTTGGCTTGAATCTCAAATAACCCTTTCGGATATCGAATATGGCTGCGCAAATCAGCTGGCATTGCGTCTAGAGGTTGGAACATGTCGTGATAGAGCTTGGCATATGTTTGAATTATCGGGTCTTTTGCATCGGAGATATAAAATTGAGTTTGACCTGTGTAAGCGTCGATTGTCACTTTGACCGAATTGCGAATGTAATTGTTGCCTGATTTTCCAAATGGTTCTGCATATGGAAACGCATCTGTGGTTGTGTATCCGTCGATCATCCAGGTCAGTGTGCCGTTATCGCGAATGACCAAATACGCGTCATTTTCGAAGATGATGAAGGGGGCTAATTGTTTCACAATGTCGTGGATATTGCGGTTATACATAATTCGGCTGCTGGATTGTATCGCAGGGCTAATCAAGATTTTGACATCCCCAAAAGCGACCGCATAAATGGCCCGTTTTAACCAACTATTGAGGGCAATGCCGCCGTTCCCAGAATAGCGGGTATACACGTTTGAATTGCCCTTTGGATAATCAAACTCGGGCTGATTGGAATTGGTGATTATGTAATTGCCTGTTTTTTCGCCATAGTAAATCTGAGGCCGGGTGATCTGAATATTTGGAATGCTGGAAACCGGTGGGATATCTTTGATGAAGAATTCAGGAAGCCCTTCTGAGGTTACCCGATTCACCGGTGACATACAGAGGCCATAGCCGTGAGTATAAATAAGGTGTTTGTTTACCCAAGTCTGGGCTTGAGCGGTGAGGGTATCGTGATTCATCTCCCGTGCCGACAACATCACTTGGCGAAGTTCGCCATCAATTGTGTATCGGTCGACATCTACGCCAGGGAATTCGTAATACAGTCGAATTTCCTGAAGCTGCCCAAAGGTTTGTTGAAGGGGTTCTTCATTCCACAATCTCATATTTTTAATCGTGCTGGGATTGGCCTGAATTCCGGCCAGTCGCAGCTTATTATTGGCCTCAAATGGTTCTGATTCAATTGAATCAAGCCCATAGGCCAGTCGGGTATATTCGATATTGCGGGCCATGTAGGGTTTTTCGGCCTGAAATTCATTGGGTGTGACGTAATAGGTTTGCACAATGCCGGGTAGGATTCCGCCCACAATAACCGCATTGAGTAGTAGTGTGGCCATAAAGAAAACTGGAACCACAACGCCCCGCCTAAAGGCAAAAATAAGCATTAATCCAGACTGCGCGGCAAACAGTAACGCTTGAATTCGGTAAAACCACAGGAGGATGTGAATGTCTGTGTATCCTGCGCCAAAAACCGCCCCGCGAGTGTTGTAGAGGATGGAAAAAACGGACAAGTAAGCGTTCACTGCAAAAAACGCAAAAATAAGGGCGAAAAGGGCAAAAATATGGCGCTTGATTCCCGGCACAGTGGTGCTGGTTCCGAAAATAAACATCAATAAACGACGTGCACCATAGACCCACAAACAAAAGATAACGGTGAGCAATAAGAGTCCGACTGCCCAGCCGTGCAATGCTTTTAAGAAGGGAAGTGTAAATACGTAAAGCCCGATGTCATAACCGAACACGGGATCCTTGATACCAAAGGGTACCTGATTCCAATATTCAAACAACAATTGCCAATTTGCAGCGGCCTTAAATCCAAAAAATAGCCCACCACCCAGCGATCCCCATGTGATCATTTTTTTGATCATTGCGTTTTGAGCTTCAGGTTGTTGCGCCGATTTTTGGCTTAATTGATCAAAAATGGGTCCCATCCACGCAAATGGCCCCGAGAATGTGGGGTGCTGAAATCCATTCCGACTTCGGTCAATTATCCATTTGGCGACACGTAAATTGAGTTGTAAAAAACCAAAGGCGATCAAAAAGAAAATCGCAAAAGCGGTGACTTTGGCTTGAATTAAAAAGAGCCAAATTTGTTCATATCCAAACGATTTAAACCACAGCCAATTGGGAACGAATTGAGCGAGTGCGGGAAAAATAGTGAGAACTGCAAATATCAGGATCGGGATCAGAATTGCCAAGTTTCGATTGGTCATTTAGGAAGTCTCCTTGAAGGAATGGTAGCGGCGACTGGATTTGAACCAGTGGCACCACGGGTATGAACCGTGTGCTCTAACCAACTGAGCTACGCCGCCAAAAGTACCAGTCTGGAACTATAGCGGGGTACCCCGTTCATGTCAATTTTATGATCTGGCCGACGGGCAGACTCCCGAGTTCATAGGGGCCAACCGATGTCCGCTTTAGTTTTTTAACCAGGTAGCCTAAATATTCGAAACTGCGGCGCACAATTCGATTTCGGCCTTCCGATATAACCACCGTCATCCGGTCTTTGGCTTCTAAATGACAGGCCTCAAATTGGACGGGTCCATCGTCCAGGAAAAAACCAGCCAATAATCGGTCAATGTCGGGTTGCTTAATCCATTTATCTAGTGTGAGTTGATAAGTTTTAGATACATGGTGAGTAGGGTGATTGAGCTCTTGTGCTAAGTTGCCGTCGTTGGTCAAAATCATTAGACCCGATGTGTTTCGGTCTAGCCGCCCCACGGGCTTTACCCCTTCAGGAAGCGACTGAATAACTTCACCCAAATTTTTTCGGCCCTGTGGATCGGATAAGGTCGATATGACGCCAGGTGGCTTGTGATATAAAAACACCAAGCGATGGCCCGATTTAACGGACGTGTCTGAGATTTTTATTTTGTCCTTGTTCGGGTTAATTTCTAAATTATATTGCGTGACCGGCTTGTCATTTACCGTGATCTTGCCCTCTTGAATTAATGCTTCCAGGTCGCGTCTGGAGTGCCGGGTGTTTGAAGCGACGTACTGGGCTAATTTGGCATTGGCGGTTTTTTGATTGGGTTTTTTTCCACGTTTCATAATGGTCCTATTGTGTTGCTTTGATCTTGCCGGATACTTGTGAATTTACTTTAAGATAGCGCTTGGCGGTGTCAAATTCAAATTGCTTTCCCTTTAAGGTATAGAGAGGGTTTGCCACTTCCACCGAATTTTTGCCCGTAATTTTGTTTTTCTTAGGAAAATAACTGACCTGATCGGCCACAATGGTGGTGGGCTGTTGGGCGAAGTTGAACCTGACCGTTGCGTTTTCAAAATCAAATTTATTAGAAAAAAAATACAGATTGCCGGTTTTGGCCGATATTTCAATTTGATCTGGTGTGTTCGGTGAAATCTGGGTATGGGGATTTATGATGGAGACTTTTAAGGATTTTTTGTGGATTTCGGCTTGCTGAGCAGAAATCTCGCTTTCTAGTTTGTCGCCATTAAAGTTTTTGATTGAAAAGTCTTGAAATAAAAAATCGGCTTTGTTGGGGTTGTTGGGAATGGAGCGAACGGCCGGTTGGCGAAAGGCAAAAATGCTCACCACGATCAAAACGGTGACCGTGATTAAAAATCGAATTTTATTCTCGGATAAGTGAGGCACTAATTTGCGGATTGAGCTGATTTTGTGGGGACGGCTAGCGCCTTGGGGTGCTTCATTTCAGGTAAGCGCCGTTGTCGGGTCCGATTAGATAAGTAGCTCATCATTTCACCGCCACCGGCCAAATAATCACCTTTTTTGATATAGGCGGTGCCCAATAAAAAATGGAGGGCAGGGGCATGGGGTTCTATCGTTAGTGCTTTTTTCGTCAAACTGATTGCGGTGGGAATATCTCCGGACTCACCTTTTAAAAAGGCCAAAAAGCCCATCGCCCAAATGTTGTTGGGGTCCTGGTCTAAAATGAGTTGAAATTGGGTTTGCCCTTTTTCTTTTTGATCTTGAAAATAGTAGCCAAATGCCAATTTGAATTTGTATTTCCAGTTGGTGGGGTCGGACTTAGTTAACGCTTCGTATTTGGGAACAGCAATAGCGGCATAGTTGGCATTTAATTCGTTAACCCGTTTTAATTCCTCCCAGCCTTCTTCGATATAGCCGGTATACGCATATACCATCGCCAATTCAAAATGAGCGTCGGCAGAGTTGGGGCTTGCCATTACCGCTGCCTGGGCCGGCGGAATTTCTTTATAAAGGGCGTCGGGGGGGCGATAGCCCTTGATGGCAAACACTGGACTGGATGCCACTGTTACTAGTAAAAAAAGCCCCAGGAGTAGTTGGCTAACGAGGGTTGTTCGGGATGTTTTTGAGGTCATTTTTGATAATCGCCTTTATAAGTTTAACGAACGTGCCGCTTGATCGGGGTTTAAATAGTACCCAACTGCCAATTACCATTCCTGAAGCAAATAATAGCAAAAGGATACGATATAGGTAAAAGGCAATTTTAGGATAATGCTTTTTCACCAGGTACAAACCACCCCTAATACCTTCGTAATTTAGACGCTTAAAATCGAAATGGCTGGATCCGCCGCCATAATGTAAGACATCGCCATTGGGAAGTTGAATGATCTTAGTGCCGGTTTTTTTGATTCGGATGCACAGGTCGATGTCGTCATTGTAAAAGAAAAAGGCCTCGTCTAAGCCGCCTATGGTCTTCATCATATCTAGTGTTGTAAAGAATGCGGCCCCTGAAATAAAGTCCACCTCGGATGGCGTTGATTTTTGGTATGGGCCCTTTCGCATAGGATTGCCCGGTATTTGAACAGACCCATCTTTATTCCGAAGTCGTGGTGAAACCGCGCCTGCTTCGGGATGCGCTTTCCCATACTCCACGAGCACATCAATTGTATTGGGTGAGACAAGGGTGTCCGTGTTTAGCAAGAGCACGAAGCGACCACTGGCGTTGGCTAGCCCTTGGTTGTTGGCAACGGTAAATCCCACATTTTGCGGATTGCGAATGAGGGTGAGCTGATTCAGGAAGGGAGCCAGCGCCTCTATTGATCCATCAGCAGAGGCGTTATCGATTAGTAAAATCTCATACCCGTATTGGGTCGAGGAGGCCAAGATCGACTCAATGCAAGGCCGAAGAAATTGTTCTCCGTTGTAATTGACTACAATAATCGAAACATCGACACCTGCCCTAGGCAACGGCGTAAGTACCGGTTGCACGCGTTTCGAGCCACTCAAACTGCTCCGAAACTGGATTTACGAGAATGCCCTGCTTAACAGATCCTGCCAAAATCACCCGCTCGGTAAGTTCCTCGCGCAGTGCTTCCTCGGATAACTCTCCTGGATTCAAGTCCATCACCCACACTGTAGAAGAGGCTATCGAACTGACTTCGATGCTAGTTTTAGACTTGATTTTGGTGCACATCGCTGACCAATTCACCGGAGATTTTGGCCGCACCGATATTGCAATTTGGGGGCCTGATGACTTTGGTAAGTTGGCCGGCAGGCGCAGCGCATAATTTTCTTTATTCGGGTTAATCAGAAAAAAAGTTTTTGTAAAAATGGTGGTGACCGCGCTTTCGGCTTCCGGCAAGGTTAAATTGCCGAAGGTAAATTCCCATTGCGTGTAGCGTTTCAATTGGCGCAGGCGGGGATAATTCAAAATGTGAGTAATGGCTTCTCTCGCCGATACGCAGGCTAAGTCTTGGTTGATCAGGGTGGAAAATGCGGTGATAGTGGTCATGCCGGTACCTTTGCTTCTAAAACGTGATCGCGCATTGCCACAAACAACTTCTCCCAGGGACCGTTTGTTTCGCCGGCTGTTAATCGTGTCGATTTGGTCTGTGCCCAGTTACTTTGGAGCCAGTCCGGAATTTGTTTTATGAATGCGGCCCGTTCAGGGTGCGGCATGATCGCAAACACGTTACCACGACGGTTAGCCAATCCCGCGATATTGGCGGTAGTGCCATTTGGATTGGAGGCAGCTGTCGATTGGGCTTGGCTGTCGCAATACTGAAAAAGGGCGACATGATTCAGCATCTGGGCGGCATTTTCTGACAGAACAAAGCGGCCCTCCCCATGGTTGATCGGAATGGGAATCGCTTCGTTAGCCTCAAAATAGCGGGTAAATAATGACTGCTCGGGGCGGGCTACTTTTACATAGGTCCATTCACATTTAAAACCGACCCGTTGGCCCAAAATTTCGTTGTGAGTCAATGCAACTTCAATACTGTGGGAGTAGTGATCCTGACTCTGGGGTACTAAACCGGTTTCGCACAAAATTTGGCAGCCATTGCAAATGCCCAGAATAGGCTTGCCCGCTTCATTGGCCTCAAAAAGCACCTCTAAAATCGGTAACCGGGCCGCGATTGCCCCTGATCGAATGCGATCCTGATAGCTAAAGCCCCCCGGTAGCACAAATCCGCCATACTGACGCAGTGTATCTGCGGCGGTATTCCACCTCACTATGTCACAAGCAAGTCCGTAGTGGGCAATCGCCCGCTGGGTTTCGTATTCGCAGTTGCTTCCTGGAAATTGAATGACGGCAATCTTATCTGAATACACTGGGGAATCTCCTAATCTTTTAGACCGTTGCGCTTAGGAAGTAAAAAATCTAAGTTTTTTTGAGTTAGTTTTTCAGTTGAGACCAAGAGTACTTGTGGTGTAAAGAAGCTGTAGCCCACAATCAGATTAAATAAATTTCCTTTGGTATCAATTAAATAAATCATCGGCGTGATGTAGATTTGGAACTGCTTTAAAGACGATTGCGACGGATCAAATAAAAACCGAATATTGGAATAGCTCTCCAAGCGGCTATATATAGGGCTTGTTTCGACATTTTGATCCAGCAGTACCACCGTTGCGGTGAGGTTATCTGTACCAGTAGCTACAATTCGGTTAACGAGGTCTAATAATTCGGGGGTCTTTTTGTCGTTTGAAATGGTAAATACCACTATTCGATTTTGAGCCAATGCAGAATTGGAAACGTCGGATAAATTCTTCTGGCGGTCTAAAAATTTAACGTTGGGGAAGGGTTTGCCTTTTTCTAGTTCAAAATAACTCTCAGAGGCGTGGGCAAACGAAGACCCCAGTCCTAATACGAGTAGGGCTATGCAAAGACAACCTCGAAATGTGGTTCTTGAGACCTTCACTCCTACGATAATATAGAAAGCGGGTGAGCTACGTCAACGAGGATACGCCGAAATCCTATCCCAAATCCCGTTCTGCATTGATCGCGGCGATCATGCCATCAGACACGGCAGTTGCAATTTGCCGAATTTGCTTTGACCGAATATCACCAGCAGCATAAATTCCAGGCACACTGGTGCGCATGTATTCATCGGTGACCACGAACCCTTTTTCGTCGGTTTGAATGCCCATGTGCAGAATTTCGCTTGGAGGAATTCGTCCGACATATACAAATACTGCTGTGGTATCGATCCACGTGTGTTGGCCTGTGATTAAGTTAGTAAGTTTAATTTTTTCCACTTTATCGATGCCAAACAGTTCGCTTAATTCCGAGTTCCACATAATGCTAATTTTAGGATTGGATTCGATGCGTGATTTTAAGCTACGAACGGCTTTTAAAAAATTATTGCTGTGTACCATTGTGATGTGTTCAACGTACTCAGCCAAATAGTCGGCCGCATAGCACGCGCAATTGCCGCCGCCCAGTACAACTACATTTTTACCGGCGTATGAGGATACATCGCTTTGGGCAAAATAGGAGATTCCCCGCCCTAAAAACCGCGCTTCAAATTTTTCTTCCAGTTTTTTGGGCTCTAAACCC
>CANKTL010000049.1 GCA_947486405.1 bacterium
TGGCAATCATTGGGCGGGTTGCAGGCGGCGTGGCACATGACATGCGGCATCCTTTGTCAGAAATCGCAGAATTCGTTTCTGTTGTTAACCGGAAAGAATACTTCGAAAAAAATAGTACCCTTATTAAATATTTGCTGATGCAAAGTGATCAAAAGGAATGGGACCACGAAGAAGCCAAGTATGCCCTTAACGTTGTTTTGGACAATGAGACCAAAGTCCAGCAGTCATTCCAACGGATTTTTACCGCATATCAACAGCTTCGAAAATTTGCAGACGATTTTTTAAGCTATTCAAGAACATCCAAAGATATTCCCAAAAACTACGTTAATATTGCGCCCATTTTAAAAGCGATGTGTCGCTCGATTGAAACCCGATGCAGAAGCCTTAATATTGTGGCTGAATTTTCAGCAGACATTTCGGCAGAAGTGCTTATATTGGAACATCAGCTCGAACGAATTATTCAAAATCTCGTAAACAATGCCATTACCGAGTTGTTAAACCAGCCAAGTGATCGAAAGCCACGATTGGCCATTACCTTGGCTCAAGCATCACCGACGTCGCCCATCCATGACCGGGTGTGCATTACTATTGAGGACAATGGCGGCGGTATTAGTGCCGAGGCTCTTCCAAAGATCTTTGAGCCGTTTTACACCAACCGCCGGGATAGCAATGGAACAGGCTTGGGTCTGAGTATTGTAAAAAATTTGGTAGAATTGCTAAAAGGGTCAATTACAGTCAACAGTGTAGCGGGTGTCGGCACGACCTTCACAATTTACTTCCCCGCACGTAATATTGGTCCCCTCAATTAAACATCACCTTACCCCTTCTTGATTACCACGCATTGACGTGGTATAAGTAAACATATGAGCACAAAATTGTCGCTGTCGCAGCAACGTGTTTATGATTATTTGCAGAAATTTTGGAATGATCATGGGTATCCGCCCTCTTATTCTGAAATTGCGACGCACTTCAATTACAAGTCTGACGGAACTGTTCGAACTTACTTAGATCATTTAGAAGCCAAGGGCTATATTGCTCGCGCTGGGCATGCGCGGGGAATTCGGCTTCTTCAACACCCAGACGTCGAAAGTATCCCAATTGTGGGCAGAATTGCGGCCGGGGAGCCCGTATTAGCGACTGAAAATATTGTGGGAACCATCTCTGATCTTCAGCAATTGACTCCCAAGGATGGCCGATTTGCACTCACTGTGTCAGGAGATAGCATGAAAGATGCTGGAATTTTGAATGGCGATATTGCCATTATTCAACGTGACGTTGAAGTTAGAAATGGCCAAATTGCCGCGGTAATGTTGCAAAATCATGCCACTCTAAAGCGGGTTTATTTTGAAAAGGATTCCATTCGGCTTCAACCTGAGAATCAAGAATTCACACCCATTTATTTGTCCAGAAACGATTTTGACGCCCAAATTTTGGGGCGATTTATTGCATTGATTAGACAAGCGTAGACAGGGAAAATAGAAATGGATGATGTTAAGCCGGCGCTCACTAACCTACCCTATATTGATACGGGTCGGCTTTTGCTGCGCAAATTAAAACACAGCGATGCGCCAGACATTTTTTCGTATGCCCAGCTTCCCAACGTGGTGCAATATTCCATCGGCCATGCGCATCAATCGGTAGAAGAGAGCGAACGATTTATTAGCAATGTTTTAGAGTGCTATGAGAACAATACTGCGGGTTTATGGGCAATTGAATGGAAAGAAACAGAGCGAGTAGTGGGGACCTGTGGCTACGAATATTGGCTATATGATCAATATCGAGCCGAAATCGGATACTCACTTTCGCCTGAATTCTGGAATAAAGGCATTATGAGTGAGGCCATTAAAGAAGTCGTTAAATATGGATTTGAGGATATGGATCTCAACCGGATCGAGGCGATTTGTCATTGTGATAATGTTGCTTCTCACCGTGTATTAGAAAAAAATGGATTTATTAACGAAGCATTTTTGAAACAACATACCCATTCACGCGGAAATTTTTTTGATGTATTTTTGTTTTCCAAGTTAAGACCCCCTGAACACTAATTCAAAATGGGTTCGTCTGTTTCTATATTCGGTTGTGGATGGCTGGGGGTAACGCTAAGCCAATTCCTTATTAACGAAGGGTACACGGTCAGAGGGACTGTTCGGTCTGCCGCAGCACAAGCTAATTTGGCTGATAAGGGCATTGAGGCCCATCACTACGACCTTGGCCTAGGTAAAATTCCAAAACCCTTGCTAGACAGCGATTACTGGATCTTTGCGATTCCCTTCCGCCGCAACTTAGTAGTTCCCGATATCTACCGGCAGCAATGTCGCCACTTTGCCGAAGAGGCACTCAGTTATCGCATGCCGCAAAAGTTTATATTTACAAGTTCCACGCTGGTATATGGGTCGGATAATAATTGGAAGAAGGAGTCCTCTGAAGAATTTCTTCCAGATCTGAGACCTCAAATTCTCAAGGAAACTGAAACCGTTTTTTTAGATTCTTTTGCAGAATATGCCTATATTTTTAGACTGGCCGGTTTATATGGTGATGGACGCGAGGTGTCTGGTATGAGGAAAAAATCAACTAAATCTGCGGGGCCAATAAACCTAATAAGTGCTGTAAACGCATCTCAAGCCATTTTATATGCAATTCAGCATCAGCTTCGGCATCACATTTATAATATTGTCGAACCGTTTCATCCGGATCGGAAATTACTGGAGTTTAAAAACGCGGGTGAATTGCCCAATTCACAAATTTATAAAATAGTTTCAAGCGCCCTATTTCGGGAAGAATCTGGATTGGCTTTTCCAAGTACAATTCACTTGTCATAGCATTTGTCGCTAGTACGGATTTTGATTATACTTAAGACATGATTCATGTCGTGTTTATGGCTGGCGGAAAAGGCACTCGTTTTTGGCCGCAGTCTCGTGAAAAACTTCCCAAGCAATTTTTGAAAGTAGATGGCGATTATACGCTCATCGAATCTAGCTTGAAACGGATTGAGTCCATTGCGCCACTTGCGCAGCGATGGCTCGTGGGAAGTTACACCCATGCCCACCTTTTTGGCTCTATTACCGAATTACTCACAAAAGATCATTTAATTTTAGAGTCAACCGGGCGAAACACGGGGCCGTGTATGCTTTTGGCTGCATGCAAAATTGTCCAAGATGATTCTGATGCATCGATAATATTTTTGCCGGCGGATCATCACATCGCGAATACGGACGTTTTGTGTGACCAGCTTAAAACCGCCGCGGACTATGCCCATAGTACGCAAAAGGTCGTGATCATTGGTATTCAGCCGACTCATGCGTTTACCGGATACGGGTATATTGAGGTTACCGATCGCAACCAGACGCCGTTCTCGGTGGCGGCCTTCAAAGAAAAGCCAGACCAAAAAACAGCAGATCATTATTTTGCCTCTGGAAAATATTTTTGGAACTCCGGCATCTATGTGGTCCATGCCGCCTCTTTCATCTCATTGATTCAGAAATGCCAGCCGGAGATGTATTCCATTATTAAAGAGTATCTAACTATGGCTCCGGATGTTCAAAATAGCACAGAGGGAGTGGCTTTATACGCCCAGATAAAATCGTTATCGATTGAGCACACGGCAATTGAGAAAAATCCACAGGTTCTTGCGCTCTATCCCTCACAATTTGATTGGAACGACGTTGGAAGTTGGGGATCACTGGAAGATATTTCCACCCCTGATTCACAGGGTAATATTATAAACGCCAAGCAATTTATTTCGGTTGACTCTAACAACAACATCATTGTTTCAACATCCAATCGGCTTATTTCATTGGTAGACGTTCACGATATGATTGTGGTCGATACCGATGACGCTGTATTAATTATGCCGAAGACATCGGATCAAAAAGTGAAGGAAATCGTGGATCGTTTACCGGATCAATATCGGTAACTGACCATGGCAAAAACACATTTTTTGCTGATGTCCACCTCACCTGGGGAGGTAGGCGCTTGGGTGCCCAATGTCGCAAAAGCGATTCGGGAAGGGTTTGGCAACGACGCCAAAATCACACTATTCTTAACCCCCTGCCAATTTGGATCCGGCAATGAGAAGCACGTGGCCCAAGGATATTCTGAATTAGATGCTGTATTTGCACCTGCTGAAACCCTTCGGAGTCTCTCTCAGTCGATGCAAGTGGAGGGTTCGGGGCTAATTGTCGGGTTGGGCTGCGATCTTATCTATTTGTCTCTGATGAAACGAAAAACTGGGTATCCAGTGGTGGTTTACTCAGAGAGTCCCGAATTGCGATTTCCGAAATCATACACGGTTTTATACAAGCAGCAAATTGGTGACTTGATGCAGGATTCGATTGTACGACTGCTCCAGAGTGGTGTATCCGAATCCCCTGCCGAGGCTCCTATGATTTTTAACGCAGGCAGTCGCCCTGCCCAATTTGCTCAGCTGGTGCCGTATTGGGTTGAGACAATTTCAAAACTTCGAAGTGTTATTCCGGATATCCCGGCAGCGATCTCGATTTCACCCTTTATCAATTTTGAGTCGTATCCAGAAATTCAGCAACTGATTCACAATCAATCCATTCCAATTGTGCGGGAGCATTACTTATCGACCTTAAAATCGGCCCGCTTATTGGTCACGATTCCAGGTACAAACACTGCAGAAGCAATGTATTTAGGCGTTCCGATGGTAATGGTGCTGCCCACTTATTTTTCTCATGTGTTTCAATTTCCCGGGCTGCTCGGACTCTTGGGTGAAATTCCTCTCCTAGGCAGAGCCATAAAATACTTAATAGTGGCGGCTATGTTGCCATTTAAAGAACGATTTACCTTTTCGCTCCCCAATCTCTTGTTAAAGCAGAAAATAGTACCAGAGTTAACTGGCAAAATTTCTACGGACTACTTGGCAGCGTACTTAGCCGAGACTTGGAATAACCCACTATTTTTTGATCAACAGATACAGGCGTTTAAAGCGCAGTGCCCTACCCAACTGATAGCAAGTAAAATGGTGAATCGATTTAGAGAAATTTTAGGGCTGTCTGAATCCGAAATACAGCGTTGAGCTTTTATCGGTCGCTGGAACAATTCTAACAGCCGTTTCAGCTGAATTTGGAATGTAGGTCACGTCTACCGAGTTTAGGTCGATCGATACGGCATATACTTTTCCAGAGCGAGCATTGACCGAAAAGCTAAATTGTCCTGACTCATTGATGAAGGATGCAATGGATCCATATGCGTCTGAAATCTTAATAACTGCATTCGGAAGTAAGCGATCTGTATTATCGTCATACCTCATGTTTTTATTGGTATCCAAATAGGAAACAACGGTATATTCCCGTTCAAATGAAATTGGAATAATGGCCTCTTGAATCTTTAAATTCGTATTTAAATTGACCGAAAACGGGTTTTGAAATTTCAACTTAGCATTCGGATTTGAACTGGTATCAATCGACACCATTTCGTCTCTTTCAAATCCCAAAGTGAATTCACCGGTTTCATTGGTATTAACTACCTGCACATCAGATGCCAGGGACATTCCTGAAATGCCAGGCTCGCCCAAATCACGTAGTCCGTTTTCATTGAGGTCGTCGAAAATTACACCTCTGATTTTACGCCGGTCAGAAAGTAAGCTAACGCCGGTGTTAAAGGTGTTGTTAATACCAAATTCAAAATAGTAGGCATCCATGGTTGCGTTTGCAGATGGGGTATCCACCACATCCCGCATAAATTGCATATACACTTCGTCCCCTAGCCAATTCAGAACCGAGGTTCTAACTTCTGTCGTAAAATAGGATTCTGGCGCGGTTACCCGATAATATTTACGGGTGATTGAGCTGCCCAAATTAAGTCGGACCTGGGCACTGTTGATTTTTGCAACTGTAACCGGATAAAGTGAAATTTTAAATTTGTTTGATACGCTACGATCTACACTAAGTTGGGAATTTAAGACTCGGCTATCATAGCCAAGCTCATTGGACATTACGAATGGATAGGTGTTGGTCTCTGCGCCAACTCGAATGCGATGGTTAATGCCTGAAATCGCGGTAGCGCTAGTAGGCGTAAAAAATGACACTGGCGAATACTGTCCGAAAAACCGAACATTATCTGATTTAACAAGGTAAGACGAATAGAGCGAGAATGCGTTGTCTACCTCGCCATGGGGCAAGTTCCGGTGGTCCCAGCGACTTATTGAAACTCTCAGAGAAGGATAATCGATAGGACGAAAATCGGCACCAACAGAGGCGTCGTACAGAGCACCTGGCGCGATGGTCTGTAGCGCATATCCATCAAATTTTCCAAAGAAAGTAAGCTCATTGGACATCATATAGTTAAAGTTTTGAAAAAGGCCTGTTACACCCGCTGTGTTATATACGTCAGACAGAGTTTTAAAATCGGAATCAACACTTAAATACTTGATTTCATACCTAAAAGGACCTTCAACATAATTTAATTTGGATGAAATACCTTGCTTGAACAAATAGCTTTGCGCCACCTCAGCTTCCAATCGAAATGGGCCATAATCGTAAATGCCATCTAAGGACATCAGATTGAATCGGATTGTGCTAGATCCTGGAAGTGTTTGTGGTTGATTAAATTGAGATGCACTAAAAAAACTACCAATAAATGAGAGATTTTTATCTGCTCTTCCAGCCGCACGAACGCCAATAAATCCTGTTTTTAAAGAATTGGATCGATGAACATCATTTCCCCAATAGGCCATACCTGTTGAACCTGCAAAAAAGTCGAATTTGGTCCCTTTTAAGTCGATATTTGAAAGTTGAAATCCTTGATACCGAATCAAATTACCAAGAATCGGGCTTAATGAAATCCAGTTATCGCCAACCTGAGCAAAATAATGGTCATCTACTAACTTGGTATACATCAAAACGGCTTGGGAAACTGCATCGCGTCTTTCAAATTGAAGGAATGCTTCAAATTGGCCGAAGTCACTAGGTCCCTCGAGCTTAACCTGCTCAACATCCCAGTCGTAACTGAAGCGATTTGTATTGAGACTAGAACGACCTTCTCCGAATCCCCCCCTAACGGAATAAGACGCTTTAAGCCGACGATCGTCTTGAGACTTCTCGCCGGTTAATTTTAAATTTTCGAGGGATTCTCTAAGTCGTAGTGTACCGTCCGACAAAACTGTTACCGGAACAACAGTAAGGTTGCCAATACTGTTCCAAACAAACAACGAGGCTTTACCAATCGAAAGACCTTTAACAAATAATCGGTTGTTGCGATCAATAATTTCAACAACAGCGGGGTCAGAAACCGCAACCATTGTCGCATCTTCAATAAATGCCTGCTGCCCTTTTTCAACCTCAATCGCAAAGATTGAAGAGCTAAGAAGAACGACTAAAAAACAGGCGATCAGTATTTTTTTCATTTATTTTACAACCAACTCCGATTTAGAGAACTGGGGTCCATCCGAGGTTTGAAACGACACAATGGCCGAATACTTCCCGGGCTTAATCTTAATAGAAGGTGCCACAGAAACCCCTCTTTTATCGCCGGGCATCATTTTAATAGAAGGAAGTGAAATCCGGTCTACTACTTTTTTCGAGTCGCTAACAATAAGTAAATTGATCGGATCAAATTCCACCA
>CANKTL010000050.1 GCA_947486405.1 bacterium
CCTAAAATGCT
This sequence comes from bacterium, assembly GCA_947486405.1. Taxonomy (GTDB): domain Bacteria; phylum Margulisbacteria; class Marinamargulisbacteria; order CANKTL01; family CANKTL01; genus CANKTL01. The sequence continues at coordinate 12 of CANKTL010000050.1, forward strand.
GGCTCACCTTTTGAAATATGACTCCGTTCACGGACGTTTCAAAGGTACTGTTACCGCGACTGACGATTCAATCGTTGTAAACGGCAAAGAAATCAAAATTTTCGCAGTCCGAAATCCAAAAGAATTGCCTTGGGGTAAATTGGGTGTGGATGTTGCGATCGAATCAACTGGCGTGTTTGTGTCCGCCACCTCAGACCGCGGCGGTTATATGGATCACATCGCAGCTGGCGCTAAAAAAGTAATTTTGACCGTACCAGCTAAAGACGACATCAAAACCATCGTTTTGGGTGTTAACGACGCTGATATCAAACCTGAAATTCAAGCGTACTCAAATGCGAGCTGTACCACCAACTGCCTAGCGCCGTTGGCCAAAGTACTACACGAAACATTTGGTATTGAAAAAGGCTTGATGACGACTGTCCATGCTTATACCAACGACCAACAAGTTCAAGACCAACCGCACAGCGACTTCCGTCGTGCACGTGCAGCGGCCCTTTCAATCATCCCAACTACCACGGGTGCAGCGAAAGCGGTTGCATTGGTTATTCCATCGCTTAAAGGAAAATTGGATGGATTCGCAATGCGCGTTCCGGTTCCAGATGGTTCAGTGGTTGATTTGACTGCAGAGCTAACAAAGCCTGCCACTAAAGAAGAAGTTAATGCCGCTGTTAAAAAAGCAGCTGAAGGTAGCTTAAAAGGAATTTTGGAATACACTGAAGACGAAATCGTGTCAGTAGATATTATCGGCAATCCAAGTTCATCTATTTTTGATGCTAAATCAACAATGGTCATCGGCAATATGATCAAAGTTGTGTCTTGGTACGACAACGAGTGGGGTTATTCTAACCGCGTTGTTGGTTTGATCAAAAAGATCGTTTAAGACGGAAGAAGGAACGGCAATGTTGAATAAAAAATCCATTTCAGATTTATCTCGCGCTGACCTTGACGGCAAGGTTGTGTTTGTCCGCGTCGACTTCAATGTCCCGGTGGATGCAAACGGAGTAATTACTGATGATGCTCGAATCACCGCTGCCGTTCCAACCATTAACTATTTGCGTGAAAATGGCGCTCGCGTTGTGCTAGCGTCTCACTATGGCCGACCTAAGGGCCAAGTGGTGGAATCAATGCGCCTAAACGTGGTTGCTGACCGTCTTCGCGAACTCATTGGCGGCCGTGTTGAAAAAGTAGACGATTGCGTGGGGAACTCAGTTCGTTCCGCAGTAAACAGCCTTAAACCAGGCGATGTCTTGGTGCTTGAAAATGTACGCTTCTATAAAGAAGAAGAGCAAAACGATCCTGGGTTTGCCCGTCAGTTGTCTAACGGTATGGATTTGTTTGTGTTGGATGCCTTTGGTACCGCGCACCGTGCCCACGCCTCAACTGCTGGAATTGCCCAGTTTTTACCCGCTTATGCCGGTTTTTTAATCGAAAAAGAATTGAATTTTCTTGATAAAGCCATTCAAACTCCCCAACGCCCACTGGTTGCCATTATTGGCGGGGCGAAAATTTCCTCTAAAATTGATGTGTTGAAACATATGTTGGCTAAAGTTGACGTGATGGTGATTGGTGGCGGAATGGCCTTTACCTTCCTGAAAGCGCAAGGCTACGAAATCGGTAAATCCATTTGCGAAAACGATAAAATCGAAGAAGCGAAAGCGATTATGGCAGAAGCGAAAGCCACTGGTAAAACCATTATCCTTCCGGTTGATTCGGTAGTCGTCGAAAAGTTTGATAACGATGCACCATCGCAAATCGTAAGCAGCCACGAAATCCCGGTCGATAAAGAAGGCGTGGATGTCGGCCCTAAAACTGTTGAGATTATTAAAGACGTGCTGAAAACTGCTGGCACCGTAATGTGGAATGGTCCGTTGGGCGTGTTTGAATTGCCTAATTTTGCCAAAGGAACATTTGCAATTGCGGAAGCACTAGCGGCGAGCAACGCCATTACCATTATCGGCGGCGGCGATTCTGCAGCGGCCATTAAGCAAGCCAATCTGTCAGATAAAATGACGCATATTTCAACTGGCGGAGGTGCGTCCTTAGAGTTTCTCGAAGGCAAAACACTACCGGGTATTGCAGCACTGGAAAACAAGTAATTCTTTGGATTTCTAATTCGTCCTGTGTTACTGTTGAAAAATAGTGCCATAGCGCGTATTTTCGCCCAGAAACAAGCCTTTGCTTAACCCAATTTATGACCAATCAATCTGAAAAATCTGATGACCTGTTGAGAACCATTGAATCGCTTTCTGAGCAGCGGCATTTGCACGTGAAAAAAGAGGCGATGGCGGCGAAGGCCCATTTTGATGAAATGAAAGAGGATATTTCCTCTGTAAAAATGCCAAAACTTAAAAAACTGAAGATGATCGATGAATTCAATGACAATGTCTTGTTGTTGCGTGGAATTTTTCAGGACTCGCAGTTCGATGAAATTGTCTATCACCTTTCTAATCCCAGCCGCCTGTTTGTAATCCAATTGATGATAGGCATCTTACGGGGCATGGGCTTTGCGATTGGTATTTTGGTGATCGTCTTTTTAACGTTGTACCTAACAATGATGTCACTGCCGGCGTCGGCAATCTCTCATTTGGCTCAGTCTATTTTGCTGTCGTTGGGCCGATAAATGACCAGCGCATCGACCGGGGTGGTTACCCGTTGGCACTGGCTGGGGGCCGCGGTTTTGGTAGCGCTCGACCAACTGACCAAAAAATGGGCATCCACTCATCTCTCTGAATATCATCCGTTTGTAATTATTCCCGATAAAGTGTCCTTTCAACTGGTTCATAATTTTGGGGCGGCGTATGGCATTTTGCAGAATCAACGGCCAATATTGTTGGCCATTGCTACGTTGGTATTAGGGGTTTGTATCGTGTTTCGAAATCAGTTGGCGCCGACGGCCGTGTCGCGCTGGGGCTTAATGATTTTGGTGGCGGGCACATTGGGGAATTATTTGGACCGCGTTCGGCTTCACTATGTGGTGGATTTTATTGATATCCGAATTTTTCCCGTGTTTAACGTGGCCGATGTTTTGATTGATATTGGGTTAGCGCTATTTTTATTGGATATTTTCTTGGAGTGGAACAAGAACAGGAGACGTAGCGCTGAGGCTTGATCTTTGGTTACAAAAGCATCATCAGATATCCCGTTCGGTCGCGAAGGGGTGGATTCAGGCTGGCCAAGTAAAGGTGAATGGGGCGCTGGCTAAACCGGCTCTGATTGTAAAGGAAACGGACACGGTTGTGGTTGATCCTGAGGCGGGGAACAAGTGGCGAGAGGGTCAGCCTGAGCCGCCGCCGTTAACCATTGTGTATGAGGACGAGGCCATTTTGGTGATCAACAAGCCGGCAGGGCTCACCGTGCATCCGGGAAGCGGCGTGAAGAGCCGGACCCTGGTTGAGTCACTGCGGGACCATGCTGGCGATAATTTGGCAGACTCCGATTCTGAGCGGCCGGGTATTGTCCACCGTCTCGATCGCGACACTCAGGGCCTGATGATCATTGCCAAAACCGACGAAGCGCTCGCCCATCTAAAAGCCCAGTTTCAGGCGCGAAAAATCGTGAAGAAATATGCCGCACGGGTCACGGGTGTGGTTGCCAAAGACACGGTTGATATTGACGTGCCTATTGGGCGACATCGCAACCAACGCACGCTGATGACCACGTCTACCAGTGCCATCGTCACCCCAAAGCCGGCGCAAACGCTGGTTACGGTCAAACACCGTTGGACCAACCAAACCTTAATCGAGGCCCGACCCATTACCGGACGAACCCATCAAATCAGGGTTCACCTGGCGGCGATTGGCCATCCCGTTATCGGCGATGTTTTATATAATAAACACCCAGGAAAAGACAATGCCTTGGCCCTTCAAGCGGTCTACCTCAAATTCGTACACCCATTGACCCAGCAAGACATGGAATTTATGCTCCCTGTTTCTTCGGACATCGTTGGAAAATCAGAGGGGTCGTTTAGCTAATCTTAGGTGAAGTACCCGATTGCGGTGGGGATGTGGTATTCCCAGCCATAATCGAATTGATTAACGAATTCAGGCTTTGAATATCGCTGCCAGATGCCGACGATGCAGGATTGTTAATTTTATCGCTGCGAAAGCCCGGTGACGGCGTGTCTGATGAAATTTTTGCCATGATCAATCTCCTCTAATTGCTACTTTAGCCCTCTTGGCCAAAGATTCGCAGTGTCCTACCTTGACGTGAGATATATCGCTCCCTTTGGGAATTTGAATGTAACGAAATAATTTGATGGGTTTCTAGCCATCGCGGTTGTCGAATTGATCGACGAGGCCACCCTTGCCTTCAAAGTAATTCAGAATGGGCGTGAGATACGCGAGGGCTGTCATTACAAATATCCCCAGCCCCCCAAGGACAATCCAAAAAGGTTCTTGGTTGAAAACCATCCACAAGGCAACGCCGCCAGTGACCAGGACGAGGGCCAAATCGAATGAATTTAGAAGAATAGTTATGCCGATCAGCAATAGCGGGAAAACTAAAAATAATGCGGGATTGATGGCGCTGGCGATTCCCCACAACAGAAACCACGAATAGGGTCGTCGCGATAATCCGTACCCCGAAATCCAATACTGAATAAACACCATTAAGCACACTGCACTGGCGGCCAATAAGGGCATGTCGAGGTAGGTATGAAGGACGTAAAGTGCTGCATAGCCCTTTAAAAATTGGAATAAAATGGTCCATCCGACCAAGGGCAGCGTGCCATCAAAAAAAACTGATCCAGTGGGCGGTGGATCAATCGGTGGGTTCCCGAATTCACTTCGCATCCATTTAAAAAACTGAGGAATGGGGATCAGGACCAGGAGTCCGATCGCAATCGAAATCGCGATTTGGCTAATGCTCAAACTGTTTCCTTTTCAAGTTCAAACGCGTCGTGTAGCACGCGAACCGCTTCGGCTGCTTTTGTCTGATCAATCACACAAGAAATTTTAATTTCAGAAGTGGCAATATGCTTCAGATTAATATTGTGTTCGCCCAATGCCTTAAACATCGTTGCGGCAACGCCAGGTTTGGAAATCATGCCTACGCCCACAATCGATAACTTCGCGATATTGTCTTCAAATACGACTCCCTGGGCGCCCACCTCTTTGGCAAACTCCTCAGACACTTTTTTGCCGATTTCAAGGTCATTTTTATGAACCGTGAAAGTGATGCTGTTGATTTCATCGTGCTCAATACTTTGAATGATCATATCAACGTTCACTGCGTTTTTAGACAGATGCCCAAACAGGGTGCCTGCCACGCCGGGGCGATCGGGCACTTTTAAAATCGCGATGCGCGCTTGATTTAAATCTACGGTCACTCCGGTAACGGGGCGTAATCCTTCTTCCATTTCACTAATCTCCTTTACAAGCGTGCCGGGGTCGTCGCTGAACGACGATCGGACGACCAATTCAATCTGATGTTGTTTGCCGAACTCCACCGAGCGCGGATGTAATACTTTGGCGCCTAACGAGGCCAATTCTAGCATCTCATCATAGGAAATAATGGGTAGCTTTCGGGCGTTTGGTACCATACGCGGGTCGGTGGTATAGACACCGTCGACATCGGTGCAAATGTGGCATGTTTTGGCTTTCAAAGCGGCTGCCAATGCAACGGCCGAGGTATCTGATCCGCCGCGTCCTATCGTAGTGATGTCATCATGCGGTGTCACGCCTTGAAACCCGGTAACCACGACCACTTTACCGGCGTCTAATTCGCTCTGTATTCGGCTGCAATCAATGTCCATAATCTTGGCACGCGAATAAATATCGGTGGTGCGAATGCCTGCTTGCGCGCCATTTAATGATAGGGCTGGGCAATTTCGGTCAATTAAGGCCATTGCCAATAGAGCTGCCGAAATATTTTCGCCAGTTGATACTAAGGCATCATATTCGCGAGAATCCGGCTGATTTGATACTTGATTGGCCAATTCAATCAGTTTGTTGGTGGAATCTCCCATAGCGGAAACCACCACGACCACTTTTTCGCCCCGGGCCTTTGCTGCCATTAGCCGTTTGGCCACATTGATAATGCGCTCAGGTGTGGCAACCGAGGTGCCTCCGAATTTATATACAACTATTGAACGGGTATCCATAATCTTTTTATCATTTACCTAAAATGAAGGGGCATGTCAATTTTATTTTGACCACCAATAGTGGATTACGGTAAACTCAAAGCCAAAATCGAAATAGTATCTGATGAAGGAGACCACGGATGAGCGAAACTTTTGAATCCAAAATTTTTCAAAAAGAAAAAATTAATTTGTCAGGGACGGAAGAATATATTGTTCGAGGCGGACGCCATTTATTTCCGGTGTTGCCGCAAGCTTTCGATGGCATTCAGCAAATCGGTGTTATCGGATGGTCCTCTCAGGGTCCCGCTCAGGCACAAAACCTTCGGGATTCGTTAGAAGGCACCGGTATTAAAGTAAAAGTGGGCCTTCGTGCAGGGTCTCCTTCTATCGCAAAAGCGGAAGCGGCTGGATTTACTGCTGCAAACGGAACCTTGGGCGATATGAATGCCGTTATTTCAGAATCAGATTTAGTTTTGCTTTTGATTTCAGATGCGGCACAAGCGTTAATTTATAAATCCGTATTTGATGCAATGAAGCCGGGCGCAACCTTAGGGTTGTCTCACGGATTTTTGTTGGGTCACTTGAATTCACGAAATGAAAAATTCCCGTCCAATATTAACGTGGTGGGTGTGTGTCCAAAAGGGATGGGACCATCGGTTCGACGCTTGTATGAACAAGGTAAAGCAGTGAATGGTGCCGGAATTAATGCGTCATTTGCGATTCATCAAGACATTAATGGGAAAGCCACCGACTATGCAATTGGTTGGGCGGTTGCGTTGGGTGCGCCATTTAGCTTTCTAACTACTTTAGAAATGGAATATCGCTCAGATATTTTCGGTGAGCGCGGCATTTTAATGGGGGCGGTCCACGGTATCTCCGAAAGTCTGTTTGCCTGGTTCGGCGAACAAGGAATGAGTGAAACCGTTGCGTTTGAAATGACGGCGGAAGCCATCACCGGACCGATTTCCAAAACCATCTCAAAAAATGGCATGTTGGCCGTGTATGAGCAGTTTTCAGAGGCAGATAAAGCGCTGTTTGAAAAAGCATATTCGGTTTCCTATAACCCCGCTTATGAGATTTTGTGGGAAATTTATGACGAAGTGCACAGCGGCAATGAAATTCGTGGCGTTATTATGGCCGATGCCCGACACAAAAAATACCCGATGGGCAAAATTGACGGCACCCGGATGTGGGTGGTGGGTGAGCAAGTGCGCGCCAACC
>CANKTL010000051.1 GCA_947486405.1 bacterium
ATAGTTGCCAATCGGTGGCATTGCAGACATCTCAACCCCGTCGTGTTCCAAGGCTGAATCAAAGAAAAAGAACGTTTCTTTGGCAACTTCGTTGATTCCGATGCCGCCGATACGAGACATGGTGCCTGAAAAATAATCGGCAATTAATTCTGAGCTCAACCCCACTGCTTCATACAACTGAGCGCCGCGATAGCTTCTCAATGTTGAAATTCCCATTTTAGACAATATTTTTAACAATCCGGCGTCAATGGCTTTGACATAGTTATGAGATGCATCGGAATACTTAATACCGGTAATGATTTGTTTTTCGATCAAATACCGAATGGTTTCGAATGCCAGATACGGATTTATCGCGTCTGCACCATAGCCAAATAACAATCCAAAGTGAACCACATCACGGGCTTCGCCAGTTTCAACCAAGATTGCAACTTGGGTTCTGGTTTTTTGGCGCACCAAGTGATGATGAAGGCCTGATGTCACCAATAACGCTGGCACTGGCACGCGGGTACGGCTGGTAGACCGGTCGGATAAAATCAAAAACGTGGTTCCAGCTTTTACCAATTGGTCAGCTTCAGCAAAAATGCGATCTAAGGCCTTTTTAAGCCCCGGTTCGCCTTCGCTTCGCTCGAAAGTAATATCGAGGGTGGCAGAAGTAAAGGCAGGATCAGTAAGGCTTTTGATCTTTGCAACGTCACTCTCGGTCCAAATCGGATTTACGAACCGAATGGATTTGCAGTGCTCAGGGCTTTCAGACAACAAATTTTTTCGTGAGCCGATAAAACTGGTCAAGCTCATAACCAGGACTTCTCGAATGGGGTCAATAGCCGGATTCGTTACCTGCGCGAACAGCTGCTTAAAATAGCTATAGAGCCGCTGGGGCTTTTTCGATAGAATCGCCAATGGTGTGTCGCAGCCCATCGACCCAACAGCCTCTTTGCCTTGCTGACACATAGGCCCGATCAGAGTATTAGCTTCTTCGATGTCATAGCCATAGACCTGATGCATAAAAGCCAGATCCTTATCACTAAAGGCCGGGGATAATGCCTTTCCGCTTTTAATATCTTTTAACCAGATTCGATTTGATTCGACCCACTGACGATATGGTTTCGCATTAGCAATTTGGTGCTTGATTTCGCCATCCGGAATAACCCGGCCTTCCCGAATATCCACCAACAGCATTTTTCCAGGGCAAAGCCGCCCTTTGTGTTGAACAGTGTCGGGGTCGATACATTCCACACCAGTCTCAGACGCCATGATGATGTGGTCATCTTTGGTCACTACATACCGAGCAGGACGAAGCCCGTTTCGATCTAATGTTGCACCTATGACTTGACCATCAGTGACCGCCATTGTGGCTGGGCCATCCCATGGCTCCATAAACGAGGCATGATATTCATAAAAAGCTTTTCGCGTATCAGAAATCGGATTTTTATCGTTCCACGATTCTGGGATCATCATCATAAGGGCATGGGGGATGCTGCGGCCCGCAAGAACCAGCAGCTCCAGCACATTATCAAAGGTAAACGAGTCACTTTTGTTCGGTTCAATGATGGGCAGAACACGCGCCAAATCAGCACCAAATAGATCTGATTTTAATAGAGATTCACGCGCCTGCATCCAGAAAATATTACCTTTAATGGTATTAATTTCACCGTTATGGGCCAGTAATCGTAGGGGCTGAGCCAAATCCCAGGTCGGAAAGGTATTCGTGCTAAAGCGAGAATGAACAAGTGCCAATGCCGACTCAAACTGGGGATCATGCAGATCAAGGAAATAATGAGTCACCTGTTCAGGTAGCAACAGTCCTTTATACACAATCGTTCGGGCGGATAGGCTAGAAAAATGAAAGCGGGAATCATGATCGCCATGGGCTGCGCGATAATCGATTTCGATCAATTTACGAACTACATATAGGCGACGATCAAATTGGGCTGTATCTAAATTGCTGGGTTTCTTTATAAATATCTGTTTAATGACAGGTTCACTTAAACGCGCTGATTTCCCAATTGCGTCGGAGTTTACCAATACTTCACGCCAGGCAATTATTTCGAGGCCTTCTTGCCCCACATGACGCGCTATTAAGGCTTCGGTTTCGGCCAATTCAGCCGATGTTTTGGGCAGAAACATCATCCCAACGCCATAGTCGCCATCAGCAGGTAAACCGGCTATTTTGCTTTGAAAGAATCGGTGAGGAATCTGAAACGTAACACCCGCACCGTCACCAGTTTCAGGATCAGCGCCAGTAGCGCCCCGGTGAACCAAGTTCCCCAATATTTTTAGGCCACGTTCCACAATATCGTGACTTTTCCTGCCATTAATGTGGGCAATAAATCCGACGCCGCAAGCGTCATGCTCATTTTCAGCGTGATAAAGTCCTTGAGAGTGTGGTTTTTGCGTCATTTAAGTGCCTTTGTTCATGCGATTTTTAGTCGGAATGTTGAGTCCCGGTGTTGTCAGGGAATGAGACGGCGTAAATTACGCGCAAATTAAGACCCGACAAGTCGGATATTTATAACATATCGAGAATCAGGGAACAATCCTTCTCAGTACGAAGGAATGAAAATTTGCGATCCGCCTGACAGGTGGTTCAATCAATTGAAGGAGAGTCCGTTTTACACCGCCCGATAATACGCTATTACCCATCGCCAATTTAAGCCCTGATTTCTGAGACTCCGACCAATTACTGCTGCTTTGTACAAATTGCTCGAGCAAGCGGCTATTATTTAATGTCAAGAGAGCGACAAAAATATCACCCGAGTTTTCACCTTTGAGCGCACCAAACAGGCCCATTATGGCCTGATCATGGTCCTGAGTAGCTGAAATACGGTCAATCCACTTAATTTCGTCAAGCACATTCGTTGTAGAAATGTGATATCTCACGCTACCTGCCAGCGCAGCTACATACCATGCGGTCATTTTATCCGACAGATTCAAGTTACGAATTTCAACACGCTCTTGATCAAATAACTCTCGGCCTGCAACCGCGCTCCCTATTAAAAAAAGGCGCCGCACTTGCTGCTGATTAACTGCGATATTGGCTGCGGCAATTTTTCCGATTCGAATCCGTACACTCGTGATTAGTCCGAAGTTTAGCGCGTTTTTTCCCGCCGAAAATAAACTGGCAATTACATTTAATAGAAGATCTGGATTTTTGAAATGAGAGGTGATTTTTGCCAATTCAACTTGTATCATTTCTAAGGTAAGTAAATGCGTGACTTTTGTATACAAGGTACTTAATAAATGCGATTTATCAGCCTCGCTACAATTTAAATTAAGTAACACAAACGATGTTTCGGGAAGCAATGCTCTAAAAGTAAAAAATGGACCACTTTGAAAATAAAATTCTGCAAGATTGGCTACTGCGGCATAGGGAGAATGCGCCGAGTTCAGAATTTCGTCGCGGGCCGACACGACCTGCATTGATTCAATGCACATTACCTTTTTCACGTTGGCATCTCCATTAACGGCATAGACACTACTTACTGAGCTTGGTAATGAGTTGAGTCTAGTGCGTATCAGGGAATATGGCAAACAGTGACGGGATTAAAGTCCGCGGGCAATTTCCAATATTTCGGCCATTTTATTGTAATCTTTTCGGCCGGGCTCGGATTCAACGCCTGACGACAAATCAACCGCGTATGGGTTCACCAACTGAACTGCTTTTTCGATATTGTCCGACGTAATGCCCCCTGCCAGTATCAACGGAATATCATGTTCTTTTGCTTTCAAGGCCAATCCCCAGTCAAATGTACGGCCAGTTCCGCCTTCGATGTCTTTTACCCGAGTATCTAATAGAATGGCTGAGACAACGCCTTGATATAAGGTGATTGGTTCTAAGTCCTCTGGTTCACTGACCCGAAAGGCTTTTATTACGCGTCGAGGCATTTCTAAGCAATACGCTGGTGATTCTTCGCCGTGCAGTTGAATTAAATCCAGTTTGCAGCGCTCTGAGATCTCTTTTACGGTCTCTTTATCTTCATCAACAAACACGCCCACAACAAATACAAAGGGGGGCAAAAATAAGGAGATCCCTTCGGCTACCTCAGGTGATACGTATCGGGGACTATTTTTAGAAAAAATGAATCCAATGGCATCAGCGCCCAGAGAAACTGCGTTTTGAGCATCGTCCATATTTGTTATGCCACAGATTTTAATTTTCATAAGGCCTCAAACCTGTAGATAGTAACATAGGCTACTTAAAAAAATCTATGATTTCTGGGTGGCGGGCTAAGCCTTCGCCGATTAGAACTGCATTGAATCCATTTTCCTTGGCCATTTGCAGTTGAAAGAGTGAGTCGTATCCGCTTTCGGACACCCAAACTAAATTAGAAGCATTGTCGGATTTTAGTGTGAAACTGGTTTCCAAATCGACTTCAAAAGTGTCGAGGTTACGATTATTAATTCCCAGTAACTCGATATCCGAAATCGTAAGTGCCGAGGTCAGTTCCTCTGCGGTGTGAACTTCTACTAATACGGAAAGCCCCAGACCGCGTGCAAAAGAGTGAAGCGATTGTGCCTGATCAGGCGTTAAAATCGCCATAATCAACAAAATCGCGTCGGCCCCTGCCAGCACCGACTCCAAAATTTGGATGGGGTCCATAATAAAATCTTTACGCAATAGCGGTATATGTACCGCCTCTCGAATTTGAGCCAGATACGGTAACTCACCCATAAAAAATGGGGTGTCGGTCAGAATTGACAATGCCGCCGCACCTGATTTTTCAAAGGAAGTGGCTATCTTAACCGGGTCGAAATCGTCCCGAATAATGCCTTTGGAGGGAGAGGCTTTTTTGACCTCTGCAATAAGGTTAAGGCCCGGGCGTCGTAGAACATCAGAAAACGACCGAAACTCGCGATTGGTATCGCTGATCTTTTGCATCAGTGACAACTCGGATTCACGTTGCTTCAGCGTAACGATTTCGCCAAGCTTACTTTCCACAATTTGGGTCAGATACTTGGGAATGCTCATAGGGCGTCGGTTTTACTGGACCGAATCACTTGATGGCCTTCGCTGGTTAGCGAAATCTTAGAATACGGGCGTGCGCTCTCGGTGATCCACACATTGCCGCCAATGACGGAATGATGCCCAATGACGGTATCCCCACCCAGAATCGTAGCGTGGGCGTAAATCGTCACCTCGTCTTCAATCGTGGGGTGACGTTTATTTCGGCTGTCAGTTTTAACAACGCTGAGCGCACCTAAAGTAACGCCCTGATATAGCTTCACGTTTCGACCAATTACGGTGGTTTCGCCAATAACAATGCCGGTGCCATGATCGATACAGAAATAATCACCGATTGTGGCACCTGGGTGAATATCAATACCCGTTAATGTATGGGCAAGTTCAGTAATCATGCGAGGCATGACGGGAATTTCGGCGTTATAAAAATGATGCGCGATGCGATACATCATGATGGCGGTGAATCCAGGATACGCCAGTAGAATCTCCAGTTCGCTTTTTGCGGCAGGATCGCCGGCATCCAATGCACGAATATCCCGCCAAAGTTGCTCGCGCAATCGGGGCACTTGGGTAAAAAACTCGCCAACAATGGCCTCAGAATTCTGAGATGAAGGGTCACCTAGGGCAATCGCTTTTCCAATTTCTTGGTTTAGCATCGTTGCGATGGAGCGAATTCGAGCCTGCGTTTCAGACCGAATGTCCTGAATTGATTTTCCATCAAAATAGCCTGGAAAAAGCAGGTCTCGAATTTGAAACACCAACCCTGAAATCGTTTTTGGAGTTGGCAATACCGAGCCATCTCGGGGAGCAATGCCCACCAGGCTCTGGTAACTGTCCAGAACACTGTCCACGATTCCCGCGACGCTATTTTCACTTAACGGCATTGTCGTTTTATACCTTATTTCGGCAAAAATGCGAAGCGGGGCTGGTGTTAATTTTTTTAATATTATTATCAAGGCAATTGATGGATGGCATTTCAATACGTTACTATTTCAGATCTGTGATCACAACCGAAAATCCACTTAAAATAGCTATTTTTACCGACACCTATTTTCCACAAATCAATGGCGTGGTCACCTCCACCGAAACGTTTGTACAGTCCTTTAGAAAGCAGGGGCATCGCGTGGTGATTTTTGCGCCAGACGATAAAGACGCCCCAGCCAATGAAGTGGATGTGGTCCGGTTTCCGGCTGTTGCGTACCCGTTTCAACCGGAATATTTATTTGCATTTCCATTTATTAGACCCGTCCGCAATTTTGTCGCCTATCAGTTTGATATAGTCCATATCCAAACGCCCTTTTCGATCGGGCTATACGGACTAAATCTAGCAAAAAAACACCATATTCCGGTGGTGCATACCTACCACACATTTTTTGAACGGTATTTGCATTACATTCCGATCTTGCCCGAAGCATGGTTAGTGGGGGCTGCTAGATGGATTAGCCGAAAGTTTTGTAATGCATTTGATTATGTGTTTGCCCCTTCCATTCAGATGAAGGTGCAGCTAGAAAAATACAAAGTCACAACCCCGATTGAAGTGATTCCAACTGGGATCGAATTTATGGATATTTCAGAGCGCGATCGCCTCTCCGTCTCGGCCCGATTCAATATAAAAAAAACCGAGACATGGGCGATTTATGGTGGGCGATTGGGCCGAGAAAAAAACGTCTATTTTATGCTGGATGCCTTTGTTCGATTGGCAGCCCGATTTCCTGATCTCAAATTGTTGATTGTGGGCGACGGCCCTGAACGAAAGGGAATGGAAACCCAGATTCAAAAAGCGGGATTTACTGATCGCGTGGTATTTACTGGGTATTTGACTCGGACACATATGATCACCGCGTTTTCTCTAGCGAAGATATATTTATTCCCCTCTGTAACAGAAACTCAGGGCCTAACGTTGCTAGAGTGTTTCAGTGTCGGAACTCCCGCGGTTTGCATTCGATCAATGGGTGTTGAATTTTTGATGGGTAACGACACCGGCGGCTTTGCCCTTGATGCCAATTTGGATGACTATGTCATGGCCGCCCAGCGTTTGTTACAGGACCCTGACCTTCACGCACAAAAATCCCATGAGGCTCGAAATCGCGCTGCCGAATTTTCCGCAACTATGATTGCCAATCGCGTCATAGATATTTACGTCGATTTAGTTAAGAAATACGCGTAACTATTTAAAGGGTAGTGCTACCACACGGGCAGGGTGCCCTTGACCGCGAATTGTCACTGACAAT
>CANKTL010000052.1 GCA_947486405.1 bacterium
CTGCAAAACCTCTACCCCCAGTTCGAATCTGGGTGCCGCCTCCAAAACGCATTAGGCGTATTTTCCCCCGTAAACCCGTTCAAAAATCATGTCAATATTGACCTGGTATTTTCGTAAGCTAAAAATATCAGCAATTTCGGCTTCGGTTACCAATTCCGTAATTTGCTCGTCTTTTCGAATAATATCGTCAAATAGCACCCCGTTATCAAAGGCGGCTAACGCATTTTTTTGTACAAGTCTGTACGCCTCTTCCCGAGACATACCCTTATTTACCAGTACCAATAATAATTGTTGAGAATAGAACACGTTTCCGCTCGCAGTAATGTTTTTGGCCATTTGATCGGCATTGACCACCAAGCCATTGAGCGTGCGCTGCATTAAAAACAGCATATAGTCTAAAAATCCAGTCGCATCCGGTAAAATGACCCGTTCTGAACCGGAGTGCGATATGTCACGTTCATGCCAAAGGCTTTGATTTTCAAACGCCGTGAGAGCATATCCCCTCAATACCCGAGACAAGCCCGTGATACGCTCGCAAATAATGGGGTTTCTTTTGTGAGGCATTGCGGAAGAGCCCTTTTGTGTTGAGGAGAACGGTTCTTGAACTTCATTGAATTCAGTTTTTTGAAGGGCACGAATTTCAGTGGCCATTTTTTCAAGGGTGCCGCCAGTAATGGCAATGGCTGATAAAAAGGCGGCGTGCCGGTCTCGCTGTAAAATTTGAGTGGAAATGGGCGATGCTTCGATCCCCAGTTTTTCACACACCATACGCTCGATTTCAGGGGACAAGTGGGCATAATTGCCAACGGCCCCAGAAATTTTACCGACTCGTAAATCCTCGATCGCATCTTTCATTCGCCCTAAATTACGCTCCATTTCGGCATACCAGACGGTTACTTTTAGTCCGAAACTGGTGGGCTCAGCGTGAACACCATGGGTACGGCCCATCATCATGGTGGTTTTGTGGTCGTGGGCCAATTTTTTAAGCGCGACTAAATTAGATTCGATGCCAGCAATCAATATTTTTCCAGCGTCTTGAATAATGAGTGAAAGGGCCGTGTCTACCACATCGGTGGATGTAAGCCCTAAGTGCACAAAGCGAGAGTCTTCCCCGATATACTCTGCGACATTCGTTAAAAATGCGATAACGTCGTGCTGGATTTCAGCCTCGATGGACTCAATACGTTCCACCTCAAAATTCGCTTTTTCAGCGATTGTTTCATAAGCCGACTGGGGAATGTTGCCGAGGGTCGCGTGAGCCCAACAGGCCGCTATTTCAATATCAAGCCACTTTTGAAATTTGTTTTGCAGTGACCAAACGGCATGCATCTCTTTACGGGAATAACGATCAATCATATTAGTGATGCGAACTGTAACATTAACCGGATTTGAACTCAACGTTTAATTCCATTTCAGGGAGGGAAATTCAGGACTTGACAAGCGCTCTTCGACTTATGTATTGTTCATACATCGGTTGGCGGATTTTCTTCGCCCATAGTTTTTGAAACAAGTAAAATAGTCTAAACGGTTGGTTTAAGATACTCAAAAACTCAGTTAGGTTCCTAATTATTATAGTAAGTGCACACAAGATGATGTCGGATGCGATTCGACTTATCGACTTGAAATCGTGCACTTGTTTGGCTTGGTCGGAGAAGAAAGTGAAAATTTTTTTTGCTCGATCCGATAATTATTTGACTATAAAAAAAGAGGTAGGCTTTCAAAAAGAATATGAGGGAGAGAATTCATGACAGAACGAGTTGTTAGTGACGAAATGGGAAAAAGCCAATCACCGGATGAGTCGGGATACTTGTCGCCGGAGGATATTTTGTCGATGTGTGAAAGTCCGGAAGGTATTTTGGACGACATCGAAGAAATTTTGGATATGGAAGTCGATATCGCGGATGAAAAAGTAGAAGAAGAAGACGCGAAAATCGCCCAAGAAGTAGAAAAATCAGTCGATTTAGATGACTCAGTTAAAATGTATTTACGGGAAATCGGGACAATTGATCTTTTGAATCCTGAAGAAGAAATTGACTTGGCCAAACGAGTTGCTGAGGGTGATTTGATCGCTAAACAAAAATTAATTAACGCCAACTTGCGGTTGGTCGTTTCAATCGCCAAAAAATATACCGGACAAGGATTGTTGTTCTTGGACTTGATTCAAGAAGGAAATACCGGGTTAATTCGGGCCGCTGAAAAATTTGACTATACCAAAGGGTTTAAATTCTCTACCTATGCAACGTGGTGGATTAAACAAGGGATTACCCGCGCGATTGCCGACCAAAGCCGTACCATTCGGGTGCCGGTGCATATGGTGGAAACTATATATAAGGTGAAGAAAATTTCGCGAATGCTGATGCAGGAATTGGGTCGCCGTCCCACAGAAGAAGAAGTATCTGAACGGGCGGAAATTCCATTAGAAAACATCATTGCGATTCGGAAGTATTCACAGGTGCCATTGTCATTGGAAATGCCAGTTGGTGACGAAGATTCATCACAATTGGTGGACTTTATCGAAGACAAAAACTTTGAAGCGCCTGAAACGATTACGATGCGTAACATTTTACGAGAAGAGTTGCTTCGATCGATGGAAATTTTGACCGAGCGTGAGCAGATGATTTTGAAACTACGATTTGGCTTCGACGATGGTCGTCCACGGACTTTGGAAGAAGTAGGACGTGTTTATAGCGTTACTCGTGAGCGAATTCGGCAAATCGAAGAGAAAGCACTTCGTAAATTGAGGCACCCGACTCGACGCGGCAAACTTGAGGCATATCGTCGGTCGTTGTAAGGGTTGGCGAGCGGAGGGGCAAATTAGGTTACCAGGCTTTGGTTTGGTTTCCATTTGCTTGATTGGGTTTAGTGGGGTCTTGGTTGAAATGGTATTTGGTTTTCACGAATAAATATTGTTTAGACTCAAAAGCCCCAAGTTGTCGCCCAAATAACGTCAGTCGTAGACGATACTCCGGAGAAGGATCGCCGGTGAGCAGAATATAATTGTAAATACGGGAAAATTTTTGTATTGTCCGGTGATTAAAATTTGCTATTAAGGTCGATACAAATGGGAACTTCCAGACTTAAACTTATTGCTGGTGAAATGGATACTGCTTGTAAACTTGCTAAGCGAGGAATGGTTCTTGAAAATGATCTTGTAGACATTTGCTTATCGCAGGGTGACCCTGTTGACCGGGTGCGTGCGTTGTATGGGAATATTATTTTTGCTGATTCATCAGATTTACTGGCGCTTTTTTTAGAGAATGACTACGATCCTGCGTTAGATCGGCAGGCGCTAATAACGGCTTTTCTGTTTGCTTCGCTTGAGACCCATGTGCCGGCCTTGGTGATTTCTACGGTGGCTCAGGTGGATTGGGTGAAGGTAGGTTTGAATAAATGGATGGGCCAGGGCCTAATTTCTGACGTTATTGTTGCAGGCGAGCCTCTTTCAGACTCGGTTAAGGGGCGATTTAGAGATCTCGCGGCCAAATTAAATCCAGGGGATAATTTTTCTGGTGAAAAAGGGCGGGCATGGCTGGCACTTTTTTTTTCGCCTGATTGTGCTTGGCGGGGTGACTCCTTGGCAATTGCTAGTCAGAATACGCGTACTTTTCATGGTTTTTTGCATGGGATTTTGGGTGCAACTTTCTTTAAGGAGATGGCGCTATTGGCGGCAGGTGGCTTGCACCAGCTGGCTCAAAATAATCCTGGCACAATTTCGGCAATTGAAATTATTGTTGAGCTTCGCGGGCTAAGTGGTTTTTTTCATATGGATTATGGTGTTGACCGAGGATCGGTGGCGGATTTATTCGGGAGGTTTGATACAAAGTATGGGTTGAGAACCTCCGATCTTCAAAACTCTTACGCGGTGATGTTGACTTGTGTTTCTGAAGGTGTAAATCGTCTATTTCGTCAGGACACTAATCCAGTAAATCAGATTTTTGAGGTGATCAGTGATCGGCGTGTTACATTTGTTCATCAGTTTGTAATTTGGAAATCATTTGTGCAATTGGATCTGGATCAGTTGCTCTTGTTAACGGCACTTATTGAACATCGAAATATGTTGGAATTGTTTTCGTTTCCAAGGCTACATGGGGATATTCGATTTGCGATTGCACGAAATACGCTTAAGGAAGCTGCAGCCCATTTTTCTGTGCTGGGCGTGAGTTTAGATCGACTTGCCGAGGATCCTACTCGAGCGGGTGGTATTTTTAATTTGGGGAGTTATTTGCTCCCGTGGTTTATAGATGTCAGAGCTGGCTTTTGTTTTACAGCTCACTTTGAACAAACTTGGCCTCGTCCTTTGAATCTGGATGATGTATCAACAGCTTTTTCAGATTTGGGCAGAATTTTGTTCCTTTCAGAATTGAGCGGCTCTGTTGATGAAGGCCCCGTGAGACAGGAATTGCGTGCCCGCTTTACTCGGATGCATTCGAGGCAAGCGGCGGTACCTGTCAGTATTTTAGACTGGCTGCGCGATAAGTTTGATTTGCGGGAAGACCCTCTCCAGGAAGCCGGAAATAAATGGGTTGGTTCCACCTTTAGTGCGGCAAGCGAAGTGTTTTTTCAGGCCTTCGGGAATTCAGGCGCGGAATATGCTGAAGAGGCGCTGCCTGCCCAAATAAATGATGTTAATTTTCGGGTAAGCGTAGAGTCAGGTGACTTCGAAGCATTTGTTCAAGCGTTGACGACATGGATCTGCGCCATTAAAGCAGTTCAAAGCCGCCGCTTGTTTGTGGCGCAGTTAGCGACCATTTTATTATATATTCAAGAATCGGTAGTTGTGGACGGCATCAAGCCCTCAAATCCTCGCCAATTTTATGACTTTTATGGACCGATATTTTTAAGGATGCTGAGTGTTATAGCGAATCAAGAAGTAGATGGTGTCACAACGGCTTCAACTTTGCAGCAGACCCTTGGGGCGTGCGTGACGGGGTGGCTAGAAGCGACGAATTTGGTTTTGGCTGCGGCAGACATCAAATCGGGAGATTTAACGCGGATGATGATGGCCCATATTTTTTACCGATGCCAGGCGGCTCTCAGGGATATGGAGATTGCGCCGATTCTAGGGCAGCTGGAAATTTTACCTGCCGACCAAGCGGCTATCGAAGGCGGGGATAACGATGATCCCCACCGAGTGCTGTTATTGCAGTCTCTCGTGTACCTCTTTTTGGGAATCGATGTTAAACGATATTTTCCACAAGATGATCATTATGATTATGAAGCGCGACTTCGGGCAGATGCTGATCAAGAACTACGGTTTAGAGTGTTCCCTAGAGTGTTTCGGTTGGACCATATTGTAAGGGCAATCGCTGGGCAACGAACCGATGAATCCGTATCAGGGGGGCTAGCAAGGGATACGGATCAGTTAGGTATTATGCAGGAATTACTTGCTGAACAGGCCCCTTTGGGAGTTGCACTGTAAGTTGTAGTGCTGCTTTCGCGGCTGAGCCAAAATTTGACTCGGCACTGGCGTACAGAATACTTCGACCCACATTTACAATTACGACGCCATTTTGATTGATGCCGTCTCGCACTGCATCGGTGTAGGAACCACCCTGTGCACCAACTCCCGGGATTAAATAGGGGAGGGATTGGTCTTGGCTGCGCAATTGGGGCAATTCAGATTGAGTGGCACCGACCACGCAGCCAAGATTGCCGAATTGCCGTTGCCATTCCGTGCACTTGGCCAATACTGCTTCGGAAAGGGTTTTGCCAGTGCTTAAGGTGAGGCGTTCAAAATCGGCCGCGCCTGGATTCGAGGTTAAAACAAGCACGAAATGAAGTTTGTCTTTGTAGTCGAAAAACGGTGAAAGCGCATCGATGCCCATATAGGGATTCACCGTTGAGGCGTCTGCGCCCATGTGATCAAAGAGAAAAGCAGCTTGATGCCTGGAAGTGTTGCCAATGTCGCCGCGTTTGCCATCGATGATGAGGGGGATTGAACGGGGAATGACATTTCGTAAGGTAGAGAGCAGCTTAAGTCCCTCGAGGCCCATTGATTCAAAAAATGATATGTTGGCTTTGTATGCAATTGCCAGGTCAGCCGTGTTTTCAATGATTGTGTTTAAAAACGAGTTTACGCCGTCAATCGAGCGAGGCAGGTGGATTGGAAGGGCTTTGATATCAGGATCGAGGCCTACGCAGACATAGGAGCCTTTTTGAGTGATGTTGTGATGAAGTTGTCGGGTAATGGGATGCATTAAGAGGCGAGTAGATGAGTTCTCGTGAACAGGGCGCTCATTGGGAGATTCAGCTTAGCGACGTTTTCGGCCGCGCCTTCTTCGCGGTCAATGACACCGATTAGCTTAATGACGGTTAACCCATTTTTAGTCAGTTCATTGTAGGCATTAATGGCGGCACCAGCAGTCGTGAGAATATCTTCAACCAATACCACGCGTTCACCGGAAACAAACTTTCCTTCGATCAGCTTTTGGGTGCCATAGTCTTTTGACCCTTTTTTAACAATTACGAATGGTTTTTTGCTTTTTATCGACAATACTGAGGCCAGAGGCACCGCACCTAATTCAGGCGCCGCAATGCGATCGAAGCTGTCGAGTGGTGGGAAATGAGAGAGCATAAGGTCTGTAAGCGGATCTAGGATATCCGGACGGGTTTCAAACAGATATTTGTCGATATAGTAGGTGGTTTTTTTGCCGGCGCGCGTCGTGAAGTCACCCTCTAGGAAGGCGGCCTCCTTAAGACGTTTTAACAGCGCCGGCGTGTCAGACACTACGCTTTTGCAGCAGAGCCCGCAGGCGCAGCTGAACCGGTCGCAGTTGCAGCATCAGCTTCTGCCTTTTGACCGCGTGGCACTTCAACCGCAATGATTGATGATTTTGGGTTATCCAAAATTTGAACACCATCGATGGCCTCAATATCTTCAACCTTGAACGCTTGGCCCAAGCCCAAATTAGAAATATTAACAGTGATATGTTTAGGGATTTTTGTGGGGACAGCTGAAATATGAAGTTTATCCA
>CANKTL010000053.1 GCA_947486405.1 bacterium
CTTTATATCCCGACGTAATTGAATCGTCTGTTCATGGCGTGGCCAAAACCGCCAAGAAAATCAAAACGCACCACAATGTGGGCGGCCTTCCTGAGAAAATGAAATTCAAAATTGTAGAACCACTTCGACGTCTGTTTAAGGACGAAGTGCGCAAAGTGAGCTTGGAACTGAATGTGCCGGAAGAAATCGTGTTTCGTCAGCCCTTCCCAGGTCCGGGTTTGGCCATTCGAATTTTGGGTGAAGTCACCCCTGAACGTGTGGCAATTTTGCAAGATGCCGACGTTATCGTTATGGAAGAGATCAAAGCCGCCGGATACTATCGCAAACTGTGGCAGTCTTTCGCAGTATTGCTCCCGATTAAAACCGTTGGTGTGCAAGGCGACAAACGAACGTATTTGAACACAGTGGCCATTCGCGCTGTGACATCGGATGATGCAATGACGGCGAATTGGGCAGAGCTCCCCTATGAGCTACTCGGTCGCATTTCAACGCGAATTATGAACGAAGTAACCGGAATCAATCGCGTCGTATACGACATCTCCTCTAAACCCCCCTCCACCATTGAATGGGAGTAAACACTCCATTTAGTTGTGTAATTTTAGGCTGTAAAGCCTTTTTTGAATCTGATCGTCTGCTAACCGTTTTTTCTGAAGTTCATGGCAAAATCCGTGTGTTGGCCAGCAAAGCTAACGGCAAGTCGTCGCCATTTTCTGGCCTATTGGACCCAGGTGTTCAGGTTTCTATGACGACCAGCCAAGGCAAGACCTTCAATTACCTGTCTCAGTGCCGATTGGAAATGGCGTTTCCGAATATCCGCAAATCCTATAACCGAATTGCCATGATGCATCATTTTTTTGAGCTGATCATGAAGGCCACGGCCTATGACCAACCCCATCCCGGTTTTTATGACCTATTGGCTCATGCCTTGCAAGACTTGGACAGCCCCTTGCCCCTCTCTCACATTCAACAGCAATTCTACACCCAGTTTCTGGTCAGCGAAGGACTGTTGGTCCCCGGCCAAGGCGAAATTTCCATTTCCAAATTCATCGGTGCCTATCAAAGCTACACCGGCGAAAGCGTGGTTTTACCTGCGCTGATACATGACGAGTGACCCAAACTTTGTTACAGTTTTAGTATGATTTTGGAACGTCTGATTCCCCTCATTTTAATTGGCATCACCGCGTGGGTCGGGCTAATGGCCTCCTATCGGATTTTAACCCCCATTATTCACTCTCCTTTTTCAGATATATTATCTGGCATCACCGATGGGTTAAATCGATTATCCCGTCGTTTTATCTGGTCATTTGTCCAGATTGTGGTGTATCTAATCATCGTTTTCGTACTCGTCTTTTTAAAAGTGGGGGACTCGATTCATGTCGGTCAAATAGCCGCTTTTTTGTTCGGTTCAGTCGCGATGCCCGTGGCCACATATCTATCACTTCGCCTCTCTCCCCGTATTGCACACGCCGTTTATCGCTCAGCTGATGGGTATTTTACACCTGCGTTACGCACTTTGATTATTGGCTGTAGTGGTCTTGGTTTTTTAATCGCCACCACTATTTTAGGCGGCCTAATGATTACCTCAATCTTGTTCGGAATTCCCGAGATGATCGGGTATGGTCTCGGCATTTTGCTCTCCGGCATCTTGTTGCGCATTGGTGGAGGCCTGTTGAAAAGTGGTACTGACATTGCCTCAGAAGTCACGGTGAAACGGGTTGAAAACGTACCCAAGTTCGACCGCCGAAATCCGGGTACGCTGTTGGAAATCACGGGCGATTTTTTTTCAGAGGTCATTGGTTTTAGCTCCGATTTGTTGGGATCCTATTGCGTCACATTGATTTCAGCCACATTTTTTGCGTATACCTTGATGGCGGGTTCGAATATTGATCCTGAATTGGGGCGGCAATTGATTTATTTACCTATGATCCTGGCTGGCATATCGCTATTGGCGAGTTTATTTGGATTTGCCTTTATTTTGCTTAAACGCAACAATCCTCACAATATTTTTATGGAAAACGTCTATATTTCCACCTTTTTAACCGGTATTGGTGGATTTTTCATAATTCATTTTATTGATACAACGGCGCTGGCCCCCGGCCTTTTACACTTTTCGGCGTCATACTCCCTATTTTTGCCATTCGCAGTTGGACTCTTGGGAGCTGTTGTCCTAGGCTTTTGCTCTGACATTCTAACCTCGCATGTGTATCGCCCCGTTAAAACCAACGCTAAAAATGCCGAATTTGGCCCTGCTGTATCGTTTCTAAATATTCTGCAAAACTCCTATTTGGGGACCGCCGTTTATATTGTGAGCATTGGATTTGTAGCACTTTTTGCATACGGCATCGGGGGTTTTTACGGAATTGCTATTGCGGCGCTGGGTATGACCTCGGTCACGCCGACAATTTTGATTATGCAGATTTTGCGGCCACTAGCGTCTAACGCGCATAAGATCGCAATCTTAGCCGACGAAAACTCGCATCGCGGCAGTAACTTGCGCGGGTTAGATCACCTAACGGGCACCGTATCAGCGCTGGGAAATAGCTTTGTTTCCAGTGCCTCGATAATGAGTGCCATTTCGTTGTTGGCAGCGGCTATTTTTTTGATTCAGGCCAATTTCCAGCGCCTATTTTTACTCGATATCAATATCATCGCCGGCATTTTATTAGCATTCGCCGTTTTTATGCTGTTTTCGCGGTTTTTGCTGCAAAGTTTGGTGCATCTGGTGAAACTGATTGTTACAGAGTCCACCCGCCAACTGCGCGATGTCGCTTTCTTGTACGAAGATAAAACCCGTCCTGACATGATTGCTGCCACTGACAAATGTGCCATTTACATCATGAAGGCGATGGCATTGCCCACTACACTTCTACTGATAATGCCCATTATTTCAGGCTACTTTTTAGGAATTCCCTTTCTGTTTGGCTACTCGGCAGGGGCCTTTTTATGCGTCTTTTTATTTGCCTTTCAATGGTCGGTATTTGGAGACAGTGCCAGCCAAAGCAAACGCTTTATCGCAACGGGCCAATATGGGGGCGCGGATAGCAAAAATTTTGAAACCATCGCAATCTCAGATAGTATTGGAGATGGGATGAAGGATTTACTGAATCCCAGTGCCAACACCTTTTTAAAGGTGACCGGCATGATGGTACTGTTGATTTTATATTTTTTGATTTAAACCATGACCAATCAAGACCGCTGTGATGCATTACTGGACCAAATTAAGTCCCGAAGTCGGGAAGAGCATGCGCACGCCCTACGGGTGCAACAAATCGCTGAAATTCTCGGAGCGGCAGATAAGCGCTTGAGTGATGCCCAGCGCAGCCAATTGAAAATTGCAGCCGGCTTGCACGATGTGGGAAATCTTTCGATCTCAGAAAACGTCTTGTATAAGAATGGTCGCCTTGATTTTGACCAATATGAAGAAATGCAAACCCATACTGCGCTTGCGGAAGAGTATCTCAAAGAATTTGACGGGGCCGTAGAACTCACCAAAATAGTCCGTCATCATCACGAAAATATGAATGGATTTGGCTACCCGGATGGTCTCAAAGGTGAGGCAATTCCCGTTGAGTCTCGAATTATCCATGTGGCAGAAGCACTAGATTCAATGGTGCATCGCCGAAATGGCGCGAAAGGGATCGCCAGTCACCCCCGAGGCGCCCTTGCCGAGCTTCAAAAATACGCAAGAAGAATGTATGATGCGACGGTCGTCGCCAATGCAGCGGCACACTTGGACGATATTCAGTCGATATACGACAATACGTCCGCTTAATCTACATTTAAGGAGTTCTGTATGCGACCTATATTTATTGCAGGAAACTGGAAATTAAATCCCCCTACCCTCGCTGAAGCCCGGCAACTGGCAGTGGATCTAAAAGTGCAATTGCCCAGTGGTAGTGGCGTTGAAGTGGCAGTTTGCCCCCCAGCGGCTTTTTTAGCACCGGTTGTCGAAGCAGTAAGTGGATCATCGATTAAAGTGGGTTCTCAAGACAGCTCGCCTCACGCGTCAGGTGCCTATACTGGTGAACTGAGCACCAATATGGTGAAATCACTGGGATGCGCGTATGCGGTAATTGGTCACTCTGAGCGCCGGCAGTATCACGGCGAAACCAACCAATCAGTGAATCAGAAAACAGTGGCGGCTTTGGCGTCCGGCCTGGTCCCGATCGTGTGTGTGGGTGAAACATTGGCTGAGCGCGAAGACAGTGTCACCTTTGCCGTGGTTGAGCAACAGCTTCGTGAAGGCCTAAAAGGCTTGTCAGACAGCGTTAAGACCGGCGCAGAGCTGGTCATCGCCTACGAACCGGTTTGGGCCATTGGCACCGGAAAAGTGGCCACCCCGGCTCAAGCACAAGAAGTGCATGCCTTTATTCGGCAAATCTTGGCTAGCATTTTTAATTCGGCGATTGCTGATCGCTTGGTGATTCAATATGGCGGTTCGGTCAAAGCCGACAACGCAGAAGAATTACTTTCGCAAACCGACATTGATGGTGCCTTAGTTGGCGGTGCAAGTTTAAAAGCCGATTCATTTGTGGGCATTATCACTGCAGCGAACGCTGTGGCGGTGTCTGCGTAATGCGGGGCTTTCTCGCCAGTTTTATTGTGTTTAGTTTTATTTTAGGATTACCAGGAGTCGTTATGGCCAAATCATCTGCACCCGCTAAAAATCCAATCGTGGTTTTTGAAACCAGCGCCGGCACTATTACTGCCGAGTTGGACGCCAAAAAGGCCCCCAAAACCACTGAAAACTTTTTAAAGTACGTAAAAGAAGGATTCTTTGACGGAAAAATTTTCCACCGCGTTATCCCCAATTTTATGGTTCAAGGTGGCGGCTATGATATTCATTTCCACCAGGATGAAACCCATGACCCGATTGTAAACGAAGCTGACAACGGTTTAAAAAATAACCGTGGCACATTGGCGATGGCCCGCACTTCCGACCCTAACAGCGCCACCGCGCAATTTTTTATCAACACCGTTGATAACGCCTTCTTGAACTTCAAATCGAAAGATATGCAAGGTTGGGGCTATGCGGTATTTGGCAAAGTGACTGCTGGCATGGATGTGGTAGATAAGATTTCTGCCAGCCCAACCGACACGGCATTGACACCATTTGGCCCAATGCAAGATGTACCCGTTAAGCAAATCGTAATTAAAAAGGCGACCATTAAGAAATAGGATCGAGCTCTCTGATGAAGACACTTAAACTTATATTGCTAGTTGCGGTTCTTCATTTCGGACTTATTGGCCCCCTGCCGACCTGCGTAATGGCGGGGGAAGCGAATTTCGGGTGCCATTCAAGCGCACAGGCGTGTGCGGATATGCCCTGCTCTATTGCGGCACCCGACACGGTCGCCATCATTTCTGAAGTTGATCTGTTTTGGTCCCCCCAACGGGCGTTTCAGTCGCCCAATTTAATTCCGCTTTTAAACAGTCCCCTACCGAATTTACCGCAATCTCACAAATTCAATAAGCCCATTATCGGTATTAATGATGCCTATATTCCCAAGTCCTTGTGGCAAATCAAAAGTAAGTCTATAAAACTTCAATGTTGAACTAATGCACGGTCAACCGTGCTCGCTGTTCTATTGATTTATTTTTGAAATTGAAAAGGATTTTTTATGAAAAGCACATTGATTGTTGGTTTATTTGTTGCAACCGTCGTACTAACATCGGTTGGCGTGTGGGCAGCGTCTGCGTGTACGGGTCAAGCGAAATGCTGTGCACCGACCGCGTCTTGCTCAGGCGACTGCTGCAAATAAATCCCTTAAAGGCAAATGGCCGCCCCGATTACGGGCGGCCACCTTTTAAATCGTTTCTGCCTTAATTAGCGGCTGAGTACCGTTTCCACTCCGACTCTAAATTCGAATTCTCATACCAGGTCAAAATATACTCACCAAACTCGGCTGCCGTTGCCCCATCTTCTCGGCCGGTAATTTTGATTTTTTGTTCGAATTGAGCGCAGATATCCAAGGCCATTTCAAGGCGGTTGGCTTGGTGAGTGAATCCGATGTGGTTAATCAACATCGCCGCACCTTTGATCATGGATGATGGGTCGGCATACTTTGCGCGACCTTCCTGCACCATGCGAGGGGCTGAACCGTGAATGGCTTCAAACATTGACCATTGCATACCAATGTTCGCACTGCCCGCTGTGCCCACACCACCCTGAATTTGGGCCGCCTCGTCAGTTAAGATGTCGCCGTATAGGTTGGGTAGTGCCATTACTTCAAATTGCGACCGACGGGCTGGATCTAGCAATTTAGCGGTCATGATATCGATGTACCACTCGTCGTGGGTGATACCGTACTGCGTGTATTCTTTCGCCACGCGTGCGCCCACATTTGAAAAACGGCCATCAGTGGTTTTAATCACGTTGGACTTGGTTACCAACGTTACTTTTTTCTTGCCGTTCTTTTTGGCGTATTCGAAGGCCAGACGGATCAACCGCTCACAGCCAGCCTCGGTAGCAACAGCAAAGTCAAAACTTAGGTCGTCGCCAATATCAAAACCTTTTGAACCTAGCACGTAAGCGCCTTCGGTGTTTTCTCGGTAAAACATCCAGTCGATACCCAAGCTAGGCACACGCATGGGGCGAACGTTGGCAAACAGGTCCAATTCGCGGCGCATTGCCACGTTGGCACTTTCAATATTCGGCCACTGATCCCCTTTTTGTGGGGTTGTAGTTGGGCCTTTTAAAATAACGTCGCAGCTTTTTAGCTCGGCTAACACATCATCTGGGATGGCTTTTAAATGCTTGGCACGGTTTTCGATGGTGAGGCCCGCAATGGGAACAAATACCACTTTGCCCGATTTCGCCTCGTCTTTTAAAACGTGCTCTAAAATATTTTGAGATTGTTGGGCAATTTCAGGACCAATCCCGTCTCCCCAGCAAATCCCGACTCGAATTTGGGAAAGCTTATCAAATTGCTTCCATTCAGTTTGAGCCTTAATTTTTTCA
>CANKTL010000054.1 GCA_947486405.1 bacterium
AGACCACGGACGGTATCTTAACTTTAAAGGAGAAGATGTTATGAGAAGAGCCGTTCAAAGAACCGTAAGTTTAGCTATAATTATAGGAATGTTAGGGAGTAGTGGGTGTACATCTATTCGGAAAATGGGTGCCAGTGATATTCCTGAAAGTGGTACTGCCCAGTCGAGTGAAAATATTACGCAAGAATATAACCAGAAATTGGGAGAGATTACCGACGAGCAAAGCGCGCAGGCCGCAGTGGATTATTTTGCGGGGTATGTAGCTGGGAAATTGGAACCTAAAGATCCTAAAGTGAATGTAGCCGCTTTTAAGACCCAGAATTTGACCAATCTTAAGAAGGTTTTTTCTCAGGGCGGTCTGGCAACACAGGAATTGAGGGCCAGGCAAAATAGTGAAAAAAGCGGCGCCATAGGGGCTCAATCCGCATCGGAATCGGGTTCAACAAGCTTGTATACCATTGATACCGTGGTGAAGGAGTTAAATTCTCGTGCAGGCGCTTCTGGAAGCACGTCTCTTCAATTCAGCCGAAAAGAAGTAGCCGGTGCGCTAGCGCAGCTTCGAAAAACAATTCCAAATGTGGCATTGTCTGAAGATTCGGAGATATTGTCCCCACTGGAAGCCAATACATTGATGTGGACCTTGTTGACGGGAGACGATGGTGCGAGCCCGAATGATCCGATTAAAGTGGACAAAGGAATATCAGCGCCTTCCACTTCTCAAGCAATCAAGCCACAATTTTGGGGCATCATCTGGTGGGTCGCATTTTGGATTGAGGTAGGGGATCTGATTCGAACAACAATTGATCGAAAAACGATCTGGGGAGAACCCCTTGTCGGCAGTGAAACCTCATTTTTGGGAATTAAATGTGGGAATCCTGAGTATTCCACTAAGCGTGTCGAATATTATACCGGCGAAGACCTAGAAAGAATGCTGTCGCGAATCGGTGACTACACAGAATTTGATAATAGCAATCCGCCTCGGTCTGATATCGCGTTTTTACCGAGTCGGCCCAGCCAGTATGGCGTGGCGGATAATATTTATGCGATAGCCAGTCGGAGGGGTGATAATTTTAGGACTGCGGGGTGGGGTACGGGTACGGGAACAGGGGCGATCACATTCGAATTTGATAAGGTTAATAGTCGAGTAAGAAAAGGAGACCTAGTGTTTAGCCGAGGCACGGGGAGAGTGGCAACCTCGACCAGTAAGATTTCGTCTTGGACACATGTGGGGGTGATCCACAGTACTGATGGTGGGGTTTGGAAGAGCTTCGAATCTTTTTTGGAT
Source organism: bacterium (assembly GCA_947486405.1). Classification (GTDB taxonomy): domain Bacteria; phylum Margulisbacteria; class Marinamargulisbacteria; order CANKTL01; family CANKTL01; genus CANKTL01. The sequence continues at coordinate 1,286 of CANKTL010000054.1, forward strand.
CGCGGAGTTGACTACTACTATCCTGCAACTGAATGGGGGCCCTCAGTGTCATGGTCGGTGCGAAGGGTGGGGACTTTAAGTGCGGGGTCCGTCGCGACGGCTGTTGATAACTCTGTCAAATTATGGGCTAAGAGCGAGGGAAAATCGATGCCGTATTTTCCGCATGGTCTTGGTAAAATGACGACACCAGAAAATACATTGTTTAAACAATGGTGTTATAAACGAGACCCTCGATCGATGTATTGCTCAAAATTGGTATGGAATATAGGTATGCAAGCTGGGCTTAATTTAGATTCAAATCGAACTCGGTTTCGTTTGGCGTCTTTGGCTGTCGTTCCTGACGACATAATGGAAACAGCGAAGGATGATAATGGCACCGAAGTAAGACGTGCGTGGATTGGCGTATCACCGGATGACATCTATTATTCTAAGCAAATGGGCGAAGAAATCTATACCCACGGAATTAGCCAATTGACCCGTCCCCTGGTAATTCAATGAGAATATTCTGCAAGGGCCAAATATATCGTTTGATGGCTATATGCGTTGCTGCAATAACCGCGGGGGGATGTGGTGCTCCGCACTTTCCCCCCGGTAATGCGACGCTTGATTATGCCTATGTCATTGCCAACTCTGATCGCAGCTGGAGACGATATGATGTCGTCAAAATCAACACAAAATCGTTAGAAATTGAGCAGCGGATCCCGACTCAATATGATTACGATGACCTGACAGTCGACCAAGCGGGGGACGTGCTGTTATGCCTTTCCCGCCAGGAAATGGAGTTACTAGGCAAGCGGGTAGATATACTAAAATTCGGAAAACGGCGAATTTCAAGTCTAATCAAAACCGTGGAATATGGGCCCAGCTTGGCATTTCGATATAGGGACTATTATTTTGTGTTAGTAGGGGGAAATAGGAGTGGGGAGCTTGACCTCGAGAAACACGCCCTTAATGGGAAACTGATTCAATTGCTTCGCTTAAATGACAATGCGGCAATGATGGCGGATGCGGTGGATCTTGAAAAAGGCGTCTTTTACGGCGGAGGAACTGAATTTTCGCGATTTGGACCCAATAACGCAGCTGGATACTTTAGCAGCATTTATCCCATTAAACTCGACACCTTCCTGCCGCAGAACCCGATCCCGGTTAGCGATAAATTTGGAGTGGTAACGAGTGTTTTTTGGGACGATCGTCGCCTCCTGGTATTTCCCAACGCACAGACTATTGCCATGGATGAACCATCAACTTTAAATCAAACCATCCTGAGTTACACAAAAGAAAAGGGGGTCACTGAAGTTAATCCTGAACTTCCTTCGCCCATCATGGATATTGAGGTCGATCCCATGCTTCATAAACTCATAAATTTTAATCAAGGACGAATTGATTTTATAAATCTAAAAACCAATACAACGAATACGTTACATACAAACCTCAGCTCACGATTTATCGAATACGTTGGAAACAATAAGTTAATTCTCTCCCACCAAGGCACCAACGAAAATTTACCCCATAACGGCTCAAAATTAGTCATTATCGACACCAAAACCGAAAAAATAGTAAAAGAAATCCCGGGCAATTTTGGCCCCATTTCCAGAAATTTTAATTTTTAGTGACGGGGGGGGGCTCAAAAATTTGCTACGTATGCCATCCAGGTTCCACGCCGTCCTTAATTTCCAAGCGTTAATTCGAAGTCTCCCGTTTGCTGGGCGATCTCCGCGGGTTCATCTGGCACTTTTATTCGCCCTAGGCCAATTCCTCCTCTATTTCTCCTTCCCGAATACTTGGTTCCAAATCCCCGTTGCCGCTTTTTTTGCCTTTGTCCCGCTGTTACTAATTCTCAGCCGGGCAACTTTCTGGGTCCGTATCCTTTGGGCCTGGGCCTACTTCCAGCTATTTTTTTTCCTCATGTTTAAAATGAATCCCTTTGAAAATTGGCAGCGTTTTGGATCTCCGTCGGTGGTTGTCGCCTTTGTCGCGTTTTTCATACTCTTTCCAATTTGCTATGCCGCATTTCTCCTGCTCTTCCACCAAATTGCTGCCCGCACGCGATTTGCTCCGCTGATCTGCGGGGCCGTTTGGGCCATTTTTGAATATCTCCTTACTATTATCCCTATCGGATTTCCGCTTAGTTTTGGTATCACCCAGTATCAATCCCCCTTTTTCTTATCGATCGCCCGGTATTTCGGAATAGGGGGCATCAGCCTTACGTTGGTTGCGCTCAATGTAGCTCTGTTTCAGTTAATCTTTCTCAGAAAAAATGACTATCCCACTTGGAAGTGGACCTCCCTCGTAGTGTGTTGCGCACTCATCGGCGCATCCCTGCTACCATGGTTGCCTGATTCTCAAACGCAGCCCCGTACCCAGACACCGCCCCCAATGCGCACTGGCCCCACTTTGATCTTGGTTCAACCCAATCTCAGCTGGCGCGACGCCTTTCGGTCTCATTCCAACGCGTTTTTCTACCAAGACCAAGTCAAAACACTAACGGACCTATTGGCCCAAATTCCAGACGTGTCGGGTAATACACTGGTGTTTCCCGAATGGACATTGGCCCATTTTGACCCCACCGACCCTGTCCTGAAAGCCCGTTTTTTACCGCTAATATCGCAGTCGTCCCAGGTCATTATCGGATCCCAACGTGGAAGCCAGCCGGTGACCCTCCATTATTTCCCTCAAGCACATGAGCGCACCCGGGCTATTTCAAAATTCAACCGCGTTCCCTTTTTCGAAAGCACGGCATTATCCCCACCGCCGGGCCAGCCACTAACATTGGACAAGGCGGGTCATATCCTCCAGATCCGACTGTGTTTTGAAACCCTTTACCCCAAAGCGCTTCATTATCCGATTCATTCAAAAGCAATCTTGGGGGGCCTGTCCTTTAATACATGGTTGGGGAACACCAACTGGCCCATTTTGCATATGAGTTATTTTCCTATCCGGGCGGCTGAATCCGGGGTAGGGGGCTTCTTTTTGAACAATAATGGACCCTCGATTGTGGTCGACTCCCGCGGGAAAATTATCAGTCAACTTCCCTTGGGACAGTCTGGCTGGATTCGGTACCATCCGCTCTTCGATAGTCGGCCGACAGGGGTAGGCGCCTTAAAATTTCAACTTACCCCAATCCCAATAAACCGCTACTATAGAGGGGGTCGCATTTATGAATAAAACAACCTGGCAATTTATTTTGATCATCGCAATTATTGTATTGGCTGCGTTGAGTCGACTTGTGTTTCATATTCCTAATTTTTCGCCGCTGGCGGCAATAGCGCTGTTTGCTGCGGCTAATTTTGGTAAGAAATGGATGGCCGTCGGCATTCCCTTTGCCGCGACTTGGCTCAGCGATTTGACTTTAAACAATACCCTTTACGCCCATTTTCACAGTTCTTTTATTTGGTTTTACCCTGGGTTTTATTGGCAATATGCCTGCTATATCTTGATTGCCTTGCTGGGCGGTCTTCTATTTAAACGCGGTGTGACCGCAGGATCGGTCATAATTGGGTCTTTTGGCGCCAGTACCTTATTCTTCCTCATCTCCAACTTCGGTGTGTGGGTGAGTACCGCGATGTATGCTAAATCCCTGTCTGGTCTAATCTCCTGCTATGTACTTGCCATTCCGTTTTACCGTGGCACCTTATTGGGTGACCTTATTTATTCTGCCGTATTATTTGGCGGGTATTTCATCTTTCAAAGTTACTGGGCAAAGCGGTATTCTCAGGCCGTTGCGTGAGTTTCGAACCCTTTTCGTGACGCTTCGCTAAACCGAATACCACGGCACCCCAAGCGGCAGATGCCAACGACCCACCAATAACCCCCATTTTGATGGGATCTTGGTTGCCCCCCGGGAATGCCAATGCACCGATAAACAAGCTAACCGTGAATCCGACCCCCGCGACCACCGATACGCCATATAGCTGCAGCCAATTCGTGCCCGCGGGCCGATTAACAAGACCGCTCTTTATCAGAGCCCAAGTGGCTCCGAATATACCAATTTGCTTACCGAAAAATAGTGCAGCGCCGATACCCACTGACAGTGGGTTAATTAGCGAGTCCAACGGAATTCCCACTACGCGAACGCCAGCACTCACAAACGCGAATATCGGCAAAATGCCAAATCCTACCCACGGGTGCAGGGTGTCACTCAATCGATTAACCGGCGAATCTTCGCCGTTGGCACTGCGCATCGGCAGCGTTAAGCCGACCAAAACGCCTGCGATCGTCGTATGAACTCCCCCCATATGAAAACATCCCCATAAGAAAATCCCGATGGCAATATAAGGAATGAGGGACGCCACTTTCCGACGACTCAGTACTATCAACCCGATAATGCCAATTGCAGCAAAACCCAAAGGGGCCCAATGCAACGCGGAATTGTAAAAGAAAGCAATAATGAGAATCGCCCCCAAATCATCGAAAATTGCGATGGCCAGCAGAAATATTTTGGCGGCGGGTGGCACTACCCCTCGGCCAACCAGAATCAATATGGCAAGGGCAAACGCAATATCGGTAGCCGAAGGGATGGCCCATCCCGCCCAATATTCGGGAAGGGAATGGGTGATGCCTAAAAACAATAGTGCCGGAACAACCATCCCTGCGGCGGCTGCAAAAAGGGGTAGTAACAGTTGGTCGCGTTGGGCCAGTACGCCTTCTCTTATTTCCCGATTAAGTTCCAATCCCACAAACAGAAAAAACAGCACCATCAATACATCTTTTACCCAGCCCGTAAGGGAGAGCGGACCGAAGTGGCCGGCCACTGAAATAGGAATTGGCGTTGAAGTCAAAAACCGATAAAAGTCATAAAGGGGACTATTGGCCAATGCAAGTGCCACCACGGTAACCACGATCATGGCAATACCGCTGGCCGAGTCCAGTTGAATGAATCGCTTAATAAATAGGGGGGCGTTGATGAATTTTTCTCCTTAAATTTCTGCTTCATAAATTGTAAATGCTAGAATGAATTAATTCTATGGGGAGGAGTATTACATGCGTAAACAGTTTCGTTACTTACTAATTTTGGGGCTCATTGCTTATGCGATGCCGGGCTTGGCACATGCTGAAGACGCACCCAACACCAAAGCAGAGGACCGTTCCAACGCCAAAGCAATTGACATTCAGGCAAAGGAATCTCAGGCTGGGAAAGCGTTTCAAAAGGCGAATGATGACCCAAGAGCCGCAATTGCTAAAGAGACGGAGGCCGCCGCACAAAAAGCCGCCCCGGCAGAAAAGGGCAAAAATCCGCTTCCAATTAAAAAGCCAGCCGGAAAACCGACAGAAAAACCTGCCCAAAAAGCGACCGAGGAACAAATTAAGAAGTGGCAGAAAGCTCCCAATACCATGGGTGCTGTTAAAGCCGATGACAACAAAGATATTAATGACAAGAAAAAGGCGGCTGTTGATCAAAAAGCTGCGCCATCGAAATTAAAGAAAGTGGTTGACCAAGCGGACGGCGCCTCCCAACAGACCCAACAAG
>CANKTL010000055.1 GCA_947486405.1 bacterium
AATCCAATTCTGCCAAATTGCCTTCAAACACACTTGCGGCTAAAAATGTCAACGCATTGCGAATATGAACAGCTTTGGTCTCCATACCCAGCTTTAGTTCTGGTAGTTTTTCGGCAATTTGTCCCAGCAGGTGTTGTTTTGCTGATCCAGATAACGTCTCAAGGGATTTTGGAAAGCTACTGCAATCAACGCCCAACTTGCTTAAAGTATCCAAGGTCTGAGCGTATGTCGTGGTGCCTAATTTTAATGACTCCGCATCCCCAACCACAACTTCGGTTACACCCATTTCCATAACGGGCAGACTCACCCGTCTGGTGTGAGAGGGTGTATCAACAGGGCGCAACTCCAACCTGAGGCTATTTTCCAGAACCGCGATACTGCCTTTAGCCTCGGGGGGCAACTCTTTTAATGCCTCATTTAACAGCTCGTCGTTGCCCTGAAACACAACCTCTGCCAAAAATTTGACAACTATATTTTGTTTTATGGCCGAGTTGCTGCCCGCGGCATCTTTAAACATAGGGGAACACGCATTAAAAAAGGCTGCCCGTCCTGCGGCATCCCATCGAGGCTCTGTCCCGTCTTGGCCCTCAAATGCCTTAAGATTTACTAACAATGTTTTGGTTTTATCTGACATCACTAGGCGTTTTAGCGTTTTTGTCATATCTCCCGCATCAACGGCCTTAATTTGAATAATCAGGTCCGCAACCGTCTTAGGGGCAGGTTCCGTACTACCGGCACGAGATTGTGCACTACCCTTTGGTGTGCCGACTGGGCTGACAGGATGCCTTGGGGCACCGACTTTACTCATTTTGTCCATTATAAATTCCCCTCCATCAGACTAAATGCTGTTTATAGGCATTATTCCCGCCCGATCGGGGTTTTAAACGAATTGAAAACGGGCCGCTTAATACGGCTTCAAAGGGTCGAAGGATTCTAGAAGGCTTTGTTCTAGTGGCAAAACATGTCCTCCAAAATGCTGAATACCTACGCCATCCACTAAATGGCCTTTTCTGGCGGCCAATATCTCATACAAGCGCATTAGAGTTAAATATGAAATATCTGTCCCAGGAATATAATCTGGCCAAATGACTGTTTTAAGCCGCGGGCTGTTGCCTAGAATTTCTAAAACTTGCCGTGCCTGGCTCAAGCCATTTTCTCCCTTATTTACTACGATGGCGAACAAATTTAGCCAGCATTCCGGCGCCTGATCTAACTTTAAATCGGAATTGTCCCGCAAATCCAATTTGTGAACACAATCCATAATTTTATCTGACTTAGAAAGTAAGGTTGGTAATCGAGTCAGCCCGCTATTCCGAATATTTACGTTTGAGAATACACGGGGGCTTAATTTTTCTTTAGAGGATTCTACCAACTGAATAAGCTTACCCAAAATAATCTGAATTAATTCAGGAAACATATTGTTTAAATTAACCGTATTCCAATTTGAAAAGTCACGGGTCCAGGTTTCAACCTCCACTTTTTGTAAAATTCCTAACCTTTCTAAATAAAAGGTACCTATCTCGTCCGTATCTACCACATCAAAATCTGGATGAGAAGGATTCATTTTACCTAACTTATTTTCGCGGGCAATGGCAGTTCGTGACTGTAGCCGAGTCTTCATCGCGTCACAAATCATCGCCTTTTTCTGACCATCGTTTAGCCCTAGCGACGTCCCGACCCCTGCTTCTAAAAATCGAATCGAAGAAAGCAACACTTTTTCCCGATTGGTGGGGCAGAAAAAATAAGTGGCCTGCCAACCGGCAGAAAAATTAAATTGTAACAACGGAGAAAGTGATGTGGTATCTAAATAGCGCGTATAGCCAGACGTATCGTAGCAGAATCCGTTTTGGATAGGGCACAAAGTGGCCGAACAGATTAACTCTGCTGCCGCTGCTCCGTCTACATCAGATAGCACCAAGGAAATTTGTTTATACCCACCCATTTAAGGCTCATTCTAACAAGTGTTTAAACTCAAGGTCCAATCAAAGTTTCTTAATTGATGGATTCCTGCCTTCGCAGGAATGACAGGCTTCTTGGGAATGACAGAATTTTTACTTTTGCAGCTGAAAAAACCGGTACAAATATTTTCCAACTTGATCAAATTCCAAATTAACCCGGCGCCCTACTTCAACTGTTTTAAGGTTGGTTTGGGTAAGCGTATGGGGAATTAGATACACCGAAAATTGGGTATCGGTGACTTCACCTACCGTCAGGCTCATGCCATCAATCGTGATGGACCCCTTGGGAATCAGATACGGTGCAAATTCTTGCGAAAATTGGACCTGAAGCCTCGCAAAATCGGCCTCGCGGGATATGGCGCTTATGGTGCCAACCGTGTCGACATGACCCGATACCACGTGGCCGCCGAGCATGGAGTTCGGGGTAGCCGGTAGCTCTAAATGAACTTCTAAACCGGATGCCCAGTCCCCGACCGTGGTTTTGGCCAAACTTTCGGGCATATAATCCACCCAAAACTGACCGGTCTCCTGGCGAATTACCGTGGAACAAACCCCGTTAATAGCTACGCTTTCGCCTAATTCAACTATCGGCCAATCCGCTGAAACGCTGATCGCAATCCGTGAGCCCCCGCCGGCTAACGGCTCGATGGCCGCGAGTGAACCGAGCTGCCTTATGATTCCCGTAAACATTCGTTTTTGACAAAACTGCCCAAAATACCGTTGATAAATTTGGGGGATTCTTCGGTTGAGAATTGCTTGGCAATTTCGATGACCTCATTCAATACAACATTTACTGGCGTATCCGAATATTTGAGCTCGTAGTACCCCAGACGCAATAAATTTTTATCGATGGGATTGATCCGCTCGATCTTCCACCCAATCGCGTATTTTTGAATCACGACGTCCGCTTCGGCGATGACGTTGGACGCTGCCTGAGCCAATTCACAGGCCCAAAGCACTGTTTCGTCGTGCTGGGCGCCATTGGCAGTGACAAACTCGGGCACCACCTCGGCCATCGGCTGGTGGCGAAGCTCAGATTGATACAGCAATTGCATCGCAATTTTACGGCCGGAGCTTCGTTTACCCACCGATGACTTCCACAGCGGTCATGTGTTTTTCAATGAATTTGGTGTCGATGTTTCCGGCGATGAACTCGGGGTGGCGCAGAACGAGTTGGTGGAAAGGAATGGTCGTGGGGACGCCATCTACCACAAATTCGCTAAGGGCGCGTTCGGCCCGAGCGAGGGCCTCGGTACGGTCGTTGCCCCATACGATTAGCTTGGCAATCATCGAGTCGTAGTTGGGGGGAATGCGGTATCCCGGATAGAGGTGGGAATCGGTTCGGACACCGGGGCCACCCGCAGGTAAATACAGCACCACAGTGCCCGGACACGGCGCAAAGTTCCGCGTATGGTCTTCGGCATTAATCCGAAGTTCAATTGCATGCCCGCGAAACTCAACGTCAGATTGTTTAATGTCCAACTTACCGGTTGCCGCAATGCGAATTTGCGCCTTAATCAGGTCAATAGAGGTCACGGTTTCGGTCACGGTGTGTTCCACCTGAATTCGCGTGTTCATTTCCATAAAATAAAAATTGTGATTTTTATCCACCAAAAATTCGATGGTGCCTGCGCCCTCGTATTTCAGGGCCTTGGCCGCTTTAACTGCCGTTTCGCCCATTTTGTCGCGTAAGTCTGGCGTAATAAATGGCGATGGCGATTCTTCAATTAATTTTTGATGCCGTCGCTGCACAGAGCAATCTCGCTCGCCCAAATGAATGGCGTGACCGTGCTTATCGGCCAAAATCTGAATTTCAATATGGCGCGGTTCTTCAACAAAGCGCTCCATATACACATCCGCGTTACCAAATGCGTTTCCGGCTTCAGTCGTTGCCATCCGATATAAATCGATGAGCTCATCTTCTTTCGCCACCATTCGCATGCCTTTTCCACCACCGCCGGCCACGGCTTTGATCATGAGGGGATAACCAATTTTAGCGGCTTCGGACCGTGCTTCGGCTTCACTGGCAACCACGCCTTCAGTACCCGGCACCACAGGCACCTTATACTTCATCATCGTGCGCCGCGCCTCGTTTTTATCCCCCATCAGGCGGATATTTTCAGGCGAAGGTCCAATAAATTTGATGTTGTGATCGGCGCAAATTTCAGCAAATTGTGCGTTTTCAGCCAAAAACCCGTAACCCGGATGAATGGCCTCAGCGCCTGATACTTCTGCAGCCGAAATAATGGCTGGAATATTTAAATAGGATTGCCGCGCCGGTGCTGGCCCGATGCAATATGATTCGTCTGCGAAGGTGACGTGTAGGCTGTCTTTGTCGGCTTCGGAGTATACCGCCACCGATTGAATTCCCATCTCTCGACACGCCCGCATAATGCGGATTGCAATTTCGCCCCGATTCGCAATCAATATTTTTTTAAACAAACCTAGTCCTCCAAGTGAGATATCAAATCTGAAAGGCGAGTTTAACACATTTTCTTTTATTTTTTGAAATGGGCGTGTAGGAAATTGATTGGTGCTGGATTTTGGGTTAATCTATCGAAATGTCGTCGTCACCCATTAAAAATATTATCTTTGATGTAGGCCAAGTGTTTGCTGCTTATGACCCGGGGTATATTACCGACCAAATTTTGGGCGTTACTCCGCACAAGCAGACCTATATCGACACCCTTTTTCTTAACCCCATTTGGCACGCGCTGGATCGCGGCGATATTACGCCAGAAGAAGCAATTGATGCCCTGGTTGAAAAACATTCCTTTACCGAGCCTCAAAAACACGACCTCGCCAAATTATTGGACAATTTTGCGCATCACATTGGCCTCATCGAAGGCTCCCGCGATATTTACCTCGACTTAATGGCTCAAGGATTTCCGATTTATTTATTGTCTAATTTTCAAGACAAGCCATTCGCCCAATTGGTTGAGCGATTTACCTTTTTAAACGATTCCCACGGCAAAGTCATTTCGGCACGCGTAAAGATGATGAAACCCGAGCCGGAAATTTATCGGCATTTGGCTGCTGAATACAACTTGGTGCCCCAGGAATGCGTGTTTATTGATGATTTGGCCGATAACATTGCAGCCGCAGAAGCGGAAGGGTTTCAGGGGATTCTATTCGTTAACCCATCTCAACTAGCCGCCGATTTAGCAGCAAAAAACATATTCGTTTCGTTGGCATAACGTTATCTAATGACCACTTTACCTGACGAAATTCAGCGGCGGCGTACGTTTGGCATTATCTCGCATCCAGATGCGGGTAAAACCACGCTAACTGAGAAATTGCTTCTATTTGGGGGCGCGATTCAGGTGGCAGGTGCGGTAAAAGCGAAAAAAAATAGCCGGCATGTCACGTCGGATTTTATGGAAATCGAGCGTCAGCGGGGAATTTCTGTTGCCACCTCGGTCATGGGATTCAATTACAACGGCTATAAAATCAATCTCCTCGATACCCCTGGTCACCAAGATTTTTGCGAAGATACCTACCGCACCCTCACCGCGGTCGATAGCGCCGTGATGGTGATCGATGCCTCAAAAGGGGTCGAAGCTCAAACTTATAAATTACTGGAAGTGTGTCGCATGCGGCACTCACCGATTATTACCTTTCTGAATAAGTTAGACCGCGAAGGTTTGGATCCCATTGATTTGCTCGATGAAATTGAATCCAAACTCAAAATGAAGGTCTGCCCCATGAGTTGGCCAATCGGGATGGGAAAATCATTTAAGGGCGTCTATAGCCTCTTTGAGAATCGCCTTATATTGTTTAAAACCCACCAGAAACAGGACAGTGCATCGTCGATTGAAATTCGCGATCTATCGGATCCGATCTTGGACGAGCAAGTGGGCAAACCATTGGCCGATCAATTGCGTCACGATGTGGCATTGGTTTCCGGTGTGTACCCCTCGTTTAACCACGACGACTACTTGGCTGGCGAAGTCACCCCCGTGTTTTTCGGCAGTGCCCTCAATAACTTCGGCGTTCGCGAGCTGTTAGACTGCTTTGTACGCATTTCACCGCCCCCAAAACCCAGGGATACGACCACTCGCACTGTACAACCCACCGAACCCAAAATGACCGGCTTTATATTTAAAATCCACGCCAACATTGACCCTAAACACCGCGATCGCATCGCCTTTTTGCGGATTTGTTCGGGCACCTTCGAGCGAAACAAAAAATATGTCCACGTGCGATCAGAAAAAACGTATCGCTCATCCAATCCGACTGCGTTTATGGCGCAAGACAAGGAAATTGTGGACTTGGCCTACCCCGGCGACATTATTGGTTTACACGACACGGGCACCCTAAAAATCGGGGATACCATTACCGAAGGCGAATTGTTCCAATTTAAGGGAATCCCGTGCTTTTCCCCAGAAGTCTTTAAAGTAATGGTGAATGAAGACCCGATGAAAACGAAACAACTCCAAAAAGGCATCGAACAGCTTTGTGAAGAAGGCGTGTCTCAACTCTTTTTTGAATTTGACGGGCCGCGGCGAATCGTAGGGGTGGTGGGTGTTTTGCAATTCGAAGTTATTCAATATCGGCTGGCCCATGAATATGGTGCCCAGTGTCGCTTTGACCCA
>CANKTL010000056.1 GCA_947486405.1 bacterium
CGAAAATAAACCACTTTCCCACAAGGACTGGGGATAACTCTGTGGATAACCCTGTGGATAACAATATTCACGCTCAAATTAAAATATATTTTTTAGCCCCTTTCTCAAAAAAATTGAGTTCAAATACACTCAAAAAGAACTGGCCGCCGCATGCTTGAAAAAAGCAGGAACCTGTGGATAACTTGTGAATAATATGACTACACAAGCCTCTGCTATATGGGAAAGCATCACCGAAAAATTAAAGGCCTTTTTAAGTGCCGGCCCCTTTCAAACCTTTTTATCGTTTGCGACATTTCAGTCCTACGAGGCCAATATTTTGACCCTTCAAGTACCCAACGAATTTGCACGAGAATGGGTAAAGGAAAAATGCGAAACCTTTATTAAAGGACTGCCTCTCCCCGGCCTATCAGAGCCGTTATTAATTCGATATGTTTTTCAAGAAGAGACCCTCGAAAATTCCCAATTGTCCATTTTTGATGCCCCGGCCCCGCCCCCAAGTGCCCCGCAAGCAGAATCAGGCTCGGCATTTAACCAAAAATATACTTTTGAGCAGTTTATTGTTGGACACAACAACCGGTTTGCCTACGCCGCATCTGAAGCCGTTAGTAAGGCCCCCGCAAAAGCCTACAATCCTCTATTTATATATGGATCGGTGGGATTGGGAAAAACCCACTTGCTCCATGCCATTGGTTCACGGATCTTAGAAAATAATCCCTCGGCCAAAATTGGCTTCGTGTCGTCGGAAAAGTTTACGAATGGCCTAATCAATGCGATTAAGGATAAAACTACCCAGGCGTTTAGGGATCAGTATCGGCTATTGGATGTGTTGATGGTAGACGATATCCAATTTCTGGCCGGCAAGGAACAGACCCAGGAAGAATTTTTCCACACCTTTAATGACCTTCACTCGGCCAATCGGCAAATTGTATTGGCCTCTGATCGTCCCCCAAAAGACATTCCAACCCTCAAAGACCGCTTACGCACTCGTTTTGAGTGGGGCCTCTTGGCCGATATTCAACCACCGGAACTCGAAACCCGGATTGCAATTCTGCGAAAAAAAATCGAGTTAAACCAATTAGAGGTCTCAGACCAGATTTTGCATTTTATTGCCACCCAAATACCTACCAACGTGCGGGAAATGGAAGGCGCGTTAAACCGCATAGTCGCGTATGCATCGCTGCTAAACACCGAAATCACGCTTTCAATGGCCGCCAACGTCATTAAGGATATGATCGGCACCAAGACCGAGAGACCGCTCACCATTAACCTTATTCGGCGTTTCGTGAGTGATTACTTTAGTATCTCTGAATTAGAATTGAACTCAAAATCTCGCACCAAAGAAGTGGCCGAGGCCCGGCAGATTGCAATGTACTTGTCTCGCGAACTGACCAACATGTCGCTGCCCAAGATCGGCGAGAACTTTGGAAACCGGGACCACACTACCGTGATGCATGCCTGTGACAAAATCAAAAGCTTGATATCGACGGATAGTGAGGTCCGCAATGTGGTTCAAATCTTAATTACAAATATTAAGAAGGAGTCCCAGTAAGCGCGTTTACTCGACCACCACTCTAAACTCGGTTTTCATTAGCCGCGGCATCTTGGTAATTTTAGTGTTGGCTTGGTTAATAAAGATCGTGGTGCGGCTGTCGTTCATTACAAGCGATTTGGGTGCACGAATTGTGCCCGCCGTGGTTCCTAGAACCGCTGTTGACGCAGCGTTAACGACTCGCCCTGTTGCCGCGTCAAGGATGCCGAACCCTATACTCGCGTCGAACGCCCCGACCAAATACGTCCGTCCATCTAGATTCGTTGCTGCCAACGAAGTAATGGCTGGGAAGATATCTCCATATTTATCCATAGTAATCTGAGGCCAAACAGCAGCATCAGAAGTGTCGTAATAAAAAAGATTCGCGCCGCCCCACAAGGCATAAATACTTCGAACGTTTTCAAGGTAACTTACTACCAACGAAACTTCGCTTCCCTGGGAATTAAAAGTTGCCACCGCCTCGTTATTTGTGTACGTAACGATTTTGCTCACAAGGGAGGCTCCCTCTTGGTTGGACTGAGCCACAAATAAGTTCCCGAGGCTGTCGGTTGTCATATCAGCAACGCCGTTGGGCGTAACCAATCCAGTCAATGTTTGGTTGGCCTGAGTGTGATCCAAATATTTAATCGTACCCGTGCCATGCAAATACACATACTGGTCGTTCGCCGCCATCAGATGAGGCACAAACCCTGTGGGCCCGGTGGCGGCGGCCTTGGCTATTCGATACCGCTGCGCCTGAAGTTGATTCGTCACCCCATCCAATGTTTGTGCCTCGGCCGAGGTTTCGCGAAATTCGCTGGCAAGTGGGCCAACGGAGTCTGAAAAATACCCGTTGTTACCTTTGGTATCCGTTAGCCGGAATTTGGCATAGGGATAGAAGGTCGGGTCACCTAAATACGTTGTCGTGCCGGCTCGAATCGAAATGGATTGCGCGTTGAAAAAGCCGTCGTCGTTTTGCAATCCGCTGTGCATTTCCAGGTATTTAATGTGATCGAGCGACCGAGTACGAATGGTGTATACCAAAGTGTCACCATCTATAGCCGCTGATACCGCCACGGTTGGTACTTGTAAGGCGAGGTCTTGACCCGATGCCCCTTTAAGTGTGCCCATATTGATACCCACGCGTTGTTGGATTTCTTAAAGAAGGCCCCCGTGGTGGTATTTAAGTAGAGGTCGTTTGATATTCCTACTGAGGTTTCAGGATTGCCGCTTCCGGTAATCCATTGCGTGCCCGCAGCGCCATTGGATCCATTCGTACCTGCATTGCCTACCGAACCCTTGAGACTCCCCTTTTTCTCCCAGCCCGTTTTGCTGCGAAAATAGTAGTCATTGTTGGATTGATTCAGATACAAGTCGCCGGCCAATCCCACTTCAGCGCTCGGCAACCCTGAATCCACTAACCATTGTCCCCCTGATCCCGTATTCGTACCTTCAACAACCGTTTTCAATCCACCCTGATTCGTCCAAACCCCATTGGACTTGGTGTAAAAATCGGCTGAGCTACTATCCAAATAAACATCCCCATCATTTCCCATTGAGGTTGACGGCGTGCCGCTCCCCAAATGCCACTCGCTACTAGAAATATTTTTGTCTTTACTGAGTGTGATCCTGCCTAAATCTGTGTTTGATTTTTTGGCGACGGCTACATTGGATTTTTTTTGCAAGGTATAGCCATATTTGGCCAAAATTATCGAGTAATTACCTTCTGGTACGTCCAATTTAAATTCCCCAACCTCATCTGTTTTGGCAATCAAGTTAGTCCCTGGAATAAATATATCGACACCCAACGGACTCGCCCCACCATCCAAATCCACCTTCCCTCGAAGTGTCCCTTTGAGGATGAGTGCAATTTCACCCAACTGCAGAATCGGCTCGACCGTACTCAGGGTGACGGCGCCAAAATAGGCCGCATTATTATCAGACGCCTGTGTCACGATCGTATATTTTCCGAAATTTATATTTGAAAACTTAAAATTCCCGGCCGTGTCAGTTGTCGCAATCGCCACGATTTCGGACGATGCAGAGGACTGTTGTGCTCGGATTAGGGTCGAAAATGAGGCTACAGATACCGAGGTTGCGCTATACAAGACCACCTGTTGGTTGCCTACTCCCATATTCTCTGGGGTGACTAATTTACCTTGTATTACACCGCTCCCTGAGTTGGTCACTCCTGGCGTAATAAGCGAAGCATTCAACGTATCTTTTAGCTTACCGCAGCCGGCAAATGTCAGCAGCAGGATACTCAGCACCCCCAAACCAAACCCCTTAGTTGTTGGAAAATATTTCATTTCGAGCCCCCCTATTTCAAAGTCATTAGCAGTATTCCCAGATCAAATGGCATTAGAAACATTCAAAAAACCGCCTGTGAGTAACCGGTGCATAACCTGTGGAAAGAACCTGGACAAGTGGGCATAACTAAGCCGAGCTCATCCCCCAAGACCGGGTTATCCCGAAATAGTTAAATGTTATCCCCTGTTTATACACAGGGGTAATCAGTTAAATTGACCTTAAAACACAGAGTATCCACATATCCACACCCCCCTACTACGATGACGATATATATTAATTAAATAAAAATAGTCTTATTAGGAGCGGGGGCCTGTGTACAACTTGAAGAAATACGCCATAGACCAATAGAAAATCTAAATAACAATTCGGCATTTCACGAGCGATCTGATTAGGCTATAATAACCAGGTGTTGTGTTATTTTTTACCCATAAATTGAGGAGCCTCTATGAAATTTCAGTGCGATAGCCAATCACTTCAAAAAAGCGTTTCAATTGTTGAAAAAGCTGTTTCCCCCCGCTCTCCGATGCAGGTGATGGAAAATATATTTTTTGAATTGAAGGATGGGCGATTGACGCTGCGAGGCAACGATATGGAAATTGGGATTCAAAACTCGATTCCAGTGACGTCGTTCGAAGGCGATGGTCGTGTGTTGATTAAGGCCAAAACGATTTCTAGTATTGTGTCTAAATTGGGCGGAAATCAGATCGATGTCACGGTGGACGCGGGTAATAAATTTATTATTAAAGCGGAGCAGGTTGATTTTGATATTTTGGGCACACCGTCGGATGAATATCCGGTATTTCCCGCGATTGAAAGTGGGAATCGGCTTACGTTGACCGTTCAAGAGTTACGCACCCTGATTCGATACACCATTTTCGCGGTATCGTTTGATGAAACAAAACAGTTTTTAAATGGCGTGTTGATTAAGAATGAAGGATCTAATTTAGTTTTTGTTTCTACCGACGGATACCGCCTCTCGATTCGAAAGCATCCGCTGGCGACACCCGTATCTGATTTTTCGGTGATTGTGCCATTTAAAGCATTGAACGAACTAAATAAAATTTTGGGATCTGAAAGTGCAGACACTGAGGTTTCGATTAATATTTCGCCTAACCAAGTCGCGTTTTCAATGGGTGACTTCAAATTGGTAACCCGTATTATTCAAGGTCAATTTCCGGACTATAACCAAGTCATTCCAAAAGAAAGCGTGAACCGGTTTACGATCTCACGCCGAGCGTTTGTGGATGCCTCTGACCGATCATCCATTATCGCCTCGAGTTCAAACAATGTGGTGCGGTATCAATTTACAGATTCTCTACTGAACATCACTGCAAACGCACCTAAAATGGGAGAATTCAAAGAAAATATCCCCTTAGACCGTCAGGCCGGTACGGGTACCTTAAAAGTAGCCTTTAACGTGCGCTTGCTTTTAGATGCGATAAAAAATCTGGAAGCCGATGACGTGGTGTTTTCGATCAATAACGAACTCAGCCCTTGTGTCATTCGCCCAGTAAACGACGAGTGGTACACCTATATTATTATGCCGATTCGAACCAGCGATTTTAGCGAGGAAGAGGGCGCGGCCTAATTTCCCTTCAGTGCATTTGGTTAGATCATTTTCGAAATTTTTCGAACCTTCGGGTCCCCATTTCGGGGGCCCGTGTGGTAATTACCGGTGACAATAATCAGGGAAAGACCAATTTTTTAGAGGCGATTTATTTTAGTGCTAAACTCACCTCGCCGCGAGAATCAGAGGCTTCAGTATTGATTCAACTGGGCCACAATGAAGCTCAGTTGGGCGTAGATTTTGTGGCGAACGATGCCACAGTTAATCGGGTTTATTTAACCCTTGATCGTGAAAATCCGGTCAAAATTCAATTGAATGAGCAACTTGTGAAGTCGATTGCGGGGTATCGGAGGCAGTTTAACGTTGAATTTATTAACGCCGATGTGATTCGAATATTTACCGAAAGCCCTGAGTTTCGTCGACGTGATTTGGGTCAATTTATTGCGCAGATCGACCCGGCGTATGGGGATGAGGTGACTCGGTATCAGCGGGTGATGCGGCAGCGTAACCAGGCTTTGCAACATGGTAGTAGTGAAAAAACATTAGCGATTTGGAATCAGCAATTGGCGACTTTGGCAGGGGAAATTGTTGAAAAACGGTTAGCGGCGATTCAAAAATTGGAAGTGAGCATGAATGGCCTAGCGCAACGTCTGTTTCCAGACTATTTGCCGATTGAAATTCACTACCGAATTCACGGTTTTTCCCTCCCTGAATTTTCAAAAGCGGACTATGCGACTCAGCTAATGGCCGGCTTGGCTTCCCGGTATGCCCGAGAACGAGATCAAGGGGTAACAACGTTAGGTCCCCATCGTGATGATATTGCG
>CANKTL010000057.1 GCA_947486405.1 bacterium
ATTGTAAGCCTTCAACAAAAAAGCCAAATTGGTCCTGGATTTGTTGGTCGGTGAAGCCGAGGGCCTCAAAGACTTTGCGTTGTACTTGTTGGTCGTGAATTCGAATGCTACCGCCGCCCAGTTCTTGGCCGTTCACTACGATGTCGTAGGCATTGGCTTTTACGGCCAGAAAATCCTCAGGTTTTGAGAGATTTAAAATGTCTTCTTTTGGAGAAGTGAATGGGTGGTGGCAGGAATATA
Source organism: bacterium (assembly GCA_947486405.1). GTDB lineage: Bacteria > Margulisbacteria > Marinamargulisbacteria > CANKTL01 > CANKTL01 > CANKTL01. The sequence continues at coordinate 241 of CANKTL010000057.1, forward strand.
ACCGGCCGCTTTTGAATTCAAATAACGGGAAGTCTACGATCCAGCAGGGTTTAAAAACGTTTTGAGGGATTAATTTTAATGTTTCAGCAGCGTAGAGCCGCAGTTTCCCACAAACATCGTTGACTACCTCTAATTTCATATCGGCAATGATCAAAACGACGTCGCCATTTTCGGGTTTTAGGGCGGCGATCAATTCGGCTTTTTCGGCATCGCTTAAAAATTGAACGATGTTAGACGATAATTCGCCATTTTCCATCTTCATCCACGTCATGCCCTTGCCACCAAATTTAGGCACGATTTCCTTGGCCCAGGTGTTTTGCAACAGGTTTTTGCTTAGCTCTTCTGCTTTGCCTTTAACCACCATTCCTTTGATGGCCCCGCCCGATGTGGAAATAGATTGCAGAATTTTATAGTCGGAATTTTTGAAAATTGGGGTAAGCGTGATCATTTCCATCCCGAAGCGCATATCGGGGGCATCGGAACCGTAGGTGTTCATTGCGTCGTCGTAGCTGAGAACCGGGAAGGGCTGAGGAAGGGTGATGCCCTGTGCCGCGAATAGTTTGACGATTAAGGTTTCGATTAAGCTCATTACGAATGTTTCATCGATAAAGGACGCTTCTAAATCCACCTGAGTGAACTCAGGTTGGCGATTCGGGCGTAAATCTTCGTCTCGGAAGCATTTTACGATTTGAAAATAGCGGTCCATACCCGCCACCATCAACAACTGTTTAAAAAGCTGAGGCGATTGGGGGAGTGCGTAAAATTGGCCCTCATGAACCCGACTGGGAACCAAATAATCCCGTGCACCTTCGGGTGTACTTTTGGTTAATACGGGTGTTTCAATTTCGTGAAACGCATTCTCGTAAAAATAATCCCGAATTTGTTTCATCACCTGCGACCGTTTTAATAGGTTTTGTTGCATTGAAGGCCGGCGAATATCCAAATAGCGGTATTTTAATCGCAGATCTTCGTCTACTTTAAATTCAGTAGGACCCTCAGCCGATTCTTTTTCAGTGACCAGGAATGGGGGTGTTTTTGATTTTGAAAAGATGTGAAGGCTATCGGCCACAACTTCAACGGAACCGGTCTTCATTGCCGGATTAATATTTTCGGCGGTTCGAAGGGCTACTTTTCCAACCACTTCTACTGCAAATTCACTACGAAGTTGAGTGGCGATTTCATAAGTGGCCGCATTTTGAGGATTAAATACAATTTGAACCCCGCCTGAAATGTCGCGTAAATGAAGGAAAATAACACCGCCGTGATCTCGTACAGTATCCACCCATCCAAAAAGATGAATCGATTGCTCAGCGGCTTGAGGGCTGACGTTTCCGCAATAGGTTCTGTTTTTCCAGTTAATCATAATGTAAGAAGTGAATTTTATCTTGGAATGAGTGTTGCGACAATATGACGGGGAATTCGCCTTATCGAAATAGGTGATCGAGTCGCGCCTGAGGCGGAGGTGTTTTTCTTAGAGAATAGTTGGTGGCGAGGCGATTGTTATATCGGAAAGTTAGTCAATAAATGTCAGCTTATCTTGCGGTTTTACTTAGGGCCTGCCTAAAATGGGGCATGTTTTCCCAATCCAGACGCCATCTATTTTATCTTATGATCGCGCTAAAACAATTGGCGTGGCCGGCCCACCTTCGGCCCATTTTGCGCCGACGTGTCATCATGTCAGATCGCTGCGAACTGACCTGTTTGGGATGTGAGCTTTCCCCTCGAGGATTTTCGGAACAGCGAATTGTGGATCGCTTAGCGCTCTTAAAACCCTCGTGGATGGGGGATATTCAGGTAGATATTGGCGGTGGCGACCCTTTATTGTTTCCAGATCGAATTGCGGTGATTGTCCAAAATCGACACCGAGGCGTTAAGCTCAATTTATGGACACATGGTACCTCGGACTGGTCACCGATTCTGCCGCTATTGCCGCAAATTGATCATGTGTTTTTATTTGCCCCGCAATTGACGCGTGAGGAGTACCGCGAGGCCACCGGAATGGATCGATTCGATCAGTTGGCGGATGCGATTGCACTGCTGAAAGACAATCAGAAATCCGTTACGCTGGTGCAAGTTGTAAATGAAAATGACATCAACCACTTGGCCGATGACTATGAGTGGGTGCTTGCCCACAACTTGGAGTGGCTTTTAATGGCTGAAAATGAGGCGATTTCGTCTCAGGATGGCGTGGCATATTTGCGCCGATTTGAAGGAATACCTCGCTGTTATGTGAAGTTGAACGTGCCGATCCGGGTCGGGCGTTGCCAGGGCGGATTCTAGCTCGGGTGTTCGGGGGCCGAAATTTCGATCACCGAGATTTCGGTTGATACCAAAAACCCATATCCCGGCAATACCAGATTGACCAGGTCATTAAGGACCGACGGTGGATACATCACTTTAATTTCGTTTTCTTCGGCCAGTTCCCTAAAAAATGGGGCATTGTATTCATCAATGGCGTGCTCCCCTAAGAGTTCATAAAGATTGTGTGCAGAGGGATCGTCAAAGTATTTAAATTGCTTGATCCTTTTGCATTCCGTATAATTCCAAAAATGAGTTCGAAAACCTTTCAAGAAATCATCTTGACCCTTGAGCAATTTTGGAGCGCCAAAGGGTGCTTGATTTTGCATCCGTATGACACCGAAAAAGGGGCGGGGACCATGAGTCCTCATACCTGTTTGCGCGTGTTGGGACCCGAGCCTTGGAATGTGGCCTATGTTGAGCCCTCGCGCCGTCCGACCGATGGCCGCTATGCCGAAAATCCGAATCGCTTACAGCATTATTTTCAGTATCAAGTAATTTTAAAGCCGTCTCCGTTGAATGTGCAGGATTTGTACGTGGAGAGCTTAGAAGCAATTGGGATTTCGCGTGCGGAACACGATATTCGTTTTGTGGAAGATAACTGGGAATCCCCAACTTTGGGTGCCTGGGGTGTGGGCTGGGAAGTTTGGCTGGATGGTATGGAAATCACCCAGTTTACCTATTTTCAGCAGTGCGGCGGGATTGATTTAAAGCCGATTTCTGTGGAGATCACCTATGGCCTTGAGCGCCTAGCGATGTTTGTTCAGCAGAAAAAATCTGTTTATGACGTGGTTTGGCAAGTGAATAACGGCAAAGAAATTAGCTATGGCGATATTTATAGGAATTCTGAAATTGAGAATTCGTTTTATAACTTTCAATACGCCAATGTGGACGATTTGTTTACCCGCTTTAATTTGTATGAGAAGGAATGTCAGCAGATTTTAGAGAAAAATTTGGTGTTTCCGGCCTATGATTTGTGTTTGAAATGTTCGCATACCTTTAATTTGTTGGATGCGCGCGGGGCGATTTCGGTAACTGAGCGAATGGCCTATATATTACGGATTCGGAAGCTGGCCCAGGCATGCGCAAAGATTTATGTGGAGAAGTATGCGGGGGGTGAGCCTGCAGATGCCTAATTATTTATTGGAAATTGGGTGTGAGGAGATTCCGGCTCGGTTTGTTCAGGGGTTATTAGAAAATCTGCGCGAAAATGTAGAAAAACAGCTGACTGCGGCGGGAATTAGCGGCTTTCAGATCATTCCAATGGGGACATACCGGCGTTTGGCGATTCGCATTACCGGTCTTCCAGCGCAACAGGCGGATCAAACATTGCGTAACCGTGGGCCTGCCACCAACGTGGGTAAATCAGCGGATGGCTCGTTTTTGCCACCCGCCATTGGGTTTGCGAAACGATTTGGACTAACGGCAGATCAGCTTATTGAAGAAGAAGTGGATGGTAAAACCTATTTGGTGGCTGTGGTAGATCAAAAAGGGCAACCCATTTCGGCGATTTTAGCCGGAATTGTTCCACAGGCTGTAACTGGAATTAACTGCCCAATCGCAATGCGTTGGGGAAATGGGGATCATACCTTTATTCGCCCCGTGCATTGGATTTTGAGCTTATTGGACGACAAAATCGTGCCCTTCGACTTACTGGGCCAAAACGCCGGAAATGAAAGCCGCGGTCATCGTATGCTCACGCATCACCCTAAATTGGCACATTTGGTTTCAGGTGTTCCCATCAAAATTTCGCATGAAAAAGACTATGAAGTGAGCCTGCGAAATCACGAGGTTGAGGTGCTTCAGAATGAGCGACGGGAAAAAATTGCATCGGCTTTAGCCAAGCAAATTGAAGAGGCTAGTATTGATCAGGCACTCGTACATGAAGTGACCTTCCTTACCGAGCAGCCAAAGCTACTCGAAGGCCAATTTAACCCCGATTACCTCCAAGTTCCCGAAGCCGTTCTAATCGAAGTCATGCGCAAACACCAAAAATATTTCCCCTTAAAAACCAATGGCAAACTGGCACCTAAGTTCCTATTTGTGGCCGATAACGTACAAGGCAATAACGCCCAGCAAATTATCGCTGGGAATGAATCCGTATTACGCGCTCGCTTAGAAGACGCGAAATATTTCTACGAAGAAGACCGCAAGCGAAAACTTATTGATCGAGCAGACGGGCTAAAATCTGTCCTATTTCAAAAAAATCTGGGCTCGACCTATGAAAAAGCGGTTCGCAACGGCCAATTATTAGTGTCTTTAAGTGGCGATATCGGCATTTTGATTACTGAAAACGAAGTGGCACACGCTGCTGTGTTGGCCAAATGCGATTTAGTGACCCAAATGGTATCTGAACTGCCGGCCCTGCAGGGTCAGGTGGGTGAATTGTTAGCCCGGTTGGATGGCGAAACGGAAGCGGCCACAACGGCGATTTTTGAACACTATTTACCCCGTTTTTCAGGCGATGCATTGCCTCAAACGGACTTGGGCTATGGTCTGGCCTTGGCCGATAAACTAGACACGTTGGTATGTTGCTACGTGAATAACTTGCTGCCCACGGGTTCTCAAGATCCCTGGGGCGTACGCCGAAATTGCAACGGATTATTCACCTTATTATTTACCAGAAATATCGATGCTAACCTAAAAAAATGGGTCGATATTGCTTATGCCAACCTAAACAAAGGCGACGCCAACAAAGATAAGCTATTAACCTTATTAAGCACCCGCTTACGGCAATTTATTATCGATCAACTCGCCATTCCCTTCGATATCGTTGATGCGGTAAGTGACCGGACACTCACCGGCATTCAAAGCACTGTTTCACTGATGAAAGCCCTGCAAACCTACCGTGACCAACAACCGGCCCTGTTTAAATCCATCGCCGAAAGCGGGATCCGAATTGGACGCCTTCTTAAAAAAGCCGAAATTTCACCCAACACCCAAGTGGACCCCAAGCTCTTCAAAGTTCCCTTAGAGCAAGATCTTGCCGATGTTATTGCTCCGTTAACCGCCCAAAGTGAGTGGTCCGACGTGGCCAAAATGGTGGCATTACTGGGGCAATACTTCGAGGAAATCATGGTGATGGACCCTGATCCGGCCGTTCGCGCCAATCGGGTGGCCTTTTTAAAAGGCATTTTGTCAGGGCCCCTTCGTTCTATTGATTTTGAAAAAATAGTTCTTTCATAGTCTTTTGGCCTGAAGCGATGTCAAAAATAATATTCCCGATTCGGATCATCCGCTGCGTCTGAAAATTCAGCGTCAAACATCGTTGCCTCGTCGTGCTCGACGGATTCACTACTGCTTGCGGCGCCGTTTGCGACCAACGCCCAGCGGTCGGTGTTTTGGGTTAAAATAGTGCCATCTAAAAACCGGCTTACCTTTGAAAATTGCCGGCCGCCGTACCCATAGGAGCCGGGCATATTAATGTCTAAATTGGGCTTCAAAATGAACAAATGACGCTTTGCTCGGGTTAATGCCACATACAAAAGCCGGCGCTCTTCTTCG
>CANKTL010000058.1 GCA_947486405.1 bacterium
CCGGCGAGTGGCCTTGGTGGAAGGGCGAAGGCTCCCTTACCTGGATATCACCTGCGCGATATTCGGCGAAACTTTCCAATATTGATACTCTTTTTTATTACGGAACATCGCTTTACCTGTCAACCGAATTTGCATCCGGTGGAGAATTGGCGGAACGTATTCCACTATTGGCGGTACCATACGCATTTAAGTCTAATTTTGCAGGGTCAGTAGGGCAGGGGCTTACCATGCTGGCCAATTTAAACGGAGAAGTTCGAATTCAAGTAGATGGATTTAATAACGTTGGCGTTCGAACCATCACGCCGTCAACCACGTTGGATGTGGCAGATGGACCAATGAGGGTAACGGGAGGAATTTATCGGCAAATTACCAGCATGTCTGTTGGTAATGGAACGGTAAACCCACAAGTGAATTGGTCCTCGTCTGCCATTTATCAATTAAATTTCAATCTTACATCAGCGGCCATAGTGTCTATCGGGTTTTCTGCGCCGCCAACACATCCCTGCGAGTTGACCCTTCTTCTCTACAATTCAAATCCCAGTCCCGGATTGGGGAGTACTCTGGTATTTTCCGAAAACGTTAAATGGACCACGACGATAGGGCCAAGCATGCCTAGCGGAAAAGGCTACACATTGATCAAGCTTTATTACACTGGATCTGCGTATGTCGGTAGTTACGTAAACGATCTTCTGCAATAACTCATCGGGTTACTTCAGATGGACTAAACCCCAAGAGTTGGAGTAAGATTCCTCTCAATGAAGCGACTCGTTATTTTGGGAATCATAATACTGGTAGTGGGGAGTGCCTCTTTTCCAGTTGTCGCGGCACCGTTTAAAACGCCACCCCAGTCGATCCAATTGAAAGTTATTGATTTTCCCTCAACCCCCTCTATTACATTGCGATCCAATCCCATGATCGTGTCATTGAAAGAGGCCAAGCAATTGGTCGACGAAAAAAGTGTATTGGTCCTGGATGCGCGGTCTACCGCAACCCATGAATACGCTCGACTACCGGGGGCCAAATTGGCCACGACGGGTGAGCCCGATACCTTAAAATGGTTAACGACGTTGTCATCCAGTACGCCAGTATTGATCTATTGCGGATCTAAATCCTGTAAAATGTCTTCAAAACTGGCCAAATATATGGAACAGTCTGGGTTTAAGCATATTTACTTATTTGAGGGTGGATTCTCCGAGTGGGATGCCGCCGGATATCCCATAGACGGATCTCGCAAAGGGACAAATTAAGCCTTATTGAGCTGTTTTCCAGAGTTCGGAAAAGGATATGTGATTTTCCATAATTGATTTGCCCAAAATGCATCCCTGGATGCGCGCTGGATCGAGCAGACTCAGCGTTTTTACGTCGGCTAAATTTTTGATGCCTCCGGACGCAATGATGGGATGATGGGTCATTTCAGCCACTATTTTTAAAGCGGGAATGTTTGGGCCACAGAGCATCCCATCTGTTGAAATATCGGTGAAAATGATGCTTGAGATAGGGGAGTCGGCCAACGAATCCACAAGGTCACGTAGGCTGACCTTCGAAGCGTGAATCCACCCTTCAGTCGCCACTGCATCGCCATGACAGTCGATACCCGCAATGACCCGATTCGGAAACGCCGCAATTATTTTATCTGCGCTTGACCGGTCTTTGACCAACAAAGATCCAATAATCAAATACTGAATCCCTGCGTCTAAAACGGCTTGGGAAGTTTCAATGCACCGAATCCCACCCCCAATTTCTAACTCACAGGTCACCGCGTTTCGAATTTCTTTTATGGCGGTCCAATTTACAATCTTTCCGGCCTTTGCACCGTCCAGGTCAACAATGTGAATTCGAGTAGCACCGTTTTCTTCATATTTCCGCGCTAATTCGGCAGGCGTAAAATCGTAGTAACTGACCTGGTCATACTTACCCTGAGAAAGACGAACTACTTTGCCATCTAATAAATCAATGGCGGGGATAATTGAAAATGTCATTGTTGGTTGATTGTTTTAACAAGGTAATCGACGAGCTGATCCAACGGCACTTCCACTTGATCGCCATTGATCATTTTTTTCAAAATCGCCACTTCTCGTTGAGCCTCTTCCTCGCCAAAAATAAGCGTATATTCTGAGCGATAGCGGTTGGCTTGTTTCAATTGGGCCTTCAAGCTGCCGCTTGTGTAGTCCATTTCACACTGAATTCCGGCCCGTCGCAGTTCGTTCAAAATATAAAACGACTTGGTCCGTTGATTTTCGCCCAACGGGGCTATAAATAAATTCGGGGCTTTGGTTTGCAAGGCATCTTCTAACTCCCGCAAAATAATGACGGCTCGTTCAACCCCAAAGGCAAATCCAACGGCAGGTGTTGCGGGGCCACCCAATTTTTCAACCAGGGTATCATAGCGTCCGCCGCCGCAAATTGCATTTTGGGCACCTAATTTATCGGAAATAATTTCAAACGTGGTACGTGAGTAATAATCCAATCCACGAACAAGTCTTGGATTAATATTAAATTCGATTCCCAACTCCGCCAAATATTCCAACAGGGAGCTAAAATGATCGTTACATGCTTGGCACAGCGAATCTCGAATATTGGGAATGGCACTAAAATAGGGCTGACACTGTGGCTTTTTGCAGTCCAAAATTCGCAACGGACGAGATTCAAAGCGGGCATTACAATCTTCACATAAGGCGCTTAGATTGCTGCTTAAATATTGCTTTAACCGCTCTTCAATCACCGGTCTGCACACTGAACATCCGACTGAGTTAATATTGACCGACAGGTCTGAAAGTCCTAGCTCATCGAATAAGTGAACCCCCAAGGCAATTGTTTCGGCATCTGCAAAGGGTAACGCTGATCCGAGGCATTCCACCCCGATTTGGTGAAACTGCCGATAACGGCCAGCCTGTGGACGCTCATAGCGAAACATTGGGCCACAATAATATAGCTTGGATACTTGCTGCTGCTTGTGAAGGCCATTTTGAATATAGGACCGAACTACAGGTGCAGTTCCTTCAGGGCGAAGTGTTAAGCTCCGATTACCCTTGTCTAAAAAGGTGTACATTTCTTTTTCCACGATGTCAGTTTGATTGCCAATGCTGCGTTCAAACAGTTGAGTGGATTCAAAAATAGGTGTACGCAATTCTTGATAATTGTAGGCAGAAAACACCTGGTGGGCGACCTTTTCAATCCGGTGCCAATAGCCGATTTCGTCGGGTAAAATGTCTTTGGTTCCACGGGGATTTGAAAACATCATAATCCGGTCAATATAACATGGCCATTCACACCTAGGAAACTCATGTCTATAATGATTAAATGCGGTTTTCACAACTCCTATGTCCCACTCTAAAAGAAGTGCCGAATGATGCTGAAGTTGCGAGTCATCAACTTATGATTCGGGCCGGCATGATTCGAAAAGTAGCAGCGGGTATTTATTCTCTGATGCCACTCGGGCATAAAGTCATTCAAAAAATGATGACTATTGTGCGGGAAGAGTTGAATCGAGTAGGGGCCCAAGAGGTGTTTTTGCCCTCGATCATTCCCGCTCAACTGTGGGAGGAATCGGGTCGCTGGCAACAGTATGGCCCCGAGTTACTTCGGTTAAAAGACCGCCATGGAAACGATTACTGCTATGGACCAACCCACGAAGAAGTGATTACTGAGCTGGTGAAAGGGTCCGTGAAGTCCTACAAACAACTCCCCGTTAATTTATACCAAATTCAAACTAAATTTCGAGATGAAATTCGCCCCCGTTTTGGCTTAATGCGAGGGCGCGAGTTTATGATGAAAGACGCTTATAGCTTTCATGCCACGGATGAGGATTTAAAACTGACCTATGCCCAAATGACTGAGGTATATGGCCGGATTTTTGACCGGTGCGGACTGCAATACAAAATGGTCGAGGCGGATTCCGGCAATATCGGCGGGAGCATGTCGGCCGAGTTTATGGTAACTGCGGCGACCGGTGAAGATTTAGTCATCGATTGTGACAGCTGTTCGTATGCCGCTAATATTGAAGCGGCTATTGCGTCTGAGCTTCCCTATGAATTTCCTGTGGCGGCGACACCTTATTCCAAAGTATCCACCCCTAATCAGCGAACAATTCAAGAAGTAAGCGAGGGTCTCGGATTGCCCAATACAAGGCTCGTGAAAGCGCTTATGCTACTGGCCGATGGCATGCCCGTGATGGTGCTTGTACGGGGCGATCATGATCTCAATGAATCCAAATTGAAGCGTAGCCTGGGTGCCGACGAAATATCCTTTATTGATGAAGCGCAGGTCCCTTTATTAACGGGTGCTATCCCTGGGTTTGCCGGCCCTATTGGGTTGAAAAAAGAGGTGTTGATATACGCCGACCTCAGCGTAAAAGGAATAACCTCCGGGGTCGTGGGTGCGAACGAGTCCGGGTATCACCTTGTCGACGTTAATCTGTCCCGAGATTGTACCATTGCTGCCTATTTTGACCTGAGGAACGCCGTTGAGGGCGATACATGTTGCCGATGTTCAAAAGGACGTTATCGGTACACACGTGGTATTGAAGTGGGTCATATTTTTCAATTAGGAACAAAATATTCATCGGCCATGAATGCCATCTTTTTAGATCAAAATGGCAAAACAATGCCGTTTGTAATGGGTTGCTATGGAATCGGTATTGGCCGAACCGTCGCGGCTGCAATCGAACAGTCTCATGATGAAAAAGGGATTATGTGGCCCCCGGCCCTGGCGCCGTTTCAAGTCGCCATCATTTTGGGTAGTACAAAGGTAGAAGAGCAGGTTGCGGCAGGGGATCGCATCTATCGGTACTTGTTAGATAACGGCATCGACTGCTTATACGACGATCGCTCAGTATCAATCGGCGTGAAATTTAACGATTTTGAGCTAATTGGTGTTCCAGTTGCCATTGTCATTGGCAAAAATTTTGCTGAAAGCGGTCAACTGGAAATCAAATATCGGGATGGTCGAGAGGGTACTCAAGTCTTGGAATCGTCGGTTTTGTCGGTTATATTAAATAAGGATTAAATTCGGCTCCTGCTGATTTCGTTTCGGAGGGTTTTACGATGAATTCTGTTATTATTCCAGCGGTCTTTTTATTGGCCATTGTTCTGTTTCCTGCCAGTCAGCCTCAGCCTTTGGTTGCAGAAGAATTGGGAGATCCTGCCGTTTTGTCAGCACGGATAGAAGCCTATCAAGTGGACCGTCAATCGGATTACGAGTCTATTTATTCATATATAAAGTCAAAATATCGGAAAATATCGGATGAAGACGCTCAGGAAATTGCAACCTGCCTGGTAGATAGCGGTGAGTCGCTTGCCATTGATCCCAAGTTTGTCGCGGCGCTGATCGAACGAGAATCCGGTTTTCGAAAAGATGCCGTAAGCTCAACCGGGGCCCGGGGATTGGGTCAAATCAAGGATTTTAATTTCAAAAGCCTCAATATCGAAAACCCAGAAGATATCCGTCAAAACGTAAATGGCACTGCGTCTTATTTCAAAAACATGTTGACCCGGTGGGGCGACCGATCTGAGCGAGTATCATTGGCACTGGCCTCTTATTTTCGTGGATACACTGCGATTAAAACTCAGGGTCGATTCGATCCCAAAACCCAAGAATACGTGGGCGATATCATCAAAAATTACAACTACATCAGCAGCCACAAAGCGCAGGCAGTGAAGACAGGCCCAACCCTAGAGCTCAATTAGGCCCTACTGATTCACGCCATCTTCTTGGCCATTTTCGGCCGGCTTAACTATACCGCTGCGCCTGAAGGCTTCGCTCCTTGCTAGTCAGCGCGGGTCGAGAAATAGCCAAGATGGCGTGAATCAACAGGGCATAAGGGCCAAGTCACAGTAGCTTATTCCAAGTCCGGATGAAAAACCGGCCGGAGGCCGGGAGCTAAAGCTGGCTAAGCGAGCTTTAGCGAGGCGCCTATTTATAATAGGCTCGGCATGCTCTCCATTGCTTGCGAGCACTCGCCTCGCTAAATAAAGGGAACCTTTATTTAGCTCCTAAAGCGGGTCTTCCGACGACGTC
>CANKTL010000059.1 GCA_947486405.1 bacterium
GAAACAAAAACAAGACCTTCACAAGAAAAGTAGTGAAAAAATCAAAGAACTTGAAGACTTTATTCGCCGATTTAGCGCCAATGCGTCCAAGTCAAAACAGGCCACTTCACGGAAGAAATTGATTGATACTCTACGGCCAGATGAATTGCCAGTGTCATCTCGAAAATCACCGTATATTAGTTTTAAAGTAAAGCGGCCGTGTGGCACAAATATTCTGACGGTCAAAAATCTGTCATATACCCTGGGTGATGCAGTTTTATTTAAAAATCTTAGTTTTAGCTTAGAAAAAAAGGATAAGTTAGCAATTTTGGCTGAAAACACCTTGGCCAAAACCACGCTTTTATCCTTGTTGGCGGGCAAGCTTCAACCTCAAACGGGTACCATCGAGTGGGGAGAGGGCAGTGTCTATGATTATTTTCCAAAGGATAATTCTGAATATTTTGGAAAAGATACGCCACTACTAGATTGGCTCAATGAGAAAAACTCAGGATTAGACAATCAAACGCTTCGAGGCTATTTGGGACGAATGTTATTTTCAGGTGACGAAGCTAAAAAGAACGTTAAAGTATTGTCTGGAGGAGAAAAAGCCCGGGCCATGTTTGCCAAACTGATGCTCTCTGAGGGGAATGTTCTGCTATTTGACGAGCCCACTGATCACCTCGATCTAGAGTCCATTTCGGCTTTAAACATAGGTCTATCCCAATTTACTGACTGTCTCATTATGACCTCCCATGACTTTGAATTGCTTAACACAGTGCCCAACCGATTCATCGAAATTACACCAACCGGATTTAGAGAAAAGCGCGGGTCATTTGAGGATTTTCTAGGTAACTAGAGGCATCAGTTGTCTTGAAAGCTTGGTGAATAACTAGTAATCTAAGGGGTAGTTATAAATACTGATTAGGAGTCAGGCAGCCGATGAAGCTTACGCGTTCTACAGATTATGCCCTTAGGATTTTGATTCACTTGGCCAAAAGCCAGGAACCCAAAACCATGAGAGAATTGGTCGTATCGTTGCACATTCCGTACAACAATGTGATGAAACTGGTGCAGCGTCTGAGTAAATCGAAGTTATTGATTACTCGGCAAGGCAAAGGCGGCGGAATAACGCTGGGCATTGATCCGAAGGCCATTTCATTGCTACAGGTGATTCAGGTTATTGATGGCCCAACGGAATTGTCACAGTGTGGGAATGACGGATCGCATGCCTGCGAGCTCACTGAGCTCTGTCAGCTAAAGCATGTCTTCTCGTCTATCCAGTCGAGAATCAATGGGATATTTGATGCCGTCTCAGTCGGCGAAATTGCATTCGATGAAATAAATTTACAGGTAGTTAAAGGATAATCCATGAGTTCAGAAATGATCGAAAAATTAACCAATCAGGAATATAAATTCGGGTTTCAAACCGATATTGAATCTGATGTGGCGCCCAAGGGATTAAGCGAAGATATCGTTCGATTGATTTCAGAACGCAAAAACGAGCCCCAATTTATGCTTGATTTTAGGTTGAAGGCGTATCGCCATTGGCTCAAGCTAACCGAACCCAAGTGGTCGAAGGCCCGGTATCCCAAAATTGATTTTCAAAACATCCATTATTACGCGGCGCCCAAAACCAAGGTCAAATTAGATAGCCTGGATCAAGTCGATCCCGAGTTATTGAAAACCTTTGAGAAACTGGGCATTCCCCTGTTTGAACAAAAACAATTGGCAGGTGTTGCTGTTGACGCGATCTTCGACAGCGTGTCAGTTGCAACCACATATAAAGAAAAGCTACTCGAAGCCGGGGTTGTCTTTTGCCCGATGTCTGAGGCCGTGGAAAAATACCCAGAAATCGTAAAAAAATACCTTGGAAGCGTGGTGCCATTCACTGATAATTATTACGCAGCGCTAAATTCGGCCGTGTTTTCCGATGGGTCGTTTGTATACATCCCCAAAAACACCATTAGCCCCATGGAACTTTCGTCGTATTTTCGAATCAATACAGAAGAAAGCGGCCAATTTGAGCGTACATTGATCGTCTGCGAAGAAAATAGCTATGTCAGTTACCTAGAAGGATGCACAGCCCCCAAATTTGATACCAATCAACTTCACGCAGCCGTTGTTGAATTGGTGGCGATGGATAACGCCGAAATTAAATATTCCACCGTTCAAAACTGGTATGCCGGAGACCCTAAAACAGGGAAGGGCGGCATTTACAATTTCGTAACCAAACGAGGCAAATGTGCGGGTAAAAAATCTAAAATATCGTGGACTCAAATTGAAACGGGCTCAGCCATCACTTGGAAGTACCCCAGCTGCTTGCTAATCGGCGAAGAGTCAGTGGGTGAATTCTATTCGGTCGCGCTAACCAATCATTTTCAGCAAGCGGATACTGGATCGAAAATGATTCATATTGGACCCAATACGGTCAGCACGATCATTTCAAAAGGAATTTCCGTCGGCGAGTCAGAAAACACCTATCGGGGACTAGTCCAGATCAATAAATCAGCCAAAAATGCGCGCAATTTTACACAATGCGATTCAATGTTGGTGGGCCATAAAAGCAAAGCCAATACCTTACCCTACATTATTGTTAAAAACGCGTCCGCCAAGCTCGAACACGAAGCGTCAACGTCTAAGGTGAGTGATGATCAATTATTTTATTTTCGCCAACGTGGCATTGGTGTCGAGGATGCAATGGCCGCCATTATTAGTGGCTTTTGCAAGAGCGTGTTTGACAAGCTCCCCACCGAATTTTCGGTTGAAGCCAATCAGCTGCTCAGTTTAAAACTAGAAAATTCAGTCGGATAAGTTAAGGAGACTCTTTTAATGTTAACCATTCATAACCTACATGCCCAGATCGACGAAAATAAGATCCTAAATGGCATTTCTCTAACAGTAAAACCCGGCGAGGTCCATGCCATTATGGGGCCCAATGGATCGGGTAAAAGCACACTGGCAAAGGTCATTTCCGGGGACTCTCACTATGAAGTTACCGACGGGGAAGTTACCCTCGAGGGTAAAAACATATTAGATATGGATCCCGAAACGCGGGCCTTGTCTGGAATTTTCCTGGCGTTTCAATATCCTGTTGAAATTCCGGGCGTAAATAATGCCGAATTTTTACGAATGGCCTATAACGCCAAGCAAAAGTTTCAAGGCAAACCCGAAGCAGATCCGATGCAATTTGATGCCATTCTTCAGTCCAAATTGGAATTGGTGGAAATGTCGCCTGATTTTGCAGACCGTGCCGTTAATTTTGGATTTTCGGGTGGGGAAAAAAAGCGAAATGAAATTCTACAAATGGCCGTTTTGAATCCTAAAATTGCCATTTTAGATGAGACCGACTCTGGTTTAGATATTGATGCGCTTCGAATCGTTGCCGAGGGCGTTAATCAACTTCGCTCTCCTGACAACGCCATCATTTTAATTACTCACTACCAACGCCTTCTAAACTTTATTCAACCTGATTTTGTTCATGTTCTGGCCAATGGTCAGATCGTAAAATCAGGAGATAAATCGTTGGCCCTTGAGCTTGAAGCGCGGGGATATGATTGGCTGGTTAGCCCGGTAAATGGATGATGATTACAATGAATACTAACCTTCCATCGGATGTTATAAGTGGATACGATCACAACCGGCAATTCCCTGCTTGGTTGGGTAAAGTACGCCAGGAAGCCATTCAGCATTTTCATAAGCTGACGCTTCCAACTAAAAAAGATGAAAAATGGAAATATGTTGATTTTCCTAGCACGCTGGTTGAATGGCCAGTTGTTGAGGATCAAGCTGTTTTTAACGAGACCGTAATTTCGCTTGTCGCTGAAAAAATAGGCGAAATTCAGTCTGAGTCATATTTGGTATTTGTGAATGGTGAATATGTACCTCAACTCAGCCGTTTTTCACCTGAAAATAGTCGGCCACTTTCGCTTGAGATTCCTGAAACATTTTTAGACATGCTGCATTCGATTGAAAATGAGGATATTTTTGAATCGATTAATACCATTCGCTTTACAGATGGCGTTTTGGTTAATGTGGATCAAGAGCAAACTGCCGATCTAGACGTTATTTGGGTTACAGTTCCATCAGCAAAAGAAATTTCGTTTCACCCACGAAACTGCTTTAAGTTGGACAAAAATGCAGCATTAAATATTCGCATTCATTCGATTTCTACGGGCGAGAACAGCTACTTTATGAATGCCGTTTCACTAGTTGAAGTCGGAAATGGTGCGAAACTAAATTTGTCATTCTTCGCCAATGAATCCGATGCGGCCATCCATTTTAGTAAGTTCTTTATCACTTGTGCGGAAAACGCAGTCGTTAAAGTGGCTAACTTTAATGCAGCTGTGGGCCTAAGTCGGACTGAAATTGATGTCGATTTTCTGGGACCAAATGCGGTTGCCGAGATCTTGGGATTGAATTATCTGGTACGATCTCAAACCGTTCACCAAGTTGCATCAGTGAATCATGTCGTCGGCGAATGCCACTGTGAACAGGTTGTGAAATCAATTTTAGACAACGAAAGCTGCACCGATTACTACAGCACCGTAAATGTAGCAGTCGGCGCACAGCTAACCGTTTCAAATCAGCTCAATCAAACCTTAATGCTGTCAGACAATGCTGAATCTTATTCTCGTCCTCAGCTGAATATCGATGCCGACGACGTGAAATGTGGGCACGGCGCCACGGTGGGGCAATTGGAGCCAGGCGAGTTATTTTACTTAAAAAGCCGGGGACTGTCAGAAGCGCAAGGGCAGCTTCTACTATTAAAAGGATTTTCTCAGGACGTAATCAACCGCGTTGAAGATCCCATTAGTCGGTCACTATGGACCCAGTTCCTGGCCGACCGACTGAAGTTCTAATGAAGCGCACACCTGCTACGGTTGCCGAGATCCGCAAACAGTTTCCGATTTTCGACCAAAAAGAGGGAACTCGTCCCTTGGTTTATCTCGACAACGGTGCAACCACGCAAAAGCCCAGCTCGGTTATTGACCGGATTACGAACTTTTATCGCCATGAATACGCCACTGTTCATCGCGGGGTATATGCGTTGTCTCAAAAATCAACCGAATACTATGATGCAGCGAGAGAAACCGTACGGCAATTCATTAACGCGGCATCAACCGAAGAAGTTGTTTTTGTTCGCGGTACTACAGAAGCCATTAACCTTGTAGCGGCCTCTTATGGGCGTCCCTTTTTCAAGGCTGGTGACGAAATTATCGTTTCAGAAATTGAACACCACGCCAATTTCGTACCATGGCAGCAATTGGCCAAGGAATTGTGCCTAAAGCTTGTGGTAACACCTGTTAATGATTCTGGGGAATTGATCTTAGATGAATACAAAAAACGCCTGAATTCTAATACCAAACTTGTTGCGCTTACGCATGTATCAAATGTTTTGGGTTCCATATTTCCCGTAAAAGCCATTATCGAATCCGCTCACGCAGTAGGTGCCAAAGTGCTTTTAGATGGCGCTCAGGCGATTCAACATCTTAAAGTTGATGTTCAGGCCTTGGATTGCGATTTTTACGTTTTTTCAGGACACAAATTGTATGGACCAACCGGAATTGGTGTTTTATATGCCAAAGAAGCACTTCTAACTATGATGCACCCGTATCAAACCGGAGGCGATATGATTGAACGCGTAACGATAACCGAAACAACTTTCTCCAGAGGAGCGATCAAATTTGAGGCCGGCACCCCCAATTTTGTTGACGCCGTAGGGTTGGCCACCGCAATCGATTTTTTTAATTCAATAGATCCGACTTACCTCGCAAACCATGAATCGGCATTGCTAAATTATGCAACTGACCGCCTCTCGAGTGAGTCCGATATTCGAATCATTGGCACTGCTGCCAAAAAAATTGCGGTCATCTCATTTGTAATGGACGGTATTCACCCCCACGACGTTGGCACTA
>CANKTL010000060.1 GCA_947486405.1 bacterium
CAGGACCAATTTGGCTTTTTTGTTGAAGGCTTACAATACGGTACCCCCCCCCACGGTGGCTTGGCCCTAGGTCTAGACCGATTGGTCGCAATGCTATTAGGCACAGAATCCATCCGCGAAGTCATCGCATTCCCCAAAAACCGCGTCGCTTGGTGTCCGCTAACCCAGGCACCCTCATTTGTGGACCCTGATCAATTGAAAGAGCTTCACCTCAATCCGGCGAAACCCAAAGCCCCTCAATAACCAACCGGCTAATGGTTAATCTTCCCAGACTCATTCCCTTTAAATTAGTCGCAGGAACAGGGTTTGCCATTTTCGCAGGCATGTCCCTAAGTCTTTTTTTCCGGGATAGCGGCGGCACAATTCCAGTAATGGCGGGCATATTCGGGTTTGCGGTAGTGATGTGGATTTTTGAGATCTTTCCACTTTGGGTAACCGGCATTCTAGTGATCGTCGCGCAACTCTTGTTTGTTCCGCTGCCCGACGGGCCCATCGACTATTTAAAGCAAATCAAAAGCCCAACAATGATTCTCATATTGGGCGGGCTTTGCCTGGGGGGCGCACTTCAACATGGGGGCGCTAGCTCCCAGCTGATCGGCAAGTGGATGCGGGCCATCGGCGATCGACCCAAAACATTGGTAATCGGGTTAATGTTTGTGACGGCTTTTTTAGCCATGTGGATGACCAATACCGCGGCTGCAGCCGTCACTCTCCCCTTAATATTGCCGCTATTCACACGATTGGAGGCCCATCCCAATTTGCGAAAATCGCTGTTATTGGCCATTGGATTCGGGGCAAATTTAGGCGCCATTGCCACGCCGGTCGGCACCGCACCCAACCTCATTGCAATCACGCTCTTACGCGAACGCGGGTTCGAGATCACCTTTGCCCAATGGATGGGAATGACACTGCCATTCGCAATCTTGCTTTTGGGAATCGGTAGCCTGCTATTAATTCGCTTATACCCCCCCGAAAATAGTCCTCTACCGATTTTTCAGGTTACCTCCCAAAAATGGACGCCGCGCGGCATTGCTAGCCTTGTTATCCTGGCCAGCACCGGCGCGCTTTGGCTTTTGAGTCCCTATCACCCCATTCCGGAGTCGATGGTCGCTCTGGGGGCGATTGCCTTGATTTTGGCGACAAGACTTCTGAGCCCACGGCAATTTTTAGCTCTGGATTGGGGACTACTGGTCTTGATCTGGAGTGGGCTCGTGCTGGGACTCGGCATTGAGAAATCCGGCCTGGCCCAAGTGTTAATTCAACTCCCAATATTTCAAATCACCCCCTATTCATTGGCAATTGGACTGATTGTCATGGCATTGATTTTATCCGCCACCATGAGCAATACCGCCACCGCCATCATGATCATGCCGGTTGCGCTCAATAGCCTACCGGCCACTCAATCCTGGGCGGTCATTTTTATCGCACTTTCCTGCTCTGTGGGCATGTTTTTACCCATCTCCACCCCCGCCAATATGCTCATTTTCTCAAAATCGTGGCTTCGCACAAAAGACATCTTGGCTGCGGGCGGATTTATTTCAATTGCGGGCCTCATCCTATTAATTTTGGGATACCTCATTATTTCTCACTAATCACCATTTGAGTCCCTGACTTTTCATATGGTAAACTCCCATCTCAGTAGGTATGCCAAAACGCACAGACATTCACAAAATACTTGTTATCGGGTCCGGACCTATTGTTATCGGCCAAGCGTGTGAATTTGATTACTCCGGTACTCAGGGTGTTAAAGCATTAAAAGAAGAAGGCTACGAAATCATATTAGTGAACTCAAATCCGGCCACTATTATGACGGATCCCTCATTGGCTGATCAGACCTACATCGAACCACTGGTTCCTGAAATTCTCGAAAAAATTATTGAAAAAGAACGCCCTGATGCTTTGTTGCCAACACTGGGTGGTCAAACAGCGTTAAATTTAGCGATGGCCCTTCATAAAAATGGGGTGTTGGCCAAATACAACGTCAAAATGTTGGGCGCGAACCCCGAAGTCATCGAAAAGGCCGAAGATCGTCACCTATTTAAAGAAGCGATGCTAAAAATTGGCTTGGATATGCCCATCTCCGGCGTGGCGTATACCATCGAAGACTCCAAAAAACTGGCCACTGAAATTGGCTTTCCCTGTATCATTCGCCCGGCGTTTACATTGGGTGGCACCGGCGGTGGTATTGCCTACAATATGGCCGAGGTAGAAACCATTGCAGCTTCGGGACTGCATTACAGCATGATTTCCGAAATTCTCATCGAAGAATCGATTATCGGCTGGAAAGAATATGAACTTGAGGTAATGCGGGACACCGCCGATAACGTCGTGGTCATTTGCTCGATCGAAAACCTCGATCCCATGGGCATTCATACCGGCGACTCAATCACCGTGGCACCCGCCCAAACTCTGACCGACGTTGAGTACCAAAAAATGCGTGATGCTGGCTTGGCCATCATCCGTGAAATTGGCGTTGAAACCGGTGGATCCAACATTCAATTTGCTATTAACCCCGCCGATGGTCGCATGATTGTCATTGAAATGAATCCTCGGGTATCCCGAAGCTCGGCCCTGGCGTCTAAAGCCACTGGCTTCCCAATTGCCAAGTTGGCGGCCAAGTTGGCAGCGGGCTATACTTTAGACGAATTACCAAATGATATTACGTTAAAAACCCCAGCATGTTTTGAACCCGCCATCGACTATGTCGTTGTGAAATTCCCACGGTTCAACTTTGATAAATTTAAGGCCGCCACCCCGATTTTGGGAACCTCGATGAAATCAGTGGGTGAAACAATGGCCATCGGGCGAACCTTTCGGGAAGCCTTTCAAAAAGGCCTGCGATCACTGGAAATTAAACGATCCGGTTTCGGCTTTGATGGTAAAGACCCCGTTATTGAAGACCGTGCAGCCCTCATCAAACTCATCAGCACGGCAGCACCCGAACGAATCTTCCACGTCAAACTGGCCTTCGATGCTGGATTTACCGATGAAGACATTCACCATTACACCAAAATCGACCCTTGGTTTATCTACCAACTGCGCCAAATTCATACAATGGGCACTCACCTGGCCACTACGAACCTTCTCGACGCCAAACGCAACGGCTTCTCGGATGCTCAAATTGCCCAGGCGCTTCAGTGCAGCGAAACAGAAGTCCGTGAAAAACGCTACAAAGCTGGCATTAAGCCGATCTATAAACTGGTAGATACCTGCGCAGCTGAATTCGAAGCGCAAACCCCCTACTACTATTCCAGTTACGACCAAGAAGATGAATCTCGCCCCTCCCCTGAAAAATCAGTGATGATCTTGGGCGGCGGACCTAACCGAATCGGCCAAGGCATCGAATTCGATTATTGCTGCGTGCACGCCTCGATGGCCCTGCGCGAAAGCGGATTTCGGTCAATCATGGTGAATTCCAACCCCGAAACCGTTTCAACTGACTACGATATCTCCGACACCCTCTATTTTGAGCCCCTTACCCTTGAAGATGTCCTGCATATTTACGAAAACGAAAAACCCGACGGCGTGATTGTCCAATTCGGTGGGCAAACTCCACTGAACCTTGCCAAGCAATTGGCCGACAATGGGGTCACCATCTTGGGCACCAGCCCCGACAGCATTGACCGCGCTGAAGACCGCGATTTGTTCGGGCAGCTCATTACCAAACTTAACCTTCGGCAACCCGCCTCCGGCATGGCCACCAACGGCGAAGAAGCCATCGCAATCGCCGAACGCATCGGCTACCCCGTGTTACTGCGCCCCTCGTATGTACTGGGCGGCACTTCCATGGAAATCGTCTATAACAACGATGAGTGTACACACTATATGAACAACGCCAAAAACGTGTGGGGCAATCGCGCGGTTCTCATTGATCAATACCTTGAAAATGCCACCGAAGTCGACGTAGACGCCGTTTCAGACGGTAGTGAGTGTGTGGTAGCGGGCATTATGGAGCACGTTGAAGAAGCTGGCATTCATTCCGGCGACTCAGCCTGTGCGTTGCCCCCCGTTTCATTATCAAGAGAAGTGGTCAACGAAATCCGCGAGGCCACCCATAAAATCGCACTTGAGCTGAATGTTATTGGCCTACTCAACATCCAATTTGCGGTTAAAAATGGCGTCGTTTACATATTAGAAGTAAATCCCCGCGGTTCCCGAACGGTGCCATTTGTCAGCAAGACTACCGGTATCCAATGGGCCAAAGTAGCCACCAAGGTCATCGTCGGTCAAAGCATTCAATCTCTGGGCATTCGGGAAGTTACACCCACGCATATCGCGGTCAAAGAAGCTGTTTTTCCGTTTAATAAATTCCCAGGAGTCGATATATTGCTCGGCCCCGAAATGAAATCAACCGGCGAAGTAATGGGCGTCGATAAAACCTTTGGCATGGCCTTTTTAAAGTCTCAGTTGGCAGCCGGCCAAAAGCTACCCAAATCAGGCCGTGTATTTATAAGCCTCAAAGACACAGACAAATCCCCTGAAATGGTGGCTACTGCGCGGTTACTGCAAACGCTTCATTTCGAAATTGTGTGCACCGATGGCACCCGTCGCTATTTTGAAAGCAACGGAATCACATGCAGCGCCACTCAAAAAGTATTAGAGGGCCGGCCCAATATTGTGGATGAAATTAAAAACAGCCAGATTCAAATGGTAATTAATACCCCCTCAGGCAAATATCCGTTAGAAGATGAAATCGTCATCCGCCAATCGGCCTTAATGCACCAAGTTCCGGTGATTACTACCATTGCGGGTGCCATTGCGACGGTCAACGCGTTAAAGGTCTATTTGACCGAAACAATCGAAATCTCAAGTCTCCAAGATCTTTACAAACAATCGTCAAAAAACCCGACTTAACGCGTTCTCGCCACAATCTCAAACCGAACCGCAACCTCGGGTTTGATAATGCGTTCATAAGCCGACACCCCGTATTCGAGGCGATTCAACGTATAGTCACCCGTCATTTTTAGAACATCCCCGGTAACTTCGATGGTGGGATTTAATGTCACTGTTCGGGACTCACCCTTGATGGTCAGTAGCCCCACGACCTTAACCCCGCTATTAGAGGTTACTATCTTCTCAGATTTAAACGAAATAGTCGGATGTTTTGATTCATTAAAAAACACAAATGACTTCAAATGGCTGTCACGAATACGGTTATCAGTATTGAGGCTGGCCACTTGAACTTCACCCTGAACATCGGCCATCTCTTGCCCAGCAGATGGTGGCCAATTTATACTGCCCGAGAATTCTGAAAAAGTACCCTTAACCGCACCATCATTGAGATGGTTGGTCGTAAACGAAATCTGAGACGCCGCCGACTCAATTTTATACTGAGCCCCCAATACGCAGACAGGAACACACAAGATGAAACCGCTCACTAAAATCGCTTTTAACACACTCATTGCTTCTACTATACCAATTATCGTCTCGCTATTGTTGATGATTGTTGCGCCCAGCCATCCCGGCTACGCTGCTGGCGAACAAATGGTAGGTGTAAAAGTACCCCCGTCCTTATTCAAAGGGCTGCTGCTATTTAATATTGAACACCGCTTTTACGGCCCTGTAGAGGGCGACATTGTGGATAATTATTTCGGGATCGATGATGGTGCCAATATTGACCTTAGCTTAGGGTATATTCCCATGGACAAAACCCAAATTGATATTCACCGGGTCCGGAATGAAAAAGAATATGTTGTAAACGTCGCGCGCACCTTCTATAACGGCAAACGCTGGAAAGTGGCGCTAGGGGCCTCGTATTTCAACTACAAACCCATTCTTGCCAGCAGCCGAAGCCAGGGTTTAATGCCATACGCCGTTGTTCAGACA
>CANKTL010000061.1 GCA_947486405.1 bacterium
AGGTACCCATAATTTTGTTAATTTTCGTAAAATTGGGTCGAGCGAGAAGAGCCCAATTCGCACCATTAATGACGTAAATTTGAGGCTAGTTGAGGTTCGGAATTGGGATGGGACTCAATTGAAATTATGGCGCTTTGAGATCTCTGCTAACGCCTTTTTATTTCGGATGGTGAGAAACTTAGTTGGCGTTTTGCTTGCTTTATGGCAAAATACTATGAATTTGTCTCACGTTAGAGAGATGTTGAGTGGGATTGAAGGAAGGTCTTTTCCTTTCACAGTTGCCGATCCCCGTGGTCTTCATCTCGTTAGTGTCAGGTATTAATTAAAGGAGTTTAGTTATGAAACGTGAAAAATCTTTTTATCCAACTGCAGAAACCATGTCGAAAGAGTGGGTTCTGATTGACGCAACTGATAAAGTGTTGGGTCGATTGGCCTCCCAAGTTGCCTTTATTTTGCGCGGTAAACATAAGGTCACATTTACACCGTCCATGGACATGGGTGATCATGTGGTCATTGTTAACGCAGAGAAAATAAAAGTAACCGGTAAGAAATTGGTTCAAAAAAATTACTATCGGCATTCTGGATATCCCGGTGGCCTTAAAGTGACCTCGTTGAGAGAACAGTTAAATAAAGATGCCTCAAAGGTTCTATACGATGCTATTAAAGGTATGTTGCCGCACAATCGGATTGGGCGGAAAATGTTGACTAAGGTTCGTGTTGTAGTGGGATCTGACAATCCGCATAAAGGTCAAAATCCCCGTGAAATTTCAATAACGGAATAGAGTGAGGAGAACTAGAAACGCATGCCTACTACTAAGAAAGCAACTACTGAAAAAGAAAAACCAAAGGCGGCCCCTAAAAAGGCAGTAGAAAAACCTGCGGTTGCAGCAGCCTCTAAGCCTATTAAGGCTGTTGCAAAAAAGTCCGAAAAACCAGGAATGAAGGTTCCAAAAGAGTCGTACTACGGTACGGGTCGTCGTAAATGTTCGATCGCGAAGGTCTGGATGTTTAAAGGAAGTGGCCAAACGGAAGTAAACGGCCAAACTCTATTGGAGTACTATAAACGCGAAATTCTGGTTGAATCACTGTTGCGCCCGTTGAAAATGCTGAATATGGAAGATAAGTTTGATATTCGCATCTCAACATTGGGTGGTGGCTTGAGTGGTCAATCTGATGCGGCCCAATTGGGTATTGCACGGGCGGTCGTTGTGCTAGATGCCAACTTTAAAAAGCAATTGAAAGATGCTGGCTTTTTAACCCGCGACTCTCGAATCAAAGAACGAAAAAAATATGGACGGAAGCGAGCTCGAAAAGGCTATCAATTCCGGAAGCGGTAATCGCCGAATGTATCGCATTCGGACGTTCAATAAGATCGATTCTGCCGGTTTGGCAAAATTTGATTCTAGCGCAATTTCGGTGTCGGATTCTGAAAAGGATCCGCATGCCATTTTGCTGCGGAGTCACGATCTAAAAGGAATGGAATACAACCCCAGCCTGCTGGCCATTGGCCGTGCGGGGGCGGGTACCAATAACATCGATATTCCCGGTGCAACTAAACACGGGGTCGTTGTGTTTAATACGCCCGGTGCTAACGCTAACGCGGTTAAAGAATTGGTAATTGCGGGGATGCTACTGTCGGCACGACACCTCATTGAAGGTGCTGCCTTTCTTCAAACGCTGGATTCGTCTCAAGATATGGAAAAGGCCATTGAAGGCGGTAAAAGCCGTTTTAAAGGATATGAAATTAAAGGGAAGCGTCTGGGCATTGTTGGTTTGGGCGCGATTGGGACGATGATTGCCAACGATGCGGTTCAGCTGGGGATGGAAGTTGAAGGCTACGATCCGTATATTTCGGTCGATCGGGCGTGGGGTTTGTCTCGCGGGGTAAAACAAGCAAAAAACCTTAATAATATGTTGAAATCCGTCGACTTTATTAGTGTGCATGTGCCGCTGACTCCCGACACTCGTGGTTATGTGAATTTTAAATTGCTTCAAAATGTAAAACCTGGATCGGTTTTGCTTAATTTTTCCCGTGGCGATGTTGTTGAAAATGCAGATGTTATCAAGGCTCTGGATCAAGATCTTCTGGGTGGGTTTGTTACTGATTTTCCCGATGAAGCATTGATCCGCCACCCCAAGGTTGTGTGTACGCCGCATTTGGGCGCCTCCACCTTGGAAGCCGAGCAAAATTGCTCGCTTATGATTGTCGACCAAGTTCAACATTATTTGCGGTCTGGCGACATCGTTAATTCGGTTAATTTTCCCAATTGCACAATGGATCCCAGCACCAAGTTTCGGATTACAATTTTGAACGAAAATGTGCCCAATATGGTGGGTCAGATTACGACGGCATTGGCTGAAGAAAAAATCAACATTGCTGAAATGATTAACAAGAGCCGCGATAACATTGCCTATAATATTGTAGATATTGAGTCGGCTTGTTCTGAAAAGGCACTGGATCGCATTCGCCAAATCAGCGGTGTAATCGCAGTTCGCGCAATTACGTTTTAAATCGTTAACTCGCTGAAATAATGAGGCGTAATTTTCGATAATCATATAGTCGAAGATTGATGCCAATTTGTGAGAAATACACTATCCCTTAATTAACTTTGGTTTGATCCTACGGAAGTTTGCCACTTTAGGTTTGGTAGAACCAGGTATCAACCCGTTGGGGGCCGGTCAATTATCCTTTACTATCCGGTGGGAAGTGGATTGTTTGGTTTTTTGCGTCGGGCCGTTGAGGCTGCGCGGCTTTCATTTTGGATTGTCAAAATTTTGAATCCAGCACGCGGCGTCAGTCAGTATTTGACTGACCCTCGGCATTGGCCGAGCTTCATTCATTGGATATTAAACCCCTTTTGGGTTTGGAATAGCATCCGTCTTGTCGGGAGATGTGGACGCTGTCGTACTGGCAGGTAGTTTTTTGTGTTGTATTTATTGCGCAATATAATGATGCATTGGCTGGCCCTTTCCCACTCGCATCAGATTATTTCGGATATTTTAGTTAAGCTTGCGCCCGGTTTTCCGGTCGATTTTTCGGCGGTCGTGGCGAGTTTGGCGAATTAGGTTTCGGGGTTCAATAACGCCATGAATTCGCCTTCGTTTAGAACCTGAATGGTGGGCCCTAGTTTGGCGTTGATGGCGATTGCTTTATCCAATTTACTACCTGGTGAATCACCCACGATCAAAAAATTAAGCGTTTTGCTTACCCCAGATACAATTCGACCACCCAATGCGATAACTTTGGATTCCGCTTCAATTCGAGACATATTGTCTAGCGAGCCGGTGAGCAGACATGTTTTTTGAGAAAAGGCCGAATTTTGGGAGGACTGTTCGGTATAGCTAGGCGTCACCCCCTGGGCAACAAGATCATCGACGAGGGCCGAAAAAGAGGGAGACTGCCATGCTTGAATAATGGAGTTGGCAATTTTGTCCCCGATTTCGTGAATTTGAAGGAGTTCCTCGGCGGTGGTGGATCGAAATCGAGCTAGGCTGCGATAGTTGTCGGCTAAAACCTGCGCTGTTCTGGCGCCCACAAACGGAATACCCAGTCCAAAAATAAATTTATCAAGGGCAGGGGCTTTTGCATTTTGAATTGCGACAATTAATTTTTCAGCGGATTTATCGGCAAAACGCTCTAATGGTGCAATCTGGTCTTTTTGAAGCCGATACAGATCTGGAATATCTTCGATTAATCCTTCCGCCAGTAACTGTGTAATCACAGCTTCGCCGAGGCCAGAAATATCTAAAGCGTTTCTAGAACAATAGTGGATAATGCGGCCCAGCGTTTGTGAGGGACATAGCGAATTGGGACAGCGAATCGCAACTTCGCCCTCGATTTTAGTAACAGGAGTTTGGCAATCTGGGCAGTGGGTTGGAATGGGAATATAGATACTTTCCGGAAACGTTTGGGCGGATTGAACAACTTCAGGGATGACGTCTCCGGCACGTTGAATCACTACTTCGTCCCCGATTTTGACCTGCTTTCGCGCAATATCTTCCCAATTATGAAGAGTGGCCCGTGAAATTCGGGTACCCGCTAGTAACACCGGTTCCAGTTCAGCAACTGGGGTGAGAATACCCGTTCGCCCCACTTGGACGGTCACAGACAGTAGCTTTGTTCGGCCCTGCGCTGCTTTAAATTTAAACGCAGTTGCCCAGCGTGGCGCTTTGGCAGTATTCCCCAAACGTTTTTGATAGTCTTGCCGATTAACTTTGATGACGACACCATCAATTTCCCAGTCAAAGGAGTCTCGTTTTTCAGAGATGGCTTGGATTGTGCTCCAAATCGCATCGACGCCAGTTACCACTTGAATATCTGGAATAGTGGGAATTGTTAGCGAATGAAGTGTCCGAATGATTTCGGAATGGGTGGGTAAACTTAATAGACCTTGGTAGGCGAAAAAATCCAGGCGTTTTTCAGCGGTTTTCCGAGCATTCAATTGGCGTAAGGCGCCGGCTGCCGTGTTTCGGGGATTGGCGTAACGATCGGCCATATGCCGAAAAATAGAGCGGCGAATAAACACTTCGCCACGAATTTCCAAGGTAAGGGGCTGGGGAAGTTGCTTGGGTAAGGACTTAATGGTCGCTAAATTGTGGCTGACGTTTTCGCCAACGCTGCCATCGCCCCGGGTGGCACCAACTGTAAATCGGCCGTTTTCATAATGGCAGGCGACGGCCAATCCATCGATTTTAGGCTCAACGGTAAATTCAATTTGAGAGTCGTCTGGGAATTCGGCCTGTATCCGTTCGACAAATCGTTCCAGCTCGTCCCGATCAAATACGTTTCCTAACGAGGGTAACCGGTGCGAATGTTGGAATTGTTCAAAATGAGCCAGTGCCGCTGATCCCACGCTTTGCGTCGGGGAGTCCGGTGACATTAAAAGTGGATTGGCTGTCTCAAATGCAATGGCTTGCTGAAGCAGTTCATCATATTCAGTGTCTGAGATTAAGGGTGCATCTTCGGAATAATAGGCGGTGGCATATGTGGCGAGCTGCTTTACTAACGCCAAGTACTGGGTGTGGCTTAGCATTTAGTGGCCGGCTATCGCGGTGACCCAAATTGCGGCGTTGGTAATATAACAGGTTAATGGACCAAACAGGATTTGCGCCAAAATTAGAGTTCCCACCAAACGCCCCATTTGAAGAAAAAACACAACTGAGACAGCATCTTCCCAGGGTCGGACACCATGATATGTCTGATCCGTAATTCGGGCACCGGCGGGGTCAACAAAAATGGTTAATAAAATGGTGGCCATCCCATTCACAATGCCAGACAGGTTAATGGCAGTCGCTCGGAGGTCGGGCATATGGGCCCCAGCGAGCAAGCTACATAAGACGCCAATCGTATAAATACTGGTGACGAAAATATTGAATAGGAGGAATTTTTTGGGAATGGTTTTAAGGCTAATTTTTGAAAAATCTGAGGGTCGGGGGATATAGACACAGGCTAAGATCTGCTTCCAATTATGGGGATAAAAGACTTGGGCCACGGCTTGAGGTACTGATCCTGTTGCCAAAAATCTCCGAATACCAGCTGAAAATAAATTAACCAAAGTAGGGGTCATCATTATCCCGGCTAAAGATCCCAGAAAAGCGGCGAAAATAACCAGCCGAAAGTCCATCTCGAGGTGACGCAATGC
>CANKTL010000062.1 GCA_947486405.1 bacterium
CGAGGGCATCTTTGAACCTGATGCAATACCAGATGCTACAGCCTCAATGACCGGGATATTTTCTTCGATGACGCCTTCAGGCACCCGATCAGTATCGGTTTTTCGCACCGCCTCGCGCTTTTGAAGCTCGAAAACATCAACTGAAACTGAGGTTTCTTTTTTATTCTTTTTCAGTGGAGTTCCCCTTGATTTGTCGATCCACTAAACGCTCAAAACCCAACACGCCTCGTTTGGCCATTTGGTCAGCCAATACCTGCGAATATTGCTGTTGTACCAAATCAAACTGAGTCGAAGTATCCATAAACTTTTCGCTGGTTTCGTCATCCAGCTCTTCGTCTTCAAAATGATTCTGGGAACTATAAATTTGATTTAAATAAATGGACAGAAAATGACTCTCGGCTGCCCGGGCTTTTTGTTGGGGCGTTAAACGATCATAATATTCTTTGGTTAACACCGGCCTTGTGATCGGAATAGTAGAGTCAAATCCGCCGCTCATAACACCTGCACATCACCCACCAGCGCATTAGCTTCTTTTAAGGCTTGAATAACCGAAATCAGGTCTTTGGGTGTGGCACCAATTTGATTGAGTGCATTTACCAAACTTTCCAGGGTGGCTTGTGGCTTTAATACCACCATTTTGTTGGCTTTTTCGTCGATTCGGACCGAATCTTTGTCGCTGATCATTGCCATTAACGGACGTTCGCCAGTTTGATCACCCTCGATGCGCACCGAAATTTTGCCTTGAGTGACTGCCACCGGGAACAATCGAACCTGTTCGCCAATTACGACAGTTCCGGTTCGTGAATTGACCACAATCCGAGCTGAAGATTCTGGCTCAACCCGTACGTTTTCGATCTTAGCAATTAAATCCACCAACGGCATATTGTTATCTTGGTCCATTGGAATCTTGATTGTATTGGCATCCAAGGCCCGTGTGCCACTAAATCCGGCACGGGTAATAGCGGCTGCCACCCGCGACGCGTTCACAAAGTTTGGACTATCCAACACCAGTGTAATATTTTGATAGTCAAAAATCGAAACCGGCACACTATTTTCAATGATCGCGCCTTCAGGAATGCGGCCAACGGTAGTCTCGTTTTGGACCAATGATGTTTTAGTGGATTTTCCAGACACACCGCCCACAATTACGGGACCTTGCGCGACTGCGTACGTTTTTTGATCGGCACCCTTCAATTCAGTACGAAGTAAGGTACCTCCAGATAGGCTATTGGAATCGCCGAGCGACGATACCAATACGTTCAGCCGTTGTCCCGATTTCAAAAACGGTGGCATATCGGCCGTGACAATAACGGAGGCCACGTTGCGCGAGTTATATGAATTTTTTTCAGGCGGCAACCCCATTTGGGTAAGTAAATTCGTGAGGGCTTTGTTGGTAAATAACATGTTTTTAGAATCGCCGGTATTACGGAGACCCACGACCAAGCCATAGCCCAGCAACTGATTATCCCGCGCTTCGATAATGCGTCCGATATCTTTTAGCCGAACATCGACAGCACTTGCCGGTATGGCGGTTAGTAATACCGCCGCTACGGCCATGCTCGCACCCATCCATTTGCTTAAAATAGCCAATTGAGCACCTTAGTCAGCATTCCAGGGGTCTGTTTGGAGCCCACAACGCCGGTCCCTTTCACCGAAATTTCAGCTTTCGCCAACTGATACGAAAATACTGAATTGTCCGCCGTTACATCAGACGGGCTAATTTGACCTTCAATGCGAATGGTTTCAGTTTCATCATTCACCTTCACCTGATGTTCGCCTACTAAATACAAGTTTCCATTGGGTAATATCTCGGTCACCATTGCCGAAACTACACCTTTAACTTGGCTGGTTCGGGATGTTTTCCCCATGCCCTGATAGCTATCCTGGCCACCCAAGCGATAATCTTGGGAGCGCCGGGTTTGGTCATTATTGCCTGCACCTGTCATATTCCAGGAATCAAAAAAATTAGCCCCGAAACTAGATTGTTTCGAGGTATTGGTACCGGCCTCCTGAATGGCGGAAGCTGATTCCGAAATATAGACAGTTATAACATCCCCCACCCGGTGAGGATGGTTGGCCGAGTATAGCGATTGCGCACTATTAGACCACAAGGAATCGGCAAACGCCGAGCCTGAAAATCCGACAATTAAAGCACTAAAGATTAACGCGTATAACCGCATTTTGAGAATCCTCCACACTGGCCGATAATATTTTTTGATAGCTCAAGTTTTTAATCCTTATTGTGTCGCCGATTGCACCATCTTCTAATGCAACCCCCGGCACCCCAAGTTCGATATTCTCACCAACCACGCGTACTTTTATCGTATCACCTGACTTTACAACCGGTTTGCTTCGCAGCATCCACGGCTGAAGGGCCTGTCCTTTTGAAATGGGGCGGGCCGCAGAATATTCGGTCAGTGATAGTTTTAATTTTACACCATTTATTGACTCCTCGGTAATGACAATATTCCGAGTGGCGCAATTCGATGTACTCAATGCATCACCCTTTTTGATCGATTGAATTGCCACCCAGGATTCTACTGTAACCTGCGAGCGACATTTTGCCTCGTCTACCCCCACTACTTTGCCCGTCCCATCCAGATATCGAATCGGCACTGTAAACTTCCCCAACACCGACTGCCCGTGGCGCAGCATCACTTGAATTTTGTAGCGATCCGCCTTTAACTTGGATTCATTAACAATATCCAATTGCACGATCCCATCCCGCCACTCTGGATGATTCTCCGCCAAATACTCCTTAACCACATCCTTAAGCTGCCGATTCAAATCCGATTCCGCCGCTATCCCAGGAGATGAAACCATTAGCAAAACCCCAAGCGCTGCAAAAACCACATTCCTCAGGCTGTTTAAAAAGTGCCGAGATGTGCAATTTCTCGCAGCGCGCAGACTACCGTGAGCGGAGCGACTAGCGCAGCGTGTAATTAAGCGCTGCAAAAACAGCCTTGAGCCGCTTAAAATAAATTGCATTTAGGGCTCCCTAAATGCAGATTGGTGCTTTTTAAGCAGCCTGCTAGCTTCGGGCGATTTCAACTGCATTACTTAGCATTCTCTCTGCAGTCTGAATGATTTTGGTTTGAACCTCAAACGTCCGTTGTTGAATGACCATTTTAGTCATTGATGAAATCAAATCTACATTCGAGAACTCCAGTGCAAATTGGTTAATAACACCAGTACCCTCTTGGCCCGGAGTTTCGAACTTCGCTTCACCGGAGGCTGGCGTCGTAATAAAGGAATTTTGCCCGATTTCAACTAAGCCCTCTTCATTGGGCACGGTGGCTAATTGGATCTGCCCGATTTCGGACTGGTCGAGCTGGTTATTAATCTGCACAATAACGCGTCCATTTTTATCGATTGACAGCGCCGTCGTGTTATCGGGAATCCGAACTGGGGGATCCAGTTGATAGCCGCTTGTATTGACCAGAGTCCCATCAATTGATTTTGAAAAGACACCATTTCGAGTAAGTCGGAGTTGCCCATCTGGGGTGCGAATTGTAAAAAAGCCACGGCCCTCTATCGCCAAATCCAGTTCACGATTGGTGACGTCAATGGTGCCTTGTTTAAAGTTCCGAGTGGTACCTGCCACGCGAACACCCGAGCCAAACTCGGCTTTATGCTCTTCCAGGCTACCAGCAGTATCCCCGCCGGCTTGGTACTCGGACAATGCCTCATCAAAATATAAGGGAAACGCCGATTCTTGATCCACCCGGACCGATTTATACCCGTGTGTCTGCGCATTGGCGACATCATTGGAAATGGCCAGCATTTGCTGATTCCCTACATTTAACCCTGATGCTGCAATTTGAAAAATTTCTAAACTAGACATGTGTTTCTCCTACCCCTAATTCGAACGACCAATGGATGCTGCCGTTTGCAGCGATTTGATTACCGTTTTTGCGGCTTTTGAATTTGCGTCATGTTCATCCTTGAAGATTGGAATTTTTACCATTTCTTCTGACAATGACACATTTGAATCTTCGAAAAACCCCTGTTTAATAGTATACAACGGAGTAATTTCATATTGACCGCTCTCTGATTCCGGCAGGTAGAAAAAAATCCCTCCCAGACTCTTCATCGGTGTCCGTTTTTCAAAGGCCACTATTTCTAGTGTTGCGACTTGCAATCCATCTTGCATGATCACGCCTTTTTGAGACACCAAAACGGCACTGCTCGACAATTTAATCGGCGTCAGATCCTGCGACAATACGGGGAAATGGTTGGATACGGTTACCAAGTTGCCATCTTTGTCGATAGTCATACGCCCATCCCGTGTGTAGGCGACTCCAAATGGCAACTGCACCACAAAATACCCGGTTCCCTCAATGATAAAATCCAGTGGGCGCCGGGTTTCCACGGTTGCGCCCTTGTCTACAGACCGATAAATTTCCACATCGACTTCGCCATTACGATTCACAATATTGGATTTCATCGACCGGTATCCCGGCGTCGTGGTGTTAATTGAATTGACCGCAACACCCTTAAAAACCTCTGTATACGCCTTCATTCCCTGCCGAGAGGGGACTAGGTTCGGGCTAAGCGGGGGATCATAGGGGGAGGTCAGGCGGGCCTCAAGTGGACTTACCCATGCCGCGGTGACTGCCAAAAGAATCCAAAGCAACGATCTTAATTTCACTGTCATCATGTTTTTTTTAGCCCTGCCTTTTGAATACCTTCACGTTTTTTTGCCATCTTGTCTAATTGGTATACAAATGAAAGTACTTCAGCCACCAGGGTATACAATTCAGGTGGAATTTCGCTCTCTACTTCCAATTTAGAAAGGAGATCAGCGAGTGTCGGATCTTCATAGAGTGGCACATTATTGTCTTCGGCCAATTTAACGATTGATTCCGCAATTACGCCTTTTCCGGCAGCAATAATTTTAGGCGCTTTATTTTTATCAATATCATATTTAACCGCTATCGCTTTTAATTTGGAGTTGTCGCGGTCGGGGCTCGAGTCTAGGGAGCGCTTTAGCTTGTTATTTTTGGCCGGAGATCGTTTTTCAGGAAAATTTTGATTGTTCATGCCTCTAAATTTATCCTAATCATATTGTCTAAATTGGCGGTAGGCTTGATGTATCGGTTGATATCGACGCGTTTTTGAATCGCCCGGGCGCCCACCAGTTGGAAGTTCAGCTGGGCCATGCGATCTCTCAGATCAGCTGTTGTTTTTTGAATAAACGAATTGGCTTTATCACTATCGGTATTGAAAATGTACCAAATTTTCCGGTCCAAAATATCAATAATAATGGTGATTTTCCCCAAATCAGGCGTGTCGAGGCTGATAATAATACGGGTTTTTCGCGGATTAACGGAAGATTTCTCGGTGGTGCCATCTTTTCGAATCAGTAACTCGATTTGGCCCGGTCGCGTTAAGAAAGGATTCACCAGCTGCAAAAACACATACTGGTCTGTGACGCCCGAGGGAAGGCGTTTGGAATCTTTGGATAGAATCGCCTGTGCCATCAAGTTGTCTAACAAATCGCCGATATTTTGCCGCACTTGGCCCAGAGATTCTTTAAGATCTTTGGCTTCAGGCGAGAATAATTTCCCTTCCGCGGCCAATTTCTGCTCAAGGCCCATCATTAATTTTTGCAGCGCCCGAAGGTCCTCGGTC
>CANKTL010000063.1 GCA_947486405.1 bacterium
CC
The DNA here is from genome assembly GCA_947486405.1 of bacterium. GTDB lineage: Bacteria > Margulisbacteria > Marinamargulisbacteria > CANKTL01 > CANKTL01 > CANKTL01. The sequence goes on from CANKTL010000063.1 coordinate 3, forward strand.
GCACTTACAGAAATCGCGCACACATTTGAATCAGCCTTCGTCGGCCAGTTGGGCACGTGCGAACACCTACTTCAAAGCACACTTGGTCTTTGCCTACTTAAAAAATTCCCCGAAATCACTGAGTTGCAATTAAGAGAAACCGAAAACAATTTTATAACCCAAGAATTCCACCCCAATGACCACCTATCACATTTCCATTAAAGACCTAGAAGTCCAAGCCCTAATCGGCGCCCACCCCCACGAAAGGCAAGCCCCCCAGCCCCTAAAAATTTCCCTAGAAATCGAAACCGACTTCACAAAAGCAATCCATACAGACCACCTAACCGACACAGTCGACTACGACCAAATCATCACAATCATAACCAAGATCGCCACCCAAACCAGCTATACACTCCTAGAATCCTTAGCCAATGAAATGCGCGATGAAATCCGCGCCTTCCCCATGGTAAAAACCTGCAGTATAAAACTAGAGAAACCCAACATCTCCCCCATAACAAAATCCATCTCCATAATCATAAGAGACTAAATACCCCTCTAATGCACCATGTTGCCCATGGCCCTGGAGAGATAAAAAGGCGTGAGCTGTGTAATTTCTCGTGCCGCGCCTATTTTCCGCCAGAATGGACTACCAAGAGCGGAGCGCATAGCGAAGCGTGTAGTTAAGCGAGGCGAAAACAGCCTTGAGCTAATATAATAAATTGCTTTTGGGTTTCCCCAAATGCCGATTGGTGTTTTTTACCACTCCAGAGTCCCAGTTTGATATTCCCGCACGGTGCCCTCGAAGAAATTAACCTCAATCATATTCCCCTGAGTATATTCATCAATCCAAGGAAACGGATTCTGGCTATTCCATTGCTTAGGAAGTCCTAATGCAACTAACCGCATATCCCCAACAAACTGCAGATACTCCCGCAGCGCTTCTTGAGTGAGCCCCAAGATTCCTTCACGAACACAAGCCGCACCCCAAGCAAATTCCATTTCAACGGCATCTTTGACATTTTGAATCAGTCGGCTTTGGAATTCCTCATTCCAAAGTTCAGGCTGCTCTTGGCGAATCGTATTTACAATATGGGTAAACAGTCGCAAGTGCATGTCTTCATCGCGATTAATAAACTGAATCATTTCCGCACTACCGGGCATTTTATTGTTGCGACGTAGCACATAAAAAATCAAAAAGGCCGAATAAAAATAAATGCCTTCTAAAATAACGTTGCTGACACAGGCTTCCAAAAACAATTGATCGTCTGAGAAGGACCCTGTTTTAAAAGTAGGGTCTGAAATTTTACTAACCGCGCGCAATACCGTTTGGTTTTTTTCATAAAGATCTTGGTCTTTACGGTACAATCCGTAAATCGCTTCCGGATCTAGGGCCAAAGCTTCAACCATAGTCGCGTAGCTGTGAACATGAAGTGCTTCTTCATAAGTTTGGCGCGCAATAGCCAATACCACTTCAGGAGATGTGATATGTCGAATAATGTTACAAGCTAAATTATTCGTTTGAAGCCCATCTAGATTCGATACAAACGCCAAACTGCGTTCATACACCCGACGCTCATTTTCGGTGAGCGCCTTAGGGTCATTCCACATATCCACGTCTTTTTGCATCGGAACCTCTTGTGGGACCCAGGTGTTTTTAATCATGATATTAAATATTTCTTGAGCCCAGGGGTGTTTTAGAGGAGACACCTGCATGAGACCATCATCATACCCATTGATGACTCGTCGCTTGTTAATAAGCTCAGAATTATCAAACGGCTTTTTTTCAAAAGCACCTTGGAATAGATCATTGGTGGCCATAGTATTTCTCCTTGATTTTACCTACCTGCGCGTCTTATTGGCACGCTTCGCAGGTGGGGTCGTTAATTAAACATGCTTTTACATCAGATTCAGATGACTGCTCGTCAGAACTGGGTTCTGAGTCAGGTGCAGATTGTACTGCATTTACTGTTGCTTTGGTAACCTGAGATGCACCAAGAGTCCGTAGATAGTAAGTGGTCTTTAATCCGCAGGCCCAAGCAAACTCGTAAATATCGCTGATAATTTTGCCACTGGTTGTTTTAATAAATACGTTAGTTGAGGCTGATTGATCAATCCATTTTCCACGATGCGCAGCTGCTTTGATGATCCAATAAGGATCAATTTCAAATATTTCCTTATAAACCCCACGAACACTTTCAGAAATTTCACGAATACCCGATACTGATCCATCATTTAATTTAATGTTGGCCAGAACATCATCATTCCAAACACCCAATTTATCTAACGCATCCACTAAATAGGTGTTTACTACCAAGAAGTTCCCCGAGAGGTTTTCTTTCATATAGATGTTTTTGTAAGCGGGTTCGGTACAAGGAAAAACGCCAGCTATATTGGCAATCGTTGCAGTTGGTGCAATCGCCATTGTATTGCTATTTCGCATACCATATTGCTTCACGTGCGCTTTTAATTTTTCCCAATCAAGGCGCGTTTTGCGGCTCACTTGAATTTCTTGACCACGTTCTTTTTCCAATAATGCGATGGTATCAAAGGGGAAAATCCCTCGGTCCCATTTGCTGCCCTTAAATGACGAATAACTACCACGCTCTTTGGCCAAGTGCGAACTAGCTTGAATCGCATAGTAAGAAATGACCTCCTGAGACGCGTCTGCAAATTCAATATTGGCTTCTGAATCAAAGTTTATACCCAATTGGTACAAGGCATCTTGATAGCCCATTAGGCCCAATCCCACTGCACGATGCTTGAGATTGGCTGACTTTGCTTCGTCAGTCGGATAAAAATTATTATCGATGACGTTGTCCAGCATCCGCATGCCTATGCCAACAGTTTCGGCAATTTTTGCTTCATCCAACTTACCGTTGGTGATCATTTTGGCCAAGTTCAAGCTCGCCAAATTACATACCGCGGTCTCATCTTTAGAGGTATTTAGTGTGATTTCAGTACACAGATTAGATGAGTGAACCACTCCGACGTGGTCTTGCGGGCTACGCAAGTTAATCGGATCTTTAAACGTTATCCACGGGTGGCCCGTTTCAAATAACATTGTGAGCATTTTTCGCCATAAGTCACTGGCCTGAATCGTTTTTGAGCGCGGTAAATTTTGCGCTTCATACTGACTATAACGCGCCTCAAACTTGGCACCGTACAAATCATGAAGGTCTGGCACATCTGACGGGCAGAAAAGGGTCCATTTGCCATTTTCCTTCACTCGTTTCATAAACAAATCCGGAACCCATGCAGCTGTATTAATGTCATGCGCCCGGCGTCGCTCGTCACCGGTGTTTTTCTTCAATTCCAAAAATTGTTCAAAATCCAAGTGCCATAACTCAAGGTAAGCGCACATAGCCCCTTTACGTTTACCGCCTTGGTTAACAGCCAAGGCCACATCATTAAAGATCTTGATAAACGGAATAATGCCTTGCGACATGCCGTTGGTACCCTTGATTTTAGACCCCGTGGCACGCACATTCGTCCAATCGGATCCGATACCGCCAGCCCATTTGCTGAGACGAGCGTTGTCACCATATAGTTTAAAAATATCCTGCAAAGAGTCTTCAACCGTATTGATGTAACACGAACTCATTTGGCTAAAGTTAGTCCCACTATTAAATAGGGTAGGGGTTGAGGAAACCAAATCCATGTTGGATAACACGTTATAAAACTCAATGGCCCGCTCTTCTTTATTTTCTTCTAATACTGCCAATCCCATTGCCACACGCATCCAGAACCATTGGGGCAATTCGTATACGGCACGTTTTTCAGAGCGATCCCTCAACAGGTAACGGTCAATCAGGATCTGAACACCCAAATAATAAAATAGTTTATCGCGCTCGGGATCAATGGCCTTTGCCATTTTGGCCAAATCATAATCAGCCAATTTAGGATTGAGCATTTCTTCGCTTAATCCTTTTTGGATGTAATCTGAAAACTTAGTTTGATAATTTGCTTTCAGTTCAGGCGAATACATTTGTTGATTAAGAACGCTTTTATAGAGGTTGTTGATCGCAATCCGAGAGGAGAGCGCCGAATAATCATAGTGCTTTTCGATTCGCTCACGGCACGCCCCTAATACCAGCAATTCGATTTCATCTTTGGTGATGTTGTCATAGATTTGTTTTTGTATCGCATCTACGATTTCATCAATGTTAACGCGTTTAAGGTCAGAGCCAATCCCAACTAGCCGCTCTCGAATAATCGTGCCATCAAATATCTGAGTTTTATTGTCAGAAACTTTTACGGACAATTGATGGTGCTTAATTTTATCTAAAACTTCTTCTTCACGAATCTGCTTGTGGCGCTCGCGATATAAAATATAGTTTTTAGCAATTCGGTGATGGCCGCCCCGCATCAAAGAAGCTTCAACATTATCCTGAACATCTTCTACGGTTGCCGTTACACCTTCTGCCAAATTAGCAAGGAGATTGCTGACGATTTCATCGGTCAGCTGGACAACGGTTGCCGGTTCGACTCGGTTTTCTGATAAAAATGCCTTTTCAATTGCACTAAAAATTCGCTTCTTATCAAAAGGAACTCGTGCACCATTTCTCTTTATGATCAACAATTCTTGACTCATCACACCGTCACCTCAATCTTAAAATTTTCTACTACGCTTCTAGTAATTTATACCGACAACTTTGATGTCTCGGTGGTTAAACCGAGGTAACTATTTTCTATTGGCTTTATCTTTTTAACAGGAGACTATTCAGATGCGGCTCAAGTTTGCTTTTAAAAATTTAACCCGCATTTTTGATTATAAATTACAGGCCCAAATAGTCAATCAAACTTACGCACCTAATTTTCTTAATATAAGTCCCATTAGGCAGGCGTTTCAGTTCAAAAGCGATCAAACATACTGAGACAAAGTATCAAAATCCACTGATCTTTTGTCATTATGAAACCCGTAATTTAAAAAGACAATATAGACGTATCTAAAAGCTTATGTTAGTAAGGACAACCGGGTTTTATAAATATTTATGATTCAAACAGATCATCTTACATTATCGTTTGGCGGACGCACTCTTTTCGAAGACGTTAACGCTAAATTTCTGCCAGGCAATTGTTATGGGCTTATTGGCGCAAACGGGGCCGGCAAATCTACCTTTTTAAAAATTCTATCCGGCGATATTCAGCCCACAAAAGGCGAAGTCGTGATCGGCGATAAAAAACGCATTTCGGTCATGAAGCAAAATCAGTTTGAATATGACGAGTTTACAGTTATGGATACCGTATTAATGGGCCATACCGAATTGTTTACGATCTATGACGAACGTAACAAATTATATGCAAAGCCAAGCCTAACCGAAGCGGAGGGCCTACGGGCGGGTGACCTCGAAAGTATTTTCGGGGATATGGATGGCTACACCGCAGAATCAGATGCCGCCACCTTACTCAGTGATTTGGGGCTGCCTGAATCCCTCCATCAAACCCAGATGAGCGCTTTAGAGGCTGGACAAAAGGTTCGCGTCTTGTTGGCCCAAGCCCTATTTGGAAACCCCGATATTCTATTACTGGACGAGCCTACCAACCAGCTGGACTACAAATCTGTGTTATGGCTTGAGCAATTTTTATATGATTTTCCCAATAC
>CANKTL010000064.1 GCA_947486405.1 bacterium
CAGCCCTTTGTACCGGCCATTGTAGCGTGTTTGCAGCCCTAGACATAAGGGGCATGATGACTTGACGTCATCCCCACCTTCCTCCGAGTTGACCCCGGCAGTCTCCTACGAGTCCCCACCATTACGTGCTGGCAACATAGAATAAGGGTTGCGCTCGTTGCGGGACTTAACCCAACATCTCACGACACGAGCTGACGACAGCCATGCACCACCTGTCTTGTAGCTCCCGAAGGCACATCTCGGTTTCCCGAGACTTCTACAGATGTCAAACCCTGGTAAGGTTCTTCGTGTATCGTCGAATTAAACCACATGCTCCACTGCTTGTGCGGGCCCCCGTCAATTTCTTTGAGTTTTAACCTTGCGGCCGTACTCCCCAGGCGGTTCACTTAACGAATTATCTGTGGCACTGGAGGGGTCGACACCCCCAACACCTAGTGAACACCGTTTACAGCGTGGACTACCAGGGTATCTAATCCTGTTTGCTCCCCACGCTTTCGCATCTCAGCGTCAGAATCGGTCCAGAAAGCCGCCTTCGCCACTGGTGTTCCTCATGATATCTACGCATTTCACCGCTACACCATGAGTTCCACTTTCCTCTCCCGATCTCTAGTAATCCAGTATCAAATGCATATTATGGTTAGGCCACAATATTTCACGTCTGACTTAAACTACCGCCTACATGCTCTTTATGCCCAATAAATCCGGATAACGCTCGCCCCCTACGTATTACCGCGGCTGCTGGCACGTAGTTAGCCGGGGCTTCCTCTAGAAGTACCGTCACTATCGTTCTTCTTGACAGAGCTTTACATCCCTAAAGACTTCATCGCTCACGAGGTATCGCTGCGTCAGGGTTTCCCCCATTGCGCAATATTCCCCACTGCTGCCTCCCGTAGGAGTCTGGGCCGTATCTCAGTCCCAGTGTGGCTGTTCGTCCTCTCAGACCAGCTACTGATCGCAGCCTTGGTAGGCCATTACCCCACCAACTAGCTAATCAGGCATAGGCTCCTCTTTGAGCAGTAAACCTTTCTTCTTAAGTTCATGAGAACTAAAGAAAATATCCGGTATTAGCCTCCCTTTCGGGAAGTTATCCCAGACTCAAAGGCAGATTACCTATGTATTCCTCACCCGTTTGCCACTGACCCGAAGGCCCGTTCGACTTGCATGTGTTAGGCGTACCTCCAGCGTTCATCCTGAGCCAGAATCAAACTCTCATTTGATCAAAGACTCTTATATCTTGTTTAAAAAATTGACTTGAAAGTTCGCACTTTCGACATTGAGCTTGTTATTCAGTTTTCAAGGAACAGTTTGTTTCCCGTATTTGTAGGAAGGGCAATCATATCAATCTGACATGGCCCTGTCAACACCAAAAAAGTACTTAATATTTTTCTTGGAATCCAAATAAATACTTTAAGATATTGCAGCACCCAAAATAGATGAGAATCCCGGGCCAATATCGCAAAATATCAAAATTAAATGTGACTAGCCCGAAGTTGCTGGCTAACATTAAAAAGCCAATGCCGACCAATAATATTGCCATTAAAATCGTGCTTCCATTTTGCGACCCGAACATAAAGATGAGTGTAATATAAGGCCCGCTGATAGACAATGGCTCCTTAAAAATGCTACAAGAAATACAATGCACTTCATTACAAAAGTAAAGCCTCAAGTAATAGATAAACTGTTCAAAACTGAGCAGGTCTTTACATTAACTTGTCGACTAGAAATTTCAGATAACGAGCTTTACCTTCTCAGTAAATACCGTTGTTTGTTTGAACCAATTATGCCCCATCCAGCGCAAGAAAAAACCGATATTACCCCCCAAAAATTATTAGATGGAATTGTGATTCAAAGTACAGACATCCGTGACATTATTCAGGCACAAGAAATATTGGCAAGCACTAAAGGGTGGTTTCAAGACCGGTTTGGTCGATTGATGGTATTTGAACAGGAACACCGCGAAACCTGGACTATTTCCACGCTTGAAGCCATCGAAGAAACCGAATCCTTTGAACAAAAAAAATCCAAGTTTAAACCCATTGACCCCAGCGATTTTCCAGACTTATTTAATAAAGTTTAATCGCTCGGAATTGCGTAGCGGTATAGCTCATAAAACCCGTTAAGGTCTAATTCTTCAGCCCGGCAGTTGGGGGATTTAAGAAACATGGGCGCGTTATTCCAATCAAATTGAGCCCAAAATGAGTCATGCATTAGGCAGTTGACCAGGCGTTTGCGACGGGTTGCAAAGCCCGCTCTGATAAGGGTAAAAAATTGATCCTCATCGACTGAAAATGGGGCCAAGCGCGGCATTAAGCGAATAATCGCACTGTCCACCTTAGGAATGGGTTGAAAACACTGCTTTGGCACCTTAAAGCATCTTTTAACGTCAAAATAGAATGAGGTATACAAGGTCAACGACACATAGTGCTTGGTTCGGGGGACCGCCGTGAGTTTTTGCGCAAATTCGTCTTGGACCATGACGATCGCATCAGAAATGCGATGGCGGTTTTCAATCATGGCTTTAATAATTTTTGTGGTGATGTAATAGGGTAAATTCGCAATTATGCGGAATGGGGTCGCGGAAACATCGTGAAATTGGCGCTCTAAGATATCACCCTGGTGAATCGAAACAGGGAGCTTGGGATCCAGACGTGCGGTCAGGCGCGCCACCATGTCAGGGTCGATTTCAATGATATCCAGGTGAGCCGCAGTTTCAGCCAACGGCAGGGATAAGCTTCCGTCGCCACAACCAATCTCAACCACGTGATCCGTGGCGGAAACGTCGGCGGTACGCAGAATTTTGGCAATCATGTTGCCGTCGCGTAGCAGTACCTGACCCCACTTATGCGGCATGGAGCGTCGTTGCCAATTGAATTGCTGCCATCAGCGAGTTTTCAGAGGCCTTTCCTTGGTAGGCGATATCAAATGCGGTGCCATGGTCGGGGGAGACTCTTATATAAGGAAGTCCCACTGACACGTTAACTGACGAATCGAAAGCCAAAAGCTTTATCGGAATCAAACCTTGGTCGTGGTAGAGGGCAATTACGATGTCAAATTCGCCGTCGAACGCGCGCCGAAACACGGTATCGGGACTTAAAGGGCCGATCACCGGGTAGCCGGAATTGGCCATCTCTGCGATCGGGGCCGCCAACAAGCGGGACTCTTCATCACCAAATAGGCCATCCTCGCCGGCGTGGGGATTTAGGCCGGCTATCGCAATTTTGGGTGTCGCGATGCGCAGCATTTTGGCGTACAAAAAGGCATGGCGGATCGTGGTTTTGAGGCGTTCTGGAGTCAGTAAACTGGGCACCTCAATATAAGGATGGTGAATCGTGGTTAAAACGGTTTTCAATTGGGGGGAATAAAAGGCCATAGAAACGTGGGCCGAATTCGAAAGAGATTGAAGCATTGTCGTGTGTCCCGTAAAACGAGAACCTGCCAAGTGAAGGGATGTTTTACTGATCGGCGCGGTAACCAAGGCATCGATTTTACTCGACATCGCCCACTCATTCGCGACTTTAAGCATGACTTCTACCGCTTTTCCGTTGTCACAATCGGCCTTTCCCTTTACATAATTTTCAGCAATTGATCCTGTAACGACCCATTCCACAGAATCAGGAAACGGCCCTAAACTTTGGATATAAGGGTCATTTTTAACTGATTCAGGCCCAAATATGACCCATCTCACCGGCAGCTTGGCCATTTGCCGCACCGCCCTCACCACAATTTCAGGGCCGATACCCGCCGGGTCTCCGATAGTGATCCCGATTCTTAAACTCATTTAATTCCCGTTGCAATCCAGGCATCTGAGGTTAAGGTTGTCGGAAATCGGCTGATTTGGCCTTGAATATATGTAATGGCTATTTCCCGTTTTTGTGCCCATTCCTCGGGGGTATTGCGCGACTTCATCACTGCAATAGGGGCGCTTCCCTTTTCCATATCGTCCCAAAATGACTCAGCGGACTCAGCGGTCATTGGCTGTGTCACTTTGAAAATTTCCACATCTTTAAACCCGGTCACTCCCAATTCCCATTTAAAAAGGTCCGGGCTTTCCAAATTGGTCACAACGGCACCCGGCTTGGGAACGTTGGGATTAATCATTCGAATAGCGCCAAACATGAGCTGCATGGCAGGTGAATCTGATACCGGTGCCCACGACGCCACAATGGCACGCCCGCCCCGATCCAAGATGCGGTAGGCCTCTGAAAACCCCCGAATCCGATCCGGGAAAAACATCAGGCCAAACATGCTGATGGCCAAATCATAGGTCGAATCCTTAAGAGGTAGTGCCTGGCCATCCCCTACCACGGGATGAATGGTTGAAATTTGATTCTCAGACACAAATTGCTGCAATAAGGCGATCATATCTTGTGAAAAATCTACCGCATCAATACGAGCCACTTGGGTATATATTTTTCGAGAAACCGTACCCGGCCCGCAGGCAATATCAGCCACCCTAAAATGAGGTGCAAGGGGATAGCGTGCCAAAATTGAATCGGTATATTGGCCCAGGAAATGCATGGTCGTTTCAGCGTACCCCGAGGCCACCAACGACCAGGGCTCAGGCAACGAAAATGGGTTGGGTGTATTCATTTGGAAAATTATAGCGTATTGAGAAGTGGGGCGACAGAGTAGAGCTTCCCTTAATAAGGACCTCATTCTCTGATACAATTGCGTGCGTGCGCCACCCGTATGACCCAATTGTTGATGCCAATATTAATCGGGTATGTGAAGGATTACGGGTATTAGAAGATTTTGCGCGCTTTACCGCATCTCAAAAAGAAATGGCTCAGACACTGGCTCAACTTCGCCATACTATCAGTCACAGCAGCCCCAATCCGGTTGGCCAATTGGCAAGCCGAGATAGCGAAAAAGATGTTCGGGCCAAAGAAACACCGGCACGTCGTCAAAGCACCCAAGCATTATTAACCGCCAATTTTAAACGCGTTACCGAAGGGTTACGGGTACTCGAAGAAGTAACCGGAAACGCGCAGTTTAACGCGTGGCGCTACGACCTCTATACCCTTGAGAAAGAATTGGTACTGAGGCAACTCAAAAAGCCATTTGCAACACCGGGCATTTATTTGATCTCACACGACATCGCGATTTTGAAACGCGGCATTGAATGGGGGGTATCACTAGTACAACTCCGCCCCCGAGCCGAGGACTTAAAATCACAGTTGCTTCAGGATGCGCGTGAATTAAAGGAATGGACCCGACAAACCGATACCGCGCTTATCGTAAACGATCATTTGGATGTCGCCCTACTCTCAGATGCTGACGGATTTCACAGTGGCCAAGATGCGCTCGCGATTTCAGAACTGAGGAAGATCTTGG
>CANKTL010000065.1 GCA_947486405.1 bacterium
AATCTGAAACTCGGGCAGCACAATCAGTAGTCCCAAGATCGTTGCGACCACACAAACAGTGCGAACCGTAAGTTTCACACCCAATTGCATCGTGGAAAATGTGATTAAAATTACCTGAAAAACGGCATATAGGGCGACAAACACCCAGTATTTTTCCACAAAATAAGAGATAGAGAGCGATATACCCTCAGTTCCTGTAATGATAATGTGGGCGGGGATAACAAAATACTTTAGGGCGACGGCGTAAATAAGGCCGGCAAACAATAACAATGCGCCCGATTTTATCCAGTTAATTTGTTTCATCATAATTCTTTAAGAATACCTGAGTAAATGCCCCAAGTAAAAAGCTTGCTTTTAATAACTTTGAAATTTAAAAATTAAACGGATATTATACAGAGATAGGCCATGATTATTACTGAGGAACTGGCATTAAATGGCGGCACACCTGTCCGAACCGGACATTGGGCCCCGTGGCCCTATTTTGAATCCGATGAAATTGATGCGGTGACGTCTGTTCTCAGCTCCGGAAAAGTGAATTATTGGACTGGCGACGAAGTTAAATTGTTTGAAGCCGAATACGCCGCGTATTTGGGTGTTGAACATACAATTGCGTTAGCCAATGGCACAGTTGCCCTCGAATTGGCGCTCAAAACACTCAATATTGGACCGGGCGATCATGTGATTGTCCCCAGCAAAACGTTTATAGCAACCGCCTCCGCTGTAGTGGCTATGGGCGCAATTCCTATTGTGGCAGACATTGATTTAGTGACCCAAAATGTAACATCAGCCACTTTAAGCGCTGCAATAACCCCTCAAACCAAGGCCGTTATTTGCGTCCATTTGGCCGGCGTCTCCTGCGACATGGATGACCTGTTGGCCTTTACGCGTCACCATAACCTACACTTAATCGAAGATTGTGCCCAAGCCCATGGCGGCCGGTATAAAGGGAAAGCCTTGGGATCATTTGGGATTATTTCGGCCTTTTCTTTTTGCCAAGACAAAATTATGACCACTGGTGGCGAAGGCGGATTGATTGCCCTTAACGACACCACTTTATACAAATTGGCCTGGTCGATTAAGGATCACGGTAAAGGCTACGATCGGGTTTATAACAGCACCCATGGCCCCGGCTTTCGATGGTTGCATGACCGCTTTGGCACCAATTGGCGACTCACCGAAATGCAGGCCGCTATTGGAAGAAAGCAGTTGGGAAAATTAGATACGTGGGTGGCAGCCCGTAATGCCAACGAAGCGGCCTATCGCCAAGCGCTGCTCCCGTTTTCGCGGGCTATTTCAGTCACACCATCCTCTCCCGATTGGGAAGGGGCCGCCTATAAATTTTATTTTTTTGTGAATCCAAACGCCTTAGCAGCCGACTGGTCGCGGGATCAAATTATCGCCGCACTGAACGCCGAGGGTATTCCCACATTTGGGGGATCCTGTTCTGAAATATATTTGGAAAAAGCCTTTGATCAATTTTCGCCGATTGGCCCGCTTCCCAATGCCCAAGTTTTATCTCAAACCTCCGTTATGCTAACTGTTCATCCCACACTGACACCGCAGCATATTTCTGATGCCTGCAACGCGTTGAGCAAGGTTCTGTCAGTTGCGGTTAAACCCAGGTGAGCATGTCGATTGATGGCGTCCAACGGCTTAAACGTGTTTTAGATTTTTCAGCGGTAGTTGCCGCCATATTGCTGTTCTGGCCCCTATTTATCGGCGTCGCGATTCTGGTCCGGCTCAAAATTGGCAGCCCCCTCTTTTTTTCACAACCTCGACTGGGTTTGAATGGCGCTGAATTTCGCATTATTAAATTCCGAAGCCTTACTACCGAAACCGATTCAGCCGGCAATTTACTACCTGATGAAAAGCGACTAACACCGTTTGGTCAATGGTTGCGCAGCAGTAGTTTGGACGAGCTCCCTGAGCTTTGGAATGTGCTTCTGGGCGATATGAGTTTGGTGGGCCCGCGCCCACTGCTGACGTCATACCGCGCTCACTACACCCCCGAACAAATGGCCCGGCACCGGATGCGTCCCGGCGTTACGGGTTGGGCGCAGGTAAATGGCCGCAATCAAACCACCTGGGAAGCCCGCTTTAAAATGGACAATTGGTATATCGATCATTGGAGTCTGTGGTTGGATATCAAAATTCTATTTCTGACCATTTACAAAGTGGTGAAACGAGATGACATTTCTCAGGAGGGCCACGCGACCATGCCGCTGTTTACCGGAACACCCTCCCATGCAGATTCCGAATGAAACCCTTTGAACATCACCGCACGGACATAAAATACTCGGGTCGTGTACTGGAACTGCGCTGCGATCAAGTCACCACTGACCGCGATCACAAGGTCGACTACGAATACATTTTTTATCCCAATGTAGTGGTGGTTCTGGGTCTTACGACCGATCAAAACATCATTATGATTCGCCAATATCGGCCAGCTATTCGGCGTTTTTTATTGGAACTGCCCGCTGGGAAAATGGATCCCAATGAGGACCCGTTAGCGGCTGCCCAGCGCGAATTTGAGGAAGAAACCGGGTATGTGGCGCAAAAATGGACTCGCCTGTCTGAATTTTATTCCGCACCCGGATTTTGCACCGAGTATCTGTACCTGTATTTGGCTGAGGGGCTCACCCAGACCGCGACCCACTTTGACGAAGACGAGTCGATTGAGACGGACCTAATTCCCTTGACTAAAATCGATGCCTTGTTGAACGACATGCACGTCATTGACGCTAAATCACTCATTGGATTGTATTGGGCGAAGTCTAATTTGGCTACCCGTGGCTAAGAAAAAATCCGGTAGGAGCAGTCTAAAAACAATCGGCATTATTCTGGCGGTTTTTCTACTTATACTGGGCTGCCTGGTGAATCCCTTTAGCTTGCGCGCGCTGGCGAAACTGATGGTGCTGCCCCAAGCCCCGTTGCATAAAGCGGATGTCATCGTGGTGCTTGCGGGTGATTTGGGAGACCGCGAGCAATGTGCGGTTGAGTTGTGGAAGGCCGGGCACGCGCCTCGTATTCTAATGAGTGGTGGCGGCCGATTTTTTGGCAAATCCCAAACCGACTGGATGGCCCAATTTGCAATCGACCAGGGAGTCCCTTCTGACAATATTTTGCGTGAACCCAATGCGATGAGCACCCTAGAAAACGCCACTCTTTCGCTGCAAGTAATGCGCGAATCAGGGATTACTTCTGCGATTATTGTGACCGATAAATATCACACGAGCCGGTCGAAATATACCTTTGATCATTTCAACGTCTCACCCAAAATTGAATTACAGTATTACGGTTGCGACGACAAAATCGATTACAATCATTGGTACAAAGACTATGAAATGCGCCAGGAGATTTTGTCTGAATGGGTAAAAACAGTTCTGTACCACGTCAAGTTGAGGTAAGCTCATGACGACGCCTGCAATACCCCACTGGGTTTCCGATTTCCTTCATTATCTTGAAATCGAAAAAGGGGTATCCAAGCATACGATTTCGGCCTACCAAACCGATCTAAACCAGGCGATCCCTTTTTTATCTCAATTTAATACGATGGCCGATTTGCAGGCCTATTTGAACTGGGTGAATAATAGCCAGTTCGATACGCTTTCAGTATTAAGAAAATTGTCCACCTTAAAATCTTTTTTAAAATTTTTGGTTCGAGAATCGCTAATTCACTGCGATTTACACTCCCAAATTACGTTACCCAAACGACCTAAAAAACTCCCTAAAAGTTTAAGCGAAAATGAAATTAGTAGCACCATCGCTATGGCCCGTCATAGCGCCGAATTTCCGCTTCGCAATACCGCTATTTTGGAACTATTTTATGCCACTGGGTGCCGGATCTCTGAAATGATGACGCTGAGGGCCTCCCAGTTTTTAAACAACGATGGCCATTTGGCCGTGATAGGAAAAGGGAATAAAGAGCGCTGGGTACCGTTGCATCCGGGCGCATTTGACGCGGTTCAGGCCTATATTAAAGAAGAGCGCCACGCCCTGGTCCCCACCACCGATGCCCTTTGGCTAAATGGCAAGGGCAAGCCATTGAATCGCAAAGCGCTGTATCAGCTTGTCAAAGACGCACTGATGGCCACTGGCGTGCGGGCCGACGCCTCTCCTCACACCCTGCGGCACTCGTTTGCCACCCACCTCCTCGACCACGGCTTAGATATCCGCCAAGTGCAGGAGCTACTGGGACACGCCAGCGTCACCACGACCGAAATTTATACTCACGTGTCAAAATCCAAGTTGAAATCGCTATACAATCAGGCCCATCCCCGGGCATAATTAAGACAGATGGTTCAGATTATCAGTATAGTTGTGTTGATTTTCTCGGTGATTATTCACGAACTGGCGCATGGATGGATCGCGGATAAGTTTGGCGACCCCACCCCGCGCATGGCCGGGCGGCTAACCTGGAATCCAATTCCCCATATCGATCCCGTTGGGTCTATTCTTGTACCCGGCATTTTATTGATTACCGGGGCTCATTTTTTCATTGGCTGGGCAAAAGCCGTGCCGATTAATCCATCAAATTTTCAAAATCCCTCTCGCCATATGATGTGGGTGGCCTTGGCGGGCCCACTGAGTAATATTTCCATCCTCACCATTGGGGTTTTAATATTAAAAGGCGTCTTGGCAACCACCAGCGGGTCTTCGATCGTTGTTTCCGCAGTGATCTCGTTTTTGATTATTTTGATTCAAACTAATATGGTACTGGCCCTATTTAACTTAATGCCGATCCCACCCTTGGATGGCTCACGCATTGTGGCCAATTTTATTCCGCCCGCCGCTCAGGATATGATGTATAAATATGAGGGGTATGGCATGCTTCTGATCATTGCAGGGGCATATTTTGGATTCTTCTCCCCCATATTTGACCTTGGGTTTCAACTCCTACAACGCGTCATTCTTTAAATGTTCTAAGCATTTTTTGGCGGCTTGCTGCTCGGCTTCTTTTTTGGTCGCACCATGGCCAATTTCCTGGAGGGATTCCCCTTCTTTTAAGGTTACTGACACTTGGATGTTAAATATTTTTTGGTGGTCGGGGCCCGAGGTCCCTAACAGGCTGTAAACAGGTAACGGCAACTGTTGCTTCTGCAACAACTCTTGGAGGAAGGTCTTGTGGTCCGAGTCTTCCTGCGACAACACCGACTCAGAATGCTCAATGACGAGGAT
>CANKTL010000066.1 GCA_947486405.1 bacterium
AGTTGAGCCTTACTCCCCAACACCGAGCCTTCTTGAAAAGTGTAGGGGGTAAATTTTCAGATAGTATTGCCGCTCATTCTACGACACCGGAAGTCACGCTAAAAGCGTCAGAGGATCTGATGCAGCGGTGTAGATCGGCATCGCCTGATTTTGAAGAGGTTATGAGTCAGCTTTGTAAAGATTCCGATATAACACGGGAAAGCCTGCCAAGCACTCGTGAACAATTGGAATTTACAGATCAGGAGAAATCCTACCTGGCCATTGTTTTTATTTCAACTCATCTAAATGCGAGCGAATTACAACGGGCTTCTCGGACGGTCCCGTTGTCGTTTTTTCAAACCTTGCTCAATAAAATGGCCGCGCGAGAGTTAATGCGATTGCCATTGGGCGGGACTTCAGATGATTCTCTTCAAATAGCGAGCACGCGGATTTTGGGGGCTATGGTGGTGAATTCTGAGAGGGAGTGGGTGGTAGATTCCAAGGCACCGAGGCTGAACCTTAGTGCATTAACGATTGGAATTGCTGCGAGCCTATCTCTTGCGGATGAGGCCAAGCAAGCGGCCAAGCAAAAGGCGGTAGAAGTTTCAGCGCCGGTCGTCGTTGAAGCGGCGGCACCTCCAAACGCCATTTTTAAGGAAGCCATTAAGGCCGTACTAAACCGCACCCCGTCCGTTACTCTAAGACCTATTTCTGAGACTGATGAGACTGATATGTATACGGAACTGCAGCAGCCTAGCAAGAACATGGCGAGTATTGTGCAAAACGTAATGGCAATGGACAGAAAAGAATTTAAATTGCGTAGCGTAAGGCAAGAAATTAAGGAGTTGCTCGTTAAAAATGCCACTATTTTTTCAATAGCTTCGACTCTAGTATTTCCGGTGACTAAAGTTAAACGTGTCATCAAAGGACGTGAAAAATTTCAATCGTTTGCCAAAGAATTGGCGACGTTTCTTGAAGCAACCGATCCAGCGACACTCAATCCTGCAGCGTTTTTCGATGAATTTGGGGCGGTATTGCTTAAAACGATGAAAGCTTGGGAGCAATTGGCTCTGCAAGATCGTGAAGTTTTGGCCAATGACCCCGGAATGAACCAGGCCTACATGAAAGGTGCGAAAGCCACGCAGTTTTTTCTTTCACAGGCAGCCGTCCAGTGCGTGGCGTATTTGAAATTATTGTTCATTGAAGTATTCAAGATACAGCCGGATCCGTCGGCCCAAGAACTGATCTCGCAAAGCCAAGCTATGTTAGCTAAGAATCTGCCTAGTAAAAAAGAAGTATATGCGCCGAGGCAGCCGAAAGAAGATGAAGCCCACAGTAAGCAATCTTCTACGCGTGGGTCTCTAATGTACCAATAATTGTTTGAATCAATTCGTTTACGGGCAGCTGCCCCACATCCCCCTCACCACGTTTCCGCAGCGACAGCGTTCCGGCCTCTCGTTCCTTCGCCCCAATAATTCCCATAATCGGGACCAATTCATTGGCGGCTTCGCGGATTTTGTAGCCGATTTTTTCTTCGCTGTTATCGAGTTCAACGCGAATGTTCGCTGCTTTAAGCTGTTGGGCCACTGTTTTGGCATACTCGTTGTACTCAGGCGACACGGTGAGTAGTTTCACTTGCACTGGTGCGAGCCACAGTGGGAAACGGCCTTCGTGGTGTTCGATTAGAATACCGAAGAAGCGTTCGATGGATCCCAGTAGGGCACGGTGAATCATAATCGGGCGGTGTTTTTTGCCGTCTGAGCCGATGTAGGTCATATCGAAGCGCTCGGGTAAGTTGAAGTCAAATTGGATGGTGGAACATTGCCATTCACGGCCAATGGCGTCTTTGATTTTGATGTCGATTTTGGGGCCATAGAAGGCACCGCCGCCGATGTCGGTTTCGTAGGCCAAGCCCATTTTCTTCAGCGAGTTTTCTAGGGCGTTTTCAGCCATTTGCCAGTCGGAGAGTTCGCCCACGTATTTGGTTTCAGGCCGGGTGGATAAGTAAAACTTAGAGTCGGTGAATCCGAAGTCTTTGAGCATGCCCAGGCAGAAGCTCATCACGGTTTCGATTTCGGTATCGCATTGGTCGTGGGTGCACATAATGTGCGCATCATCTTGGGTAAAGCCACGCACGCGGAATAGTCCTTGCAGCACGCCGGAGCGCTCATAGCGATATACGGTGCCCAATTCGGCGTAGCGAACTGGTAAATCGCGATAGGATTTGGGGGATTCTTCGTAAATGAGGATGTGGAAGGGGCAGTTCATCGGTTTTAGGATGTAGCTTTGGTTTTCGACTTCCATTGGGGCGAACATGTTTTCGTTGTAAAAGCCCAAGTGGCCGCTGCGTTCCCACAGTACTGAGCGCCCCATGTGGGGGGTGTAGACCAGGTCATAGCCGTTTTTGAGGTGAGCATCGCGCCAGTACGACTCGATTTCGTGGCGTATCCGCGCGCCTTTGGGCATCCAGTTGATTAACCCGCCACCAATATCTTCATGAATTTGAAATAGCTTTAGTTGCCGCCCAATGAGGCGGTGGTCGCGCTTCTTCGCCTCCTCTAATCGCGTCAGGTACTCTTCTAGCTCAGCCTTGGTCTGAAAGGCGGTGCCATAAATGCGCTGCAGCATTGGGCGTTTTTCGTCCCCCCGCCAGTATGCGCCGGATACTTTTAGTAGTTTTATCGCACCGATTTGCTTGGTATAGCGCACGTGCGGGCCTCGGCACAGGTCAACAAAGGGGCCGTTTTCCCAAAAGGAGTATTCGGGCAAATCGAGGTCATTAATGAGCTCTTCTTTAAATTCTTGGCCATTTTCCTTCATTTTGCTGACCGCTTCGGCGCGCGTTAAATTGAAGGTTTTGAAGGCTTGGTTTTCTTTGATAATGGCCTTCATGCGGTTTTCTAGATCTTCTAGGTCATCGGGGGTTAACGCCCGAGGAAGTTTGAAATCGTAGTAAAACCCATCGTCGATTGAAGGGCCAATGCCTAGCCCCGCATCGGGGAAGAGCTGTTGAACAGCTTGGGCTAAAACGTGGGAGGCACTATGCCGAATCGTGGATAAGGGGAAATCAGCCATTTTTAGTTAAAATTCAGCGGAAAACCAAAGACAATCCCGTCGTTGGGATTGTTGTCTTCATCATCGATTAAATCGGCGAGCTCGGGCAATAAATCAGCGGGCAAGGCAGGTAGTCTCATGCTGGGCATTTGGGGTTTTTCTTGGCGGCCACCCGACAACAATGACTGCTTGGGTTGAACCCGTACCATTAAATTGCGGCCAACTTGGGCTTGGATTTTGCTAAAGCTGTAAATCCGACGTTCTTCCGGTTTAGGAACCGTGGTGTCGAGTAATAATTCGGTAAAATTTTCAGAGCCAAAAACGCCATCCAGGGCATCGTGGGCGGTACGGCCGATAAATCGAGCGATTGAAGCGCCGAGCTTTTTGATGGCAACTTCAGCCGTTTCAGCCTCGCCAAAACAACGTGGAAATGACGGAGAAGACGCGCGAAATTTAGCGCCGCGACGATTGATAACAACTTCAAGGTTTTGTAACTGTTCCATGTATTAAGTACCTCCGTTGGCCGTCCAGAATAGCATGGTTGGTAATCCCAGGTCCACGTTTACCCTCGCGTTACGGCCGAAGCTGGGTTATACTCGCCGGATGACGCGGACGCGCACGATTTTGGTGACCAGTGCACTACCTTATGCCAATGGCAGTATCCATTTGGGGCATTTGGTGGAATATATTCAGACCGATATTTGGGTACGGTTTCAGCGGTTGCTTGGGAATAATTGTACTTACGTTTGTGCCGATGATGCGCACGGCACACCGATTATGATTTCAGCTCGAAACCAGGGAATCACTCCCCAGGCGCTTATCGCGGCGATGCATGCCGAACACAGTGCGGATTTTGCTGAGTTTCAGGTGGAATTCGATGTGTATTCGAGCACTGATTCTGCCGAGAACAAGGCGCTGGCTGAGCAAGTGTATTTGGCCGCCAAAGCCAGTGGTTATATTGAGGTGCGCTCGGTTACCCAGATGTATTGCACCCAAGATCAAATGTTTTTGCCGGATCGCTTTATTCGAGGCGAGTGCCCCAGTTGTCATAAGGCCGATCAATATGGCGATTCTTGCGAACACTGTTCGGCGACCTATTCCCCCACCGAATTAATTGATCCCAAATGCTCAGTTTGTGGGCAAAAACCCGAACTTAGGGCCTCTGAACATTACTTTTTTGCCCTATCTAAATTGGAACCCTTTTTAAAAGACTGGTTGACCAAATCTGATTTGCGCAGTGAGCTGAAAAACAAGTTGGCAGAGTGGTTTGAGGCCGGATTGAAAGACTGGGATATTTCGCGAGATGCCCCCTATTTTGGATTTCAAATTCCGGGTACCACCGATAAATATTTTTATGTGTGGATGGATGCGCCGATTGGCTATATGGCCGCGACGCAGACCTGGTGTGCGAAATCGGGCCAAGATTTTGATGCGATTTGGAAAACGGGGAACACCGAAATTCACCATTTTATTGGCAAAGATATTTTGTATTTCCACGCTATGTTTTGGCCGGCGATGTTGCACGTGGCTGGGTTTAAAACACCTGATCAAATTCACGTGCACGGTTTTTTAACCGTAAATGGCGAAAAAATGTCTAAAAGCCGCGGCACGTTTATAAAAGCGCGAACCTATTTGAATCATTTACGCCCGGCTTATTTGCGGTATTACTACGCAAGCAAATTGGCAGGTACGGCTGAAGATTTAGATCTTAATATGGAAGACTTTGTGTTTAAAGTGAACGCGGATGTGATTAACAAATATATTAATATTGCCAGCCGAACGGCCTCGATTATCACCAAAAAATGTGACGGGAAATTGGGAACGGTTGATGCGGATGGAATGGCCTTGATTCAAGAGATTCAATCCCAGTTTGATGCGATTGCGGTGCAATA
>CANKTL010000067.1 GCA_947486405.1 bacterium
GAGGCAACGCTGGTGGCCGTGCTGGTAAAAACAAGGTGTTGTGGGATGGCACGGCCTTTTCGGGGATGAAGGTGGCTAAAGGACAATATCACCTTCGTTTCGTAGCGCAACAACGGCCTGTGGCCACCGATCAAATTATTCGGTTTTAATCACTACATATCGTCGGCATGGGGAGATACAGGCTTCGCTAGAACGTCTATAGCCGTTCCAACTGATAGCCTCCGACGAGAGCCTTTGAAACAACGAGAGAATCGAATTTGTAAGTAGATTGTTCGCCCGCGATGGCGGCGCGCGTTTTCGCAATCCGTTGCGCTATTCTTTTAGCACAAATCTAATGGGGTAGTACACCTTTACTTTAATCGGCACGCCGTTTTGCGTAATGGGTTTAAATGTCATGCCGTACGCCGCTTTGAGCGCACTACTTTCAAAGCCAAATCCGGGGGTGGAAACTTGCAGGACTTCAGCGCTATCCACGGTGCCGGTTTCGGTAATTACCATCGCCAAGAGCATCACACATTCGACACCCGCCTCTCGGGCGACTGGAGGATACTTGGGGCGAATTTTCTCTAGGACTTGGGGTAGAGCATCCGCCGTGGCGAGGTCTACAATAGGGGTACCACCTGAGATTTCAGTCGGGGGGGGCGGAGTATTTTTCGTGGGTACCACGGGGGTTAACTTTGGCACCGGCTGCGAGGTTTCAGCAGGCGCTTTCGACTCGGTGACAGGCTCGGGAGGCTTGGGTTTAGTAACGGGTTGCGGTGATTCCAACCGGGGCAGATCGGTAACGGTAACAATCTCCATTTTAGGAATCGGGAGCTGGTAGCCGACATGGTGGCTCAGGAATGTGGCAAATATGAACAGGAAAAGCAAAATCAGCGTGGCGCTTATCCCTCGACCAACGGCACGGATCCCGCGTACAAGGGCGGTCTCGGCGGCCAAAATTGGGTCTCGATTTTGGACAATCACGCGGTCAATCCGACCCGCCAAAATGGAATAAGCGAACATCGTGGGAATGGCCAACACAAGGCTGACTTCGGTGGATATTAGTGCCTCGGAAATCCCTGCTGCAAGCATTTCTGGATCGAGGGTATGCAAACCGCCCAATGCACCGAAAACGTGCGCCATACCCACCACTGTGCCCAGCAATCCCAGCATCGGCATTACCTGGGCCAAAATCAAAAGGGTCGGCAGGTGACGCTGGAGTGTGACGTTTGAATACTGGCCCGCACGCCGCAACTGGCCGATTTTCCGCAAGATTAATTCAATGGCCACCCAGCCCACCACTGCCAGTGGCCAAATCATTAGTCCCCCCTCAAAAAACAGAGCTATGATCGCCATCTAAAAATAAATCGTTTCTCCAAAAATGGGCATAATCGGGAAATCATATACCAGTCCGCTTGTCTGGGTCGTTTTGTCATAGGTGTATCCAATCGAGTTTCGAATGGCCAAGATATTATAAATCCCGATTCGGGTTTTTCCGTTGAGCTTATACTTGGGAAAAATTCCCCAAACTTGCTCATCCCCACCGGGTAAAAATGGAATCGGAATCACCACATCCGCACCTGGCGTTTCATGCCAGATATCCAGCCTGACATAGGGGGTTAGGCGCCTGGATAAATAGCCGTCATATGTATATACCGCCGCCCCGGTCTGGGGATCCGGCTGGCTCGACAATACGGGGGTATAGCGGGTGCCTGAACTTGCTGTAAAGACCATTGTGAGATTTCCGGACGCTGTCGCAAATTCACCAAAGGCATTGAAAACATGAGGGATATCGTAATCGGGGGAATGCCATCCGTGTTTGGGGGTGTTGAGCCGCGCATTGGTGTAAGTATAGGTTAGCCACCCTTCCATTTGGACCGTTTTAAATTGGTGAAGCAGGCATTCGATTCCCACTGCCGACCCCGCTGCGGAATTACTGTTAATTTCTTCCGGAAACGTCGCTGTATTGGCCGCCAAAAGGTCATATTGTTTATAAAACAACGCCATACTGCCCATCAGCTTTGGGGCAAAATAATGCGACAGCTCCAGCCCATAGTGTACAGCCCGATCTTGAGCAAGGTCCGACAGCGACTGGGAGATTGAGCCATCGAGATTCAACCGGCTATCTGTAATGATTTTTTGTTGGCGAAAGGTGCCCCAATAGGCTTTCCATTTTGTGGCATCACTGCTTTCCCAAGTGATCGCCATCCGTGGTTGCCCACCCCATTTAACTGCCTGACCGGGAATATGGGCCGCATCCAGCCGATATCCCAGCGTCAATGTCGACTGCGGCATCCAGTCCCAATTGTCTTCCAAATAGGCACCTGCATACCGGTAACTGCCTGAGTAGTGAAAGGTTGCATTCCGGGTCACTGATCCTGGAAATTCAGGATCCGGTAGTACATGGGCGGAGGTATTCAGACCCAGTTGGCTATAATGAAGGATCGTCCCCACCCGTATTTCGTGGTCCGGCACCTCGGAGAAAATGATGTCATCTCGCAGCGTATAATCGCTAACTTCGGTTGCTGAATCAATTTTTTGATCGTTGGTGATTCGCGCTCGGCTGCGGGTGTTACCAAACGCCACCGTGAACTGGTTGCGTACTGTGGGGGACCAATTGATTTCCTGCTGGCCACTAAGCAACATCCTTGAATTGTTATAAATTAGCTGGCCGGTTTTGGAATCGGTATCTGCGCCGACGGCATCTAGTGGCGTATTGGCCCCATCATTGAAGAAATGAAATCCCATGCTACGGGTTTCGTTGAGGGAAATTTTATCGGTATATTTGGCTTCAAGAGTTTGAATAAAAGGCATGGCGACAGGGCCATCTGAACGGTTTATAAACAGCGGTGCAAAAATATCGTAATAGGTGCGTCTGCCCGCTACAAATAAAGTGGATTTATTAACCTCAATGGGGTTGGAGTAGCGAAAACTGGCTTCGGTGATATTCCATTCAAACTCGCCACCTCTTTTTACAAAGTCACCGTCTTTCAGATGGTAATCGATGATGCCCGACAAGGCCTGTCCACCCCGAACGGAATATCCCCCAGGATAAAAATCCAAGGTTTTCGCCAACCGCGCATCCAAAATCGTCATGCGCCCGCCAAAGAAAAAAGGCCGGTACATCGGTACGTCATCCACTACCAAGACCAACTCATTATCGTTGCCCCCGCGCACAATGAGCCGTGAATCAAAAGTCCCCCGCGACGCGACCCCGGGCATCAATTTCAGCGCAGCAACCGCATCCGAAAACAAGGCCCCCTGCGAGGCCCGGTTTACAATCTTACCCTCGATAGGACGACGCACCGCGTCAGGTGTGTCACGCACTCCAATCACTGTTTCGCCATCTGACTTAATGCCGTCCGTTTGCGCGCCAACACCCCCCGCAAAAATAAATAGGCAGGCAAGGGCGGTTAAACTATAGCGCCTCAAACCGAACCTCGACGTTCAGCTGGTGGGCATCTAACCCTTCAACTTGTGTCAGCGTGGCAATTGGGGCGCGCACCGCAGCCAATTGGTCTTTGGAATACTGAACGACCGATGAACTTTTTAAAAAATCATGAACGCCCAATGGGGACGAAAAACGAGCCGCGCCTGCAGTCGGTAAAACATGGTTGGTACCAGCAATATAGTCACCGACGGTAACGGGAGAATAAGGCCCCAAGAAAAACGCCCCGCCATTTTGGACTTGGGCGCAGGTCGTTGCTGGGTTGGCCCCCATAATCACCACATGTTCTGACGCTAATTGATTTAATGCGCCGATTGCGTCCCCGATGGATTTCACGTGAAACAATCGGGCATTTCGACGCGATTTTTCAATGATTTCTTTGCGATGGCAGTCCGCCAATAAGATAGAAAATTGACGATTTACGGCATCCAAAGCAGGTCGGCTTGATGAAATGGCCACGGCAACGGCATCGGGATCGTGCTCCAACTGCGCCAACATATCAGCGGCAGCGAACCGGGCTTCATCCTCGGATTCTAAATACACCACAACTTCGGAAGGCCCGGCAGGCTTATCAATGGCTACCGTGCCCAACACCTGTTGTTTCGCCAGGGTGACGTACTTGTTGCCGGGACCCACGATTTTATCCACCTTGAGCACACTAGGGGTGCCATACGCCAATGCAAACACGGCCTGGGCCCCACCTATTTTATAAATCTCAGAAATACCGCACAAATCAGCGGCCACAATGACTTCTGGGGCCAAGGTGCCATCCGGGCGGGCGGGACTAACCATGGCCACTCGTTTAACGCCTGCCAACACCGCTGGCACTGCATTCATCACCACCGACGACGGATAAATCGCCCGTCCACCGGGCACATAGAGCCCAACCGACGCAATGGGGGTGTAGCGAAATCCCATTTTGACACCCGCTGGCGATGTTCCATCCCAATTGGCTGGCACTTGCTGTTGATGAAACCATTTCACGTTTTCAATCGCCTGCTTAATTGCGGCAACAAAATCGGCTGAAACTTGGGAATGGGCCTGAGTCACTTCCGAGGGACTTACCCGCAGCGTTTCCACCGCAATTTCGGTGCTCTCAAACTGATGCGTAAAGGCAATCAGCGCGTCATCCCCTTGCATTCGGATGCTGGTTCCCATTTCAGCCACTCGCTGAATAAGCTCAGTATCGACTTGGGGAGAGCTGGCCTTGTGTAACGCAGTGATTTCATCGGAAATGGCGTCTGCGGAAATGATCGGAATCATGGTTATTCCCCTTTTACACTCCAAATGGCACC
>CANKTL010000068.1 GCA_947486405.1 bacterium
ATCACTCTACTATAAATGATTAAGTCCCGTTGCGCGCTACCCCGTCTAAATGAAGAGACTGTACCGATTTTCCCAGTCGTAGCTGGCAAGCCATCACTAAATCCGATGCTGATTTCGGATGATCGATCATCTGAATCAACTGGGTAACGCTAGCGCGTCCCAACGCCTTTCGATCCGTAAATACGGTGGTAAGGTCAGGTTGAGGGTGCGCCAAAAAAGGGGGAATCTCAATGCCATCAAAGCCGGTTACCGAAATATCATCAGGAATCCGAATGCCATATTTTTCAGCGAATTTATACACATAATAGGCAAAGTAATCGTTGGCACACATGACAATCGATACCGGACTTTGCGCGCTAGTCAGCTCAGTCAAGGCAATTTCAACCGAAAATATATCACTGTAATCGGCTTGAAATATGCGAGCGGTTGCAGCAGGATAAGCCGAAATAGCGGCTTGAAACCCCGCATAAAACCCAAGCCAAGTCAGATCATCCTCTGATTTTTCGCCATTTAAAATAGCAAAATTCCGATGCCCCAAATTAAGCGCGTATTGCGTTAGATTCTGAACGGACTCTCGGTTTTCAAAGTGGGCCGAGCGAATCTGGGGATCCATCGTGGGGCATCCCACCTGTAACGTCGGCATTTTTCGTTCCGTGATCCACTTTAAACTTTCAGAAGATGGTTTCCCTAGTAAAAGCAACCCATTTACATCAAAAACAGAGTCAATACTTTCAGGCCTCCCCTCAAAAAATACCGCCCGAATCTGAAGTGCCACACAGCGTTCAAGAATTCCAAATAAAATGTCCCGATAAAAAGACCCATAATAAAAATCATGTAGATTGGGGGTGACGATTCCAAAGGTCAGAACCCCCGTATTGGTGTGCCGATACCCCAGATCCTGGGCGGCCTCCAGTATTCGTGCCCGCAACTCGGGTGCCACAAACTTGGGGCGGCGATAGGCTGCCGACACCGCTCCCAGCTGCTTAGCAATCTGCTTTTGCGTCACCATTTCAATAGTGTAGCGATTTTCTATAAATATATATAGAAATATCTATAAGCCAGGACCCGATAACCCTATGTTAACCCATTTATACCGGAGGATTTTATGAATTTTCACAAGCTTGTTTCCCTCAAATTGGCCCAGATTCCACAGCATGAATTGCTAGCGGGCGCGCTTCAAATCGACGGCGCGACGCAAAAAGTAATCGACAGCAATCGTGATTTAATTCCAGCCGTGTTTCAAATCGAGACTCGGCTTAAAACTGAGGCCTTGGAAAAAGAGGGCCGCGTTCTTAATATCCCACTAAAACATCAGTCCAGCGCATTGGCGGCCATTAACCAGGATATTCTTTCCCACTTTGCCCCATTCCCAGAGCTACTAACCGACCCCGATTTCAATGGCCTCCATATCACGATGGGGGATATTCGAAGACCGGTTCATGTTAGTGAAAAAGACCTTCAAATCGACCTTAAACACATTCCTTTAGACGCAATTGTCACAGATCTTATTCAGCTAGCGGGAAAAATTCCGGCACAAACAGTGTTGATGGATAAAATAACCCTGACTAGTACGGGAATCGTTCTACTTTGCAGAGGCAACGGGTGGATTCACTATTTTAGGGCTCAATTTAATTCGATTTTAGAGGCTAATTTGGGATTTGGACCAAGTGATGCCAAATGGCCCAAAAAAACACCCGATATTATCCACTGCACCTTAGTCCGATTCAAACGCCGACCGACGACCCTGGAGCTCGATCAGCTCAAAGCAAAACTTACTCAAATAACGCGGTCTCTTCAAATCGATCCGATCGAAATTCCGCTCTCAGGTATCGATTTGGTAGCAGAAACCCATCACCTTGGCGGCCCCAGCGGTACCGGATTCCACCCCATTCAATTTTTAGCGTTTCGTTGAATGGCGTCCTGTTTATAGATGGTCATGGATTTCACAAGGCTGGTGCTGATTTTGCCGTACTCTTCGGTGATGATCCAGCCACTTTTCTTGTCTTTGAATTTATCAACGATCTTTTTGCCGTCTTTTAAAATGATTAAAATGCGCTTCCCTTTATAGGTTGACGTGTGCAAAGTCATAAAGCGCCTCAAAGAACTTGGTTTTGAACCGTCGCACGTTTTCGTTTGCAAACCGAAGCGAAGGGATGTCATACTGCGCCAACCATGCCACCAGCGCTTTTTCGCCATGGGCTTTAAGCGCCATAGCCAATATCGCCCGCTTGCCATCAATCGTAAGAGAGGGCATTTGAGGCCGATTTATTCGGGGCGCGCGCTGTGTCATTAAAGGCAAGTATAGGATAGAATAGGAATCTGTCCAAATATTCCATTCGCTATTATATGTTTGACAAAAAAAACAAAATAAAGCATCCTAACACGTATAATCGAAACTCTTCAACGTGCTGAACTTTCATAACTTTTTATAAATAATGAAGTCGGTGCTGAAATTACCGTTTAATAAACTCGATAATACTGTAGGGCGATACGTAATTTAGCGTTCGTTACTAATTGAGGGAGGACTCACAATGAAGAATAGTCAGTTACAAGGAATTAAGATCGCCGGAGATGTCCGGTTCCAGAATTTTATCGTATTCGAGCCTCAATCAGTTCGAGTGCCTGAGCAAGACGTACTAATCCGAGGCTATGAAGCCCGTTACGTATTTGACCAAGTAATGGCCAAGTTGTCGCGTCGTGACACTATCCAAGACCTTATAATCAATAATCGGCTCAGCAAAATCGCTAACATGATGTCGTTGGTTCAAAACGAAGAGTCAATTGTTATCACCAAGTTTCTAGACAAAATCTGGAAACGATATTCTTACCTAAGTAATTTAGGTGAAAATTTCCTAGACTTGAAATCTTATCTATTGGTTTTCCCTGAATATCAAAGCCAGCGCGACACCCTAATCGCGACCCGCAAGGTAATGGATGACCTAGATGACGGGATGGACGAAGAAACTGAAGAAACCGAAGGTGATTCAATCGAATCGGTAGACGTCAGTTTGCAAACTGCCTAACTCTCTATTTACAATAGGTAGTAATGGATACCGAGTGGCCTGAAAAACGAGCAGCGGCGCATGAGTTAATTGCGCATGGCAATCAATGCGCCTCTGAGGGCTTATTCGATGAGGCCAGCATCGCGTATCAGCAATCAATCGACATTTGTCCCACGGCGGAGGGCCTCACGTTTTTAGGCTGGATGAAGGGGATAGAAAACGATTTTATATCTGCCATTGCCTTTTGCAAGCAGGCCATCGAATTAGATCCCGAATTTGGAAATCCGTATAACGATATTGGGGCTTATTTGATTGGTATGAACCAATTTGAAGATGCAATTGGGTGGCTAGAGAAAGCCAAGCTCGCACCCCGGTATGATGCACCGCATTTTCCATATTTGAATTTAGGGCGTCTCTATCATTTTCAGGGGGATCTCCAAAGCGCTATTTCGCAATATGAGATGGTCATCGAATT
Organism: bacterium; assembly: GCA_947486405.1. GTDB lineage: Bacteria > Margulisbacteria > Marinamargulisbacteria > CANKTL01 > CANKTL01 > CANKTL01. The sequence goes on from CANKTL010000068.1 coordinate 3,478, forward strand.
GTCACCCGGTAACGAAGAAGCGTTATTGGCCCTATCGGAACTCTACGCCTCTCGGCGTGACGAGAGTCAGGCCTATTCCGACACCCCTGACGCCCTACTTGCTACGCTGCAGGGGTCATCCACTGAGCGTAATCCCTTTATGGTGTCATTTAACTAAATTTTGACGGGGCGGAGTAGGGGCTTGTCCAGAAATTGTGTCTGATTGGCCAATTCCTGAAACGCGGCCAATGCTTCCGGGGACGAATCAAATCGCCAGTTGGTCTCGCCTTGCCGACTTTTATCTTCCTGAAACCACACAATGCCTTTTATCAAATCAAAGCGACTGTTCTCAGCGAGTTGTTGACCCATATCCGCAATCCACGCTGCTTTATCGCCCCCTTGTTCCGCAGAAGCCACATCCAAAATGATCGGTAAGTTAAAGCGGCTGCTCAGGTCGTCAACAATCGGCCCAAACACGTTTTCAAATGAGCGCCAGCTGCTGCCCCAGGAGGGCTGTGTGGTCCCAAAGTTATAGCCGCTAATGCCGAGCAAATCTACGAAATCAGCCCCCGGATAATAATCGGTATATTTACGGCCAGTGCCACCATCATTGTGATTGGGAGCGAACATCCACATCACCTGATGCGCATTCTGAGCACGAAAGACCGTCACCATATGCTGATATGCTTGGCGATACAGAGTTGGATTTTTACTCCACGGATACCAGTCTCCCTGCATTTCATGACCCCAGCGAATCACGACGGGGTAATTCAAGGCTTTGAGGGCAATGGCCCATTCGACAATTTCGGTATCGTATTTGCCAGCGATAATGTCCGGCAGGATATTTTTCGACTGGTCGCCACCGGGATCCCAGGGTTCCCAGGTAATAACCGGTACTGAATTATGGTTAACCATCCTCTGAATAGTTTGAATATGTTGGCTACTTTTCACGGCGGCCTTTTGCCAGACCATTGGAATAAAGATACCCGTGAGGGTGGGCGCCTTATCGGTAACGTTATCG
>CANKTL010000069.1 GCA_947486405.1 bacterium
CTAAATAAAGGGAACCTTTATTTAGCTCCTAAAGCGGGTCTTCCGACGACGTCCTCGCCAATGCGGATGAAAAACCGGCCGGAGGCCGGGAGCTAAAGCTGGCTAAGCCAGCTTTAGCGAGGCGAATCTTTGGCAGGAGCCAAAGTGAGCCAAATACAATTGAAATTTGAGCGCAACTAGTGTAAGCTTTCTCAATTAAGCTAACTACATCTGACGAACGCTTGCAGTGAATGCACACCTGTTTTTGTATGTCCCCTTTTTTTTCAGGCCGTGCAAAGGTTGTGAGATTTTGTTAGTAAAATCATAAAACCAATTTTTTAGGAAACGCTAACGTATTGGTAAGGAGGAATTGAAATGGGAGAAGGAACTAAGTTAGGTGAATTTAAAGATACCGATGATTTTAATCACTTGCATGCCACTGAAAAACCGGTAGCAAGCGGAAATTCGGAATCTCAAGGCACAAAATTAGGTCAACTTTCTGAGTTTGAACTCAGCTTGTTGTCACCGGAGGAGCGCGTAGCAGCCGCTAAATCGACGGCTTTAGCTGATGACGCCTCGCTATTTGAAGCGCATCTAGATTCAGGTGTTGCTAATTTTTCTGAGGGTGACGTTGTTAAAGGCGTCGTCCGTAGCATCGAAAAAGCGGGTGTTCTAGTAGACATTGGCTACAAGTCAGACGGATTTATCTTAAACAGTGAATTTAGTTCTGACCCGTCAGAATCGCCGGCTAATTCGGTTAGCCCTGGCGAAGAAATTTACTCGCTAATTTTAAAACTCGAAACCAAAGACGGCTATACAATGTTGTCTCGCAAACGTGCCGAATACGCGATCACATGGAACTATTTGGGCGACGTATCCAAAGACCGTGAGCCTGTTGATGTTAAAGTAAAATCGAAGGTTGAAGGCGGCTTGGTTGCAGAGTACAAGGGTATTAAGGGCTTTATCCCTGCTAGTCACATTCTCAATGGGGCAAATGATGATGCTGATAATTACATCAATAAAACGGTCCCAGTAATTGTACTTCAAGCTGATCGCAAACGCCGGAAAGTAATCTTTTCAGCAAAGTTGGCACGTCAAAAAGCGGCCAAGGGCGACGTTAGCAAAATTCTTGATTCACTTGAAGTGGGTCAAACCCGCTCGGGTCGAGTATCCAGCATCAAAGAATTTGGTGCCTTTGTGGATTTAGGTGGTGTTGAAGGGTTGGTTCACATTTCTGAACTATCTTGGTCACGTGTGGCGCATCCCTCTGATTTAGTCTCAGTAGGTCAAGACGTTCAAGTCTTTATTTTGGGAATCGACCGTGAAACGGGCCGTATTTCTTTAGGAATGAAACAACTTCAGCCAGATCCGTGGGTCTCAGTTGCTGAGCGTTACCAAGTGGGCCAAGTTGTAAACGGCACAGTTACCCGTGTTACTAGCTTTGGTGCCTTTGTCCAAATCGAACAAAATCTGGAAGGCCTAATTCACATTTCTGAGTTGTCATCCGGTCACGTTAAGCGCGTTGAAGATGTGTTGAAGCCTGGGGATTCTGTTGAAGCCAAAGTGATCAAGGTATTACCTGATGAACAACGAATTGGTTTAAGCTTAAAAGCGTTGCAAACTGAGTCTGAAGGTAGAACCGAAGCCAACACCGAAGAAGCTGTAGAAGTTTAATAGACTTCCACGAATTTCAATCGCCCCTTTTGGAGGCTAGATCGTGGTAGTATGTAGCTATGGATTTTGCTGATCAAAAGCCGAAACGATTGGGCCTTGCTTTAGGGGGCGGGGCGATACGTGGAATCGCACATATAGGGGTTCTTAAAGCACTCGTAGAGCACCAAATCCCAATCTCGTGCGTTTCAGGTACCAGCTCTGGTGCGTTGGTTGGCGGCCTCTTTGCCGCCGGTCTTTCACCTGATTATATGGTGGAGCACGTGGCCCGACTGGCCTGGTCTAATATTGCCGGTTTTCAATTGTCTAAACGGGGCATGGTGTCGTCTCATCCCATTGAGAAGTTGGTTGAAAAACATGTGGGGCCGATTCGGCTCGGGGATTTAAAACTTCCTTTTTCAGGCGTTGCCACTGATATATTGACCGGCGAGAAGGTCCTGATGATGGATTCCAACCTGAAGTTAAGTGAAGTTATTCGAGCTAGTACCTCGTTTCCGGGTGTTTACACACCGATGAAGATTGATGGTAGAACGGTGATCGATGGGGGTGCAGCGTCGAATGTGCCGGTCTCGGAAGTTCGGGTATTGGGCGCCGATGTCGTGTTAGCGGTGGATGTGATCCCTAAGGTGATCTTAACCGACGTGCCGGATAACCTCGCGACGATGGCGGATCGTGGCCTTGACCTTCTATTGTCAAAAGCAGCTCAGCATGCGATAAAAGAGGCCGATATGAGCATATTTCCAATCCGTGAAAATATTACTTCTTTTGACATCAAAAAATCGGATCGAATGATTGAATTGGGCTATCAAGCTGTGAAAAATCATTTGGAGGAAATTCAGGCGCTTTTTAAATGAACGCTCGGGGTTCCGGCTATTTTGGGGAGTTTGGGGGACGATATGTACCCGACACCCTTTATCAGGCGCTGGTCGAATTAGAATCGGCTTTCTCTAAAATTGTGCCTACTGCTGCGTTTCAACGCCAGTTTAAATATTATCTGTCTCATTATGTGGGGCGAGAAACACCGTTATTTTTGGCTGAGAATTTATCCAAGGTATGTGGATTTTCTGTGTATTTAAAACGCGAGGATCTGAATCATACGGGTGCGCATAAAATAAACAACTGTATTGGCCAGGCGCTGTTAGCGAAGGCGATGAAAAAGAAGCGGATCATTGCCGAAACGGGCGCCGGTCAGCACGGGGTGGCCACTGCAACTGTGTGTGCGCTAATGGGCCTTGAGTGCGTCGTCTACATGGGCGCCGAAGACATGCGGCGCCAAGCGCTCAATGTGAAACGAATGAATTTACTAGGTGCCAGGGTGGTTCCCGTGAATTCGGGTTCTAAAACCCTTAAAGACGCTACAACGGAAGCCATTCGTGATTGGATGGCGAATGTGGAATCCACTTTTTATATTATTGGCTCGGTAGTGGGTCCCGATCCTTATCCCACTATGGTACGCACTTTCCAAAGTGTTATTGGCACCGAATCCAGGGCTCAAATTCTAAAGCAAACGGGCAAGTTGCCTGACTATGTGGTGGCCTGTGTGGGTGGCGGATCCAATTCGATGGGCATGTTTTCGGCCTTTATCGCGGATAAAAAAGTGGGCCTAATTGCAGTAGAGGCGGCGGGCCACGGATTGTCCACGGATGAGCATGCCGCGAGCCTTCAAAAGGGTAGAGTCGGGGTACTGCACGGGGCAAAGAGTTTAATTTTGCAGGAGAAAACAGGCCAGATTAAGCTGGCTCATTCTATTTCAGCCGGACTCGATTATCCCGGTGTCGGACCCGAACTCGCGCACCTAAAAACCACTAAACGCATGACCGTAACCGCGGCCACGGATAAAGAGGCCATCGCTGCGTGCAAATGGTTAGCCCAATCCGAAGGCATAATTCCTGCGCTAGAGTCGTCCCACGCAATTGCTGTTCTTAAAAAGAAGGCCTTGTTTAAAAATGCCAAGTCAGTGCTGGTGTGTCTGTCAGGGCGGGGCGACAAAGATATGGAGACCATCAGTGCATACCTTTGAAGCAATATTTAAAAAGGGCCAAGTTCTGATCCCCTACATTACTTTTGCAGACCCCAAAAAAGAGGCCACTGAATCACTGATTCTGGATTGTTTTGCTGCGGGGGCAGATATCGTTGAGCTTGGTATACCGTTTTCAGACCCGGTGGCCGATGGCCCAGTGATCCAGTCCTCTCATTCACGAGTTCTTGCGTCACAGCCGGACATTTCGGTATCTGATGTATTTGCCTGTGTGAAATCGGTGCGAAAAAAAATCGACAAGCCCATTATCCTCATGACCACTGTAAACCACCTCATCAACCACGGCGTC
>CANKTL010000070.1 GCA_947486405.1 bacterium
ATGGATTTAATCCCGGTTTGCAATGGTACTTTAACCGGTTGCCGGTCACAGACGCCTGCGGCTACTTTTTCCACTTTTTGGCGTTTATCCGTGTGAATCGGACCGCGGCCGTCTTGTGGATTTCCGAGAGGATCTACCACGCGGCCCAACATTGCATCGCCAACAGGAACGTCCATAACGCGTCTGGTGCGCTCAACTTTGTCTCCTTCTTTAATCGAGGTAACGTCTCCCAGAACAACGATTCCGACGTTACCTTCTTCAAGGTTAAATACCAATCCGCGGGTGCCGCTGGCGAAGGTGACAATTTCACCGGCCATAACGGAATCTAAACCATAAACACGGGCAATACCGTCGCCCACTTGAAGGACGAAACCGATTTCCTTGACTTCGATTTTGGAGTCGATGGCAGCAAATTCTTTTTCTAAAACTGCCGTGATTTCTTGAGGATTAATTTTCATAGATTATGCAACCTCCGTTTTTGCTGTCAGCGCCTGGATACTTTTTAATATGCTGCCGTCGAGCATTTTGTTTTCGTAGTAAACTTGAAACCCACCCAAGATGTCGGGATTGATTTCATAGCTCGGAACCACTTTGCTATTTGTAATGTTTTCAAACTGTGTGACCAAAGCCGCTTTCACGTTATCGCTGACTTCGGTTGCAAACACAAAATTGGTGGGGACTTGCTTATTCAAGGTGTTGAGATATCGGGTAGCTGATTTTTCTAGGTCGGAAATAAGTTCAATTCGATTATTTTCGGCTAATACCGCAAAAAATTGTAACACAGCCGCGGTGTTGCTAACCTTAGAAACCAGCCCATGAAATATTTTGGCTTTTTCCTCTGAGGACATTGCCGGGTGTAAATTGCGGTGAATCCAGTCTTTATGCCGGGAGAACACCCCCAATATTGTCGCCAGTTCAGTCACGATTTGTACCTGATCGCCAACGGCGAGGGTCTGACTGAAGGCCTGGATATATCGATAGGCAATTAAACTGAGGGTCATCGCTTATCAAGCGTTTCTGTAATTAGTTGTTCGTTCAATTGCGGGTCAATATTTTTCTTGATTAACCTGGAGGATAGATCAATAGCCAGTTTTGCAGTTTGCTTTTGCAGATCCACACGGGCTTTTTCAACGCTTTGTTCAATTTCTTTTTTTGCATCGGTTACCAATTGCTGAGCCTCGGTACGGGCTTGGACCAGAAGGGCTTCTTTTTCTTTTTCAGCCGCTTCTCCCATCCGTTTTTTAAGCTCCCGGGCTTCGTTTTTAGCCTCACTCAAATGCTTTGCTTGATCGCTTAACATGGTTTCAGCTTCTTGAAGTTTTAAGCGAGAATGTTCTAGGTCAGATTTGATTGTGTTGCGACGATCTTCCAGAAATTTACCCAGTGGTTTGGCCAAAAAAACGCCTACCAACAGATACAATAGTCCGAAGTTAATCATTTGCATTATCAAATCATAAATATTGATTGAAACCATTTTTTAAACCTGCTCTAAAGTCGATTTGATCGACTAACTACACAACAAAAATAAGGATTAGTGCAACAACCAATGCATAGATTGACGTGGTTTCAGTAATGGCCTGACCAATAATCATTGTTCGGGTAATTACGCCAGCTTCATCAGGGCGTTTGCCAACGGCCTCTACAGCTTTTCCACCTGTGTAGCCTTCACCTAGGCCGGCACCGATGGCACCAAATCCCATGCTAATTGCTGCGCCTAAAAGAGCCGCCGCTCGAACCAAATGATCACCAGTAATTCCTTCCATCTTCGTTTCCTCCTAAGTTTTTTTGTCTGATTTAAAATTAAAATATTACAATTTGAAACAGTAACGTATCACACTGCAAATATCAATATTAATGAGACGACAACACAATAAATTGCGACCGTTTCGGTCAGGGCTTGCCCGATGATCATTGTTCGCGTGATGATCGGGAAGTTTCGAGGATCTAACCCCACTGCATAATTGGCGCGTTGGGCAACCATTCCTTCGCCAATTCCCGCACCAATGGTACCCAAGCCGATTGAGAGGGCAGCACCTAAAATCGCGGCAATCGATACAATGCCAGGATCGGGGGTGATAGACGTAAGTACCAAACAAATGGTCAATGCAAAGACGTTAGGTGTTTGTGTAATGGCCTGACCCACGATCATGTGGACCGTTAGAATATCGGCTTGTTCAGGGTTACGTGATACACCGTCTACGGCAGCGGCTGCGGGTAACCCCGTACCAACACCTGATCCAATCGAACCGAGCCCAATGGCGATGCCGGCGCCCAATAAGGCAAAGGCTTTGGGTAAAGTGGCATCGGGGGTTTGGAACAATAAATAAAGTCCGATCACCAAGGAAAAAATGGCGCCCGTTTCGGCAATGGCTTGTCCGATAATCATGAGGCGTACAATTTTTCCACTGGCCCCGGGTTGTCGGCTCAGTCCTTCTACCGCTTTGCCGGAAATCAGTCCCTCACCGATTCCACAACCAAGGGTGCCAAATCCCAATGCAATGGCGGCACCTAGCATACAAAACATGGTAACAATGGTCATTTTAGCCCTCTGAGGCCACGTAAGTGACCGCTAATGTGGTAAATACGAATGCTTGGATCACGCCAACTATTAAGCCGAAATAGGCCAAAAGACCGATAGGCAGGACGAGGTAATATAGCAACATCGAGACCAAACTAACGATCATAACGCCGCCAAAAATATTTCCGAACAAACGAAAACTGTGAGACAACACACCTGAAAGTCGTGACACGATTTCCAAATAGAAAAAAGGATTTAGAAAGAAGAAGTAAACGTAAGGCGGACGGGCAGGAACGATCCCCATATAATGAGCCGCATAATGCTTAAACCCTTTTTTTCGGATGCCATAGGTATGCGCCGTGATAAACACGACTAAAGCTAATGCAAGGTTGGTATTTAAAGAGCGGGTGGGCTCAAAAACGTGGGTTTCGTGAATCAAATGTGAGAACCACAAATGATGATCCACCGCCATTTCGATTGAAAACAGTGAATGAAACGCGATACTGACCCCGTGACTACCAGCTACCCAATATCCAAATGCGATTATATTGGCAAAAAGGCCAACCAAATTGGGCATCACCAATCCCCAATTGGATATTAAGACGAATAAAAAAATAGATAAGAAAAAGGTTAGGAATCGGCGACCCGTTTTCTCGCCTAGAGAGCTGAATGTCAGATTTTCTATGAATTCAAAGACCAGTTCAAATAGGCTTTGAAACGCACCCGGGATGGTCGTCATTTTTCGGGTCGCGAACCACCCTAAAAGCGCAATTACACCAATGAACACCCAGCTAGTAATCATTAAAACCGGATTGAGGGAAATGGTATGTCCGAAAACATTAAATGAAACAAGCGTTATTTTAAGTATTTCGTCCACAGATCTTTTATATCCCTTTTAATTATTTGGTGTCGTTCCGGCTCTGTCTGTTTTTATAGTGTTGCCAGAAATACTTTAGCTCAAACATAACGTAGTGAACTTGGTAAGTTAACAAG
>CANKTL010000071.1 GCA_947486405.1 bacterium
AACTTTTCCATCCATTTCGAGATCTCTTTACCCCCACCATGGACAATAATAGGGTTAATACCCACATATTTTAATAAAACGATATCAGTAGCAAATTGCTTGGTTTTAGCCGGATCAATCATCACCGAACCGCCCAGTTTAATCACGATTGTTTTGCCAAAAAACTTTTTGATATACGGCAGGGCCTCTAATAAGACTTTGGCTTTTTCAATTTTTTCATGAATCATTAGACGGGCCTCCTCTTACGTATAAGTAACGTTAATATCAATATAGCCATAGCCCAAATCGCAGCCCCAGGCCGATGCCGATGCAGCCCCGGAATTTAATTCCAAGGCCAGTACAATGGTGTCTTTTTTCAGTTCGGCAACAAGCTGCGTATGATTTGCGCCCACCTGTTCGCCATTTGCAAATAGCAAAATACCATTCAATTTCAATTCAATGGTATCCGGGTTTAAACGAACACGGGGGTTTTTGCAGGCCGCTGCCAAGATTCGTCCCCAGTTGGGGTCAGCCCCATGAATCGCGGTCTTCACCAGAGGCGAATTCACAACATTAAGGGCAACCGTGCGTGCGTCCATTTCTGAAGCCGCGCCCGAAACAGCCACTTCAACCAAGCAACGCGCACCCTCGCCATCACGGGCGATCATTTTCGCCATCTCTTGCATTGCTTCGGTTACCAAAGCTTCAAATTCAGCCAAGTTCTTCGGTGTTAGCCAAATTTTCTTCGCGCCAGTGGCAAACAAAATACTCATATCACTGGTCGAGGTGTCATTGTCCACACTCACCATATTCAATGATCGGTCTGATGCGCGCCTAAAAATAGTTTGTAGCGGCAAATGCGTGATATCAATGTCCGTCGCAAAGTAGCTTAAGGTGGTTGCCATATCAGGCTTAATCATCCCCGACCCCTTACCAATGCCCGCCACCGAAATCACTTGTCCGCCAATTTCACGCGACACAAACACTTCTTTCGAAACCAAATCTGTGGTCAATATCGCCTGAGCAGCAGCGCTGCCATTGCGCTGAAACCCGCGGGATTCAAACACCGAAACACCCTTTTTAAAAGGATCTAAGTCAATTTTCTTCGCGATTTTTCCAGTCGAGGCTACCCCAACATCATCAATCGAACAGGCAAAAAGGTTCGCCCCTTCTCTCGCAATATCCAAATTGGCCAAATCACCAACTTCACCATTCCCCACATTCGCATTTCCTGAATTCACTAAAATATGGCGCAGCGTATCGTTTTGAACCCGTTGGCGAGTAAACACCACGGATGGTGCTACAAATTGATTCTGGGTAAATACACCGGCCACAGCAACTGCGTTAGGTACCGAAATATAGGCCAAATCTAATTTTTCTTCTGCTTTAATGCCACAATGGCAACCATCGGCGAAGACGCCCTCGATATCGGTTATGGTCTTCATACAAACCACCCTTGAACGGGTAACCCCAAAGTTTGATCAAAACCAGCCATCAGATTTAAGTTCTGTATCGCCTGGCCCGATGCCCCTTTGATTAGATTATCAATGGCAGAAAAGATAACAATGCAATCACGCTTCGGATCTTTTTTCACCGTCATCATAGCGCGATTGGACCCCGTGACTTCACGGGTCCCAGGGGTATCCCAGTTGCTCATGACAGTAACGAATGGTGAGGTAGCGTACGTTTCACTCAATTTCGACAAAATCGGCTCTGCGGACAATTTTGAACCCAGCAAGTAAATCGACGACAAAATCCCACGGTTCATAGGCAACAAATGCGTAGAAAAACTAATTGAGCGTCCAATAACCGACTCAATTTCCACCTGATGGCGATGCCCAAAGGTGTTATACGCAGAAAAATGCTCATTAACCTCGCTATATAACTTCGACTGCGAAGCTGCTCGCCCCGCACCCGACACCCCTGATTTCGCATCCACCACAACCATAGTGTCTGTGGGCAGTAGGGCATTCAACGGGAACAACGGCAAAATCACCGAAGTGGCGTAACACCCAGGGTTCGCCAATAAATTCGTGGTTTTAATTTCAGATGCGAACAATTCAGGCACGCCATAAACAGCCTTAGGCAACAGCCCCGGCTCACGATGGTCAGCGTGATACGCTTCCTTAAACAAGGCCAAATCTTTCAATCTAAAGTCAGCTGACAAATCGATGACACGTTTTCCAGCATCTACAATCTGACGCGTCATTTCTTGCCCCTCGCCATGCGGCAAGCATAGAAAAACAAAATCCAAGTCCTTAATCGCTTCGATTGAAAACGATTCAACGGTCAAATTGGACGAAATATGCGGAAAAACGCGGCTGATGGGCTCTCCGATATGCTGTCTCCCAAACAAACGAGACACAGTCACAGCGGGATGGCGATCTAGAAGCCTAAATAGCTCTAAGCCGGTATACCCGGTAATACCGACAATACCTGCGGTGGTCAAATTATCCGCGGGCCTTAATTCGGTTGGCTTTCGCCCCAACTCGGTCGCGAAGATAGAACAATCGCGCTCGCCGAACTTTACCCTTTCGAGTTACTTTTACACTGTCAACCAAGGGAGAATTCAATAAATAGGTTTTTTCCACACCAATGCTGTCGATAACTTTACGAACAGTAAACTTAGAGCGGCTACGAATACCCGTACGACGAACTACAGTTCCTTCAAAGTACTGAACACGTGATTTTTTACCTTCAACGATAGTTTGACCAACACGAACTTGATCCCCCACCTGAAACGAAGGCGTACTTTTCTTAAGTTGTTCCGATTCTAATTGTTCAATAATGTTGGTCATTTAACTGCCTCCTGAATGATTTCCGTTAATAATTTCTTTGCCTTTGGCAAATTCGTCGCTTGCGCTAATAAATCAGGCGCATTAAACAAAGTTTCTGAAATCGCTTTCTTGTGTTGCCAGAGGGCAATTTGCTCGTGGTGACCACTCAGCAACACCTCTGGTACGCCAATACCGTCGACTTCGCGGGGCTGGGTATACTGTGGATGTTCAAGGAGACTGGTGAAGAATGTATCTTGTGCCACGCTCTCTTGCTTTCCCACAACCCCTTCCAGTTGCCTCACCGCTGCTTCAGCCATCACAAGTGCGGCAGAATCGCTAGCGGATAAAACAAAGTTTCCAAGGCTTACCCGTTCAACATCAAATAACTCAAATATACGCTCATCAATTCCTTCGTAATACCCCGGCAAAAAAATAATTCCCGGTGATTTTGATAGCTGTTGAGAGCACTTGAAATCAAATGTTGGCCCTTTTGGGCAAGGGTATATTAACCGATAATGCGCAAATCCATCAATACTTTTTATGGCTGCACTAACGGCATCCGCGCGTAAGAGCATGCCAAACTTTTTTGAGAATGGATAATCATCCACCTTTTTGAGGCGTCCAATCCCAAATTCGCGAAGGTCGATAAAGTGCGCAGAAAACACACCGTTTTCAGCACCACG
>CANKTL010000072.1 GCA_947486405.1 bacterium
ATCCTACTGTGGTAGCGGCGATTCAGCAGCAGGCACAAACGTTGATTCATGCCTGTGCCGGAGTCGTTTATTATTCCCCCAATATACTATTGGCTGAAAAGCTGGCTTCATTATTTGGGCCCGGCCTAAGCAGCGTATTTTTCACTCAAAGTGGCACCGAAGCCAATGAAGCCGCTATTAAACTGGCCCTCTACACGTCTCAAAAACCTCGAGTTCTTGCTTTCAAAGGCGGATTTCACGGGCGCACCATGGGATCACTTTCCGTGACCTTTTCGAATCCGAAATATCGCGCCCATTATGAGTCGTTCTTAGGTGAGGCAGAGGTGTTGCCTTTTCCGTATATGTATCGCCCCGAAAATGGCATGGATGAAGACTCCTTCTTAAAATTCTGCATTGATCAGGCCGTTACTCACATTTCTGAAAATGCGTCGTCATTGGCCGCTGTGATGCTGGAACCGATTCTTGGCGAAGGTGGATATGTACCCGCGCCGGATGCCTTTCTGGTTGCCGTAGCAAAGGCGTGTAAAGCAGCCAATGTGCTTCTAATATGTGATGAAATTCAAACCGGAATGGGTCGAAGCGGCTATTGGTCGTTTGCGCAAAAAGTGGGCATTCAGCCCGACATTTTAACCTTGGCCAAAGGCTTGGGGTCAGGGATGCCGATTGGTGTTGCAATTGCTTCGCCGGCCCTAATGGCCAAATGGACGACCGGTGCCCATGGCGGTACTTACGGGGGGAACCCGGTTTCCTGTGCAGCGGCCTTGGCCACAATTGAAGTTTTAAACCCGTTGTTGCCTCAGGTTCGTGACTTGGGAGATTGGGCCCGTGCTAAATTACGCGAGGCATTGGCTCAACACCCGCACGTAGGCGATATCCGCGGAGAAGGCCTCATGATCGGAATCGAGCTGGTCACCGACAAAAATACCAAACACCCCGATTCTGACCGTGTTTCAGCGATCCGGTCGGCCTGTTTGAAAGCAGGTTTGCTTGTGGTTGCCTGCGGCGAGCGCGGCCAGGTTATTCGATTGATGCCGCCCCTTATTATTGATAAAGCGACTCTAGAAACAGGCTTGGACATCCTGATTGGTGCAATTAATGAGCATCGTTAAAGGTAAACGCGCGGTTTCTGAGGCTATTTTAAACCCCAGCCAAGTGGAGCGTATTTTTATTCCCTTCGGTGCCAAAGACCCTGACCTTCGCAGCATTCAAAATGCGGCGCGTAAGGCCAAAATTAAGGTTCAAGAGTTATCGCGGCATGAGTTTGAGTCGCGCTATGGCAAAGAGGCCCAGCATATTGTGGCCTTGGTGGCCGAAGCCGAGTTCTTCCCCTTTTCTGAAGTGGATCCCGACAATTACCCTGCGGTTCTGGTCCTCGACCACCTCCATGACCCCCATAATTTCGGAGCGATTTTGCGCACCGCTGAAGTATTTGGTGTGCAGGTTGTTATTTATGCCAAAGATCGCCAAGCACAATTAACCCCAACGGTGGTGCAGGTCTCCTCAGGGGCGGTGAGCCATTTGAAGTTGGTGCGGGTCAGCAACATTGCACAAAGTATTCAATCCCTTAAAAAACGGGGGTATTTGGTTATCGGTGCCGACGAAAAATCTCCGATTTCAGTGGCTGATTATCGCCCCAATGGCCCTGCCGCATTGGTATTGGGCAACGAAGGCGAAGGCCTGTCTCGATTGGTCCAAGAGTTGGTCGATCAATCGGTTTCAATTCCGATGCATGGCAAAGTTGAGTCCTTAAACGTATCAGTGGCGGCCGGAATCTTAATATGGACCCTATTCGCTTAGCCAACGGGTTCCCGGAATTTCGCACCAAAACCAGTATTCGCCAGAAAATCATTGCGCCCTTTGTACTCATCGTTATTGGTGCAGCTGCACTCATTTTATGGATTTCTATCACGCTGATCGATCAATACACCGAAAGTCAATTTAAGGCCCATTTAGAGTTAAACCGATCAGTTATTCGTGAAAATATCGATGAGCGGCTCAAAAAGACCGGATTTTATGCGCAATTCGCCGCAGATATGAAAAAATCTGTTTCTAAAATTGGCCAAAAACGCTCCGAAGATGAAATTCAAGCCATTACGTTGCAAATTCTGAATCAAGATAACACCCACGTGTATTGGGACATGTCGGATTTATCAGATGCGCAAAAAGAAAAATATGCTGCCTTGATCCAAGCTGGAAAACAAGGTCGCCAATTCGTTGATTTACAGTTGCGCAATGACTCGGGGCGATTGGTGCCCGTGGCAGTGGGCGTGGGCTCGGACAAACGCGAAAACCAATATTTCCCTGTAATTGCGGAATACGAACTGGGTAGCCGCGCCCTAGATGAACTAAAAAGTCGCCTGAATCTTGATATGGCACTGGTATTTAGAGGGGAGATTGAAAACCGTCCGATGAGTGTGTTTTTGGGGGGCACCGATTTGTTTATGTTGTCTCAGGAGCTTCAGCATCAGGTAAAAGATGCCGTTGCCCGCACCCCAGAAGGGATGACCCGTCCGATCGAGCTATCCGCGGAAGATTCAGTTCAAGAATACCGCCTTTGGATTGAACCCATGCCCATCAATTCCAATATTTTGCTTGTGACAGTCATACCCGCTGCCGAACTTCAAACCGCCAAGCGCCAGATTATCTTGGTGACTATCGGTATTCTGGCCGCCGTCCTCATTTTGATTATCACAATTTACACGGTAATTGTGCGACACATTACGCGGTCGTTAGAGGCCCTTTCGGATGGTGCCCGGCAGGTGGCGCAGGGCGATTTTGAGCATCAAGTAGAGGTGCAATCCACTGACGAAATTGGGGGCTTGGCCGTTGCGTTTAATGAAATGGTCGATCAGGTTAAAAAGTCGACCTCAACGGTAATAGCTGAAAAAAATCGCACGGAATCGATCATTGCCAGTCTTCCCGCCGCTATCATCGTTACCGATCGCGACAATCGCTTGTTGTTGGCCAATCAGTTCGCTGAAAAACTCTTCCATTTTTCGTTAGAAGATGGGG